>NZ_JBPXRO010000042.1:0-41922 GCF_051842875.1 Neobacillus sp. C211
TGCGCGGAAGGCACGCAGACTCCTGCGGGAGTACGGGGCAGGGGAGACCCCGCAGGCGCTAGCGCCGAGGAGGCTCCCCGGACCGCCCGCGGAAAGCGAAGTGCCTGGAGCGCAAATCAACAGACATGTTGCAAAGCCTATATATTAATAATGTTATAATAAATTAACGCGGTGAATGGTTAAAGTTATTGTAGAAAATAAGAGGCTGTCGAAAGTTTCTCGACAGCCTGACCGGATGAATGTTCATCCGGTTTTTCACTATTTAAGCAATCGAAGGCTATTTAGAATGACTAAAATGGTACTGCCTTCATGACCGATTACTCCATATGGCAAATCGAGCATCTGAAAGAAATTCGATGCGATCAAGATCATGATTACAGTTATGGAGAAAACCACATTTTGTTTAATGATTCTATTCATGCGTTTGGAAAGATCGATGGCCTCGGCAATTCGCGGCAAATCATTTTTCATTAGGACAATATCAGCAGTCTCAAGGGCAACATCAGTTCCTCCGCCCATGGCAATACCGACATTGGCAATTGCTAGCGCGGGTGCATCATTAATCCCGTCACCTACCATTGCCACAGTTTTATACTTTTCTTTTAAATCCTTAAGTTTTTCTACTTTTACCTCAGGTAAGCATTCGGCGAAAAATTCATCTACATGGCTTTCAGAGGAAATCGCTCGTGCTGTTTTTTCACTATCCCCAGTAAGCATGACCGTATGAATACCTTGCTTTTTTAAATGATCAATGGCAAGTTTTGTTTCCTTGCGAACTACATCCTTCATGGCAATGATCGCACTCAGTTCACCATTTATTTCAATGTATACAAGTGTATTGCCAAGACTTGAAAGATCTTTTGCCTTACCTTCAGCAAACTTGTCAACATAATTATTGCCAATAAAGGCAGCCTTACCAATTTTCCACTGCTCACCATTAATTGTCGCTTTAACACCCCAGCCTGGTACATCCTCAAGACTTTCTGGATAAAGGAGATCCTTATTAATGCTTAATTTAACATAATTCACAATCGCGGTTGCAAGAGGATGGTTAGAATGGCTTTCAATTGAAGCTGCTTTCCAAATAAGGTCCTCTCGATCAAGTCCTTCCTTAACAATCACTTCAGTTACTTCTGGTTTCCCTTTGGTAAGTGTTCCCGTTTTATCAAATGCGATGGCTCCTAGATGGCTTAAATTTTCAAGATGAATACCACCTTTAACCAATATTCCATGTCGCGCTCCATTTGATATGGCGGATAAAGTGGCCGGCATAATGGAAGCAACAAGTGCACATGGGGATGCAACCACCAATAATATCATTGCCCTGTAGAAGGCTTCTTGCCAACTCCAGCCTAACATAAAGTGTGGGAGGAAAAACATTAATAAAACAACGGATAGGACTACCTTTACATAGGTTCCTTCAAAACGTTCAATAAACAGCTGTGAGGGTGATTTCTCGCTTTGAGCTGATTGAACAAGCTGTATGATTTTGTGGAAGAGGGTATCATGACTCGCTTTTGTCACTTTAACAGTAATTGAACCAGTCATGTTAACGGTGCCCGCGAAAACATCCTCCTCAGTTCCTTTTGAAACAGGCATTGATTCACCAGTAATAGCTGCCTCGTCGATATTCGTTTGTCCTTTGATGATAATTCCATCAGAAGGGACTCGCTCTCCAGGCTTAATTAAAATAAAATCACCGACACGAAGCACTGAAACAGGAACCTTTTTTTCATAACCACTTGAGATGAGCAAGGCTTCTTCGGGCTGAAGCTTCATTAAAGAGGAAATTTCCTTGTGGCTTTTATTCATGGTATAGGTTTCTAATGCTCCACTTACAGCAAAAATGAAAATTAGAACGGCACCCTCTGTCCAGTAACCAATAATTGCTGAACCTATGGCAGCAAAAATCATTAGCATTTCCACATTTAATTCTTTATTTTCATAGGTGGCTTCAATGCCTTCTTTAGCCTTGGCAAACCCGCCAATTACAAATGCCAGCAGGTAAGCAATAATGGAATCTGCTCCACTTCCGTACTTATCCAATATCCAGCCAGCAGCAATGAATCCACCGCTTAATCCAGCAGCAATCAATTCTGCATGCGGTTTGATTTTTTCTAAGAAACCTACTTTGTGAATACTCTTTGTTAGAGTCTTTGCTTCTGAATTCATAGGATCTCCCCCTCTCAATTTCCTAGTTGATAAGAATAATCAAAATCAATCCCCTTAAAAAATACGAAAGCTGTCATCAAAGGGATGACAGCAACAATTCTAACTTTTATCATTATTTTCTTTCATCTTACCACATATCTTATGCATTAGATACGAATTTGCTCTACAATAGTGGATTAAGAATTTTGTTGTTCGAAAACCAATAAAGTCTTTTTTCCAAAAGCAAAGATGATAATTGATAAGATTAAAAGCATTGTACTAATTATATAGAAGAAACTCACATTTTCAGAGAATTTAATGAACAATCCCCCGATGATTGGACCACATAAGCTGCCAAGACTAAAAAAGATGCCGCATAACAAATTTCCTGTCGGTAGTAGGTTCTTTGGAACTAAATCGGTCATGTAACTTATGCCAAGCGAGAAGGTCGAACCGACTATCATCCCGGAAATGAGGAAAGATACAAACAGCCCAATAAAGGAATGCTCAAGAAAACTTGCAGCTGTAAAGCTGAAAAATCCAAGAAATAATATAGTTATTAAGATATTTCTACGCCCAACCTTATCACTAATAATTCCTAACGGAAGCTGGGTAATGATACTGCCGATTGCAAAAGCTGATAACACCATTGAAACACTGGAAACGTCGATATTCATTCTTAATGCATAGACAGGGAAACTTCCGTTTAAGGAGGATTCTAAAAAGCCGTAAGAGAATGGAGGTAAGAAAGCGACCCATCCATATTTTAATGCCTTTCTAAACTGCTTGATTGTGGCTAGGAATGAATTGATACCAACTTCTTGTTCAGGTAATTCATTTTTAAGAGTAAAAACAAAGACCCAGCCAATAAAACATAAAATCGAGGAAACAATAAAGGGCAGCGATTGATTTACGTTTACTAATGGTGTCATTAATGGCCCGGAGGCAAAACCAATCCCAAAGAACAGACCATACAGAGAAATATTACGTCCCCGCTTTGCAACTGGGGAGGAGGAAGTAATCCAAGTCTGTGTGGCAAAATGGAGGGAATGATCGCCAATGCCAATCAGTAATCGGAGCGCAAACCAAAACCAAAATGTCTCCCATAATGGAAATAAAGCAAGTGAAACAATTACGAGCCCGCCACCATAGATAATAACCGGTTTATAACCGTATTTTCTGAGAGGCATTTCCATGAAAGGGGACACAAGTAGAATTCCAATATAAAGTGCTGTAGCATTTAAGCCATTTAATGAAGGAGAAACGCCACTTTTTTCAAAAATTACTGCGATGAGCGGCAACAGCATGCCTTGCGAAAAACCAGATATGGCAACAATACTAACAAGAATCCAAAAACGAAGGTTATTTTTATTCATAGAACTTCCTCATTCAAATATTTTTAAATATTTCCTAAATGATGGTAACGAGAAAATCCGCCATTTGCAAGTGAACAAACTCCCTAGACTTTTATGATAAGTTTAGGTAAATTAGGGTACAAAAGGAAAAAATATATATAATAGAAAACCGAGAATTTGGAGGGAATACGGTGAACAAGATTTTTATGCTTATGACACTTATTGGGGTGCCACTTTCAGTTATTGGCTCGCTTTTGCATTGGTCAAATATCATCTTATTTATTATTTACTGTTTAACCATAGTTGCATTAGCCAGTTTTATGGGGAGGGCAACAGAAAGTCTCGCAATTGTTGCTGGCCCGCGAATAGGCGGATTATTAAATGCAACCTTCGGAAACGCGGTTGAACTTATTATTTCTATCTTTTCGTTGAAGGCAGGACTCGTTGGTATTGTTCTTGCCTCCTTAACCGGTTCGGTATTAGGAAACTTGCTTCTTGTGGCGGGACTATCTTTCTTTATTGGGGGCATAAAATTTAAGCGGCAGACATTTAATGTGTACGATGCTCGACACAATTCGGGCCTGCTTATGTTTGCTGTTATCATTGCCTTTGTTATTCCCGAAGTTTTTTCGATGAATATGAATGAGACAAAAACTCTTTCCTTAAGTATCGGAATATCAGTCATTCTGATTGTCCTTTATCTAGCGGCCTTATTTTTTAAGCTGGTCACCCATCGAGGTGTGTACCAGCCTAGTACTGAAAAAGTGGCGCATGAGGAAGAAATACCAGAATGGAGTAAAGGGAAAGCGATCGCTGTCCTTTTCATCGCTACCATAGCTGTTGCTTATATTTCCGAGCATCTTGTTCATACCTTTGAATATGTAGGTGAAACTCTCGGTTGGTCTGAATTATTTATCGGGGTAATTATCGTGGCAATTGTTGGTAATGCAGCAGAGCATGCTTCGGCTATAGTGATGGCATTTAAAAACAAAATGGATATTGCGGTGGAAATCGCAATTGGTTCTACCCTACAAGTGGCTATGTTCGTCTTACCTGTACTTGTTCTGATCTCTCTTTTCTTTGATACCACGATGCCGCTTCTTTTCAGCTGGCAGGAATTAATTGCCATGGTTTCATCGGTTCTCCTTATGGTTGTTATCTCTAACGATGGAGAATCCAATTGGTTTGAAGGGTTAACTTTACTGGCAGCCTATTTGATTATGGGAATTGGTTTTTACTTACTCTAATTTACATTAAAGAGACTCTAAGCCTAATGGATTAGAGTCTCCTTTGAAATATATACTATTTTTAAATTCTTCCATGTACGGAGTTAATGATCTTGCTTGGACTATAATAATAAAATATCTTTTTTGTAGGGTTAAGTATCAATCGCTTTTCTTTGGGCCATCAATCACCAACCTTCATGTTTATTTAGATACATGAACACGAGTGTTGAATCTCATATAAGACGGGAATCCCAACCTCCTTAATATTAATTAGGTAAATGGTTAGCAGATTGATTACAGCCCTCCTTACTTGATAGGTTAAGTATATTATATAACGAAATTGTAATTTTGTAAATGTTCTGATTATTACATTTATGTTACTTTTCCCCTAAAAGGAGCCACAAATGAAATTATTAATTAGGTTTTTATTTTTTATTTTAGGTTTAACTATTATGACTTTTGGAGTTTGTATGACCATTGAAGTAGCCGATATTGGTGTAGGTGCATGGGACGCACTTAATGTAAGCCTAACTGAAAAGGTTGGGTTATCAGTGGGAAAATGGGTGATGATTGATGGAGCGGTTTTAGTCATCGTTGTTTCTCTTTTATTAAAAAAAAGACCGGATCTGCTTTCATTACTAACTATTATTATCATTGGTTCCTTAGTGGATTTTTGGTTAGACACTGTTTTTGATTTATTTCAAGTCAACCAACTTAAGGGGAAAATCGGGATGTTATTGATGGGCATCTTGATTATTGGATTTGGGGCAGCCATTTATATTCAGGCTAAGTTTCCACAAAGTCCAATCGATAATTTTATGTTGGCAATCAAGGAACGTTTTCATGTTAATTTAATGGTTGCGAAAACGATTGGGGAAATTACAGCCTTAATTCCTGCAATTTTTCTGCATGGGCCTATTTCATACGGGACCCTTATTATCACTTTTACGGTAGGGCCGGCCATTCAATTGTTTTTTCCATTTTTTGAAAAATTAATGGTCCGTCTTCAGGCGAAATAATGAAATTACTTGCTTGGATGGATAAAATATATCAACTCCGAAAAAACTACTAGCAGACTGATTAATGCTATTTAGTGAAAGGAGTTTAACTCGTGAAGAGAAATATCTCTGTTCTTATGACACTGCTATTAATGTTAACTTTTATTCCGTCAGGGTATGCACAAAAGGTTCCGGTGAAAAAAGTCTCGGTTAAATATCAAGTTCCAGCTTCGGTTCGGAATATCACCAAGGAAAATACTTATCCGAATTCGACACAGGATCTGCCATTACTGCAACCAAGTGATTTAACTAAGAAGTTGATTAATTCTTCAAAGGTCAAAATTGAAAATCCTGATTTGATCCGGATGTTGAATGAATCGAGTATTAATAGCACACCTTTTGCGATTGGTTATCGCGCGATCGTCTACTTAGGCCAGTGGCCGTTGAATTACGAATCAACCGAAACTTCCCCGAATTGGGAGTTCCAAAAAATAAACACAAATTATTTCGATAATCGTGGGGGAAAGGTGCCATATCAGATTAAGTATGTTCAGGAGTCGCAAAAAATCATCAGAGGGGGCCTAACGGCTAAAATCGCCAATGCCGAAGATGTGAAAAAAATGATGCTATTAAAGGCGATGGAAAAAACGAATCTTCCACTTTCATTTGATACGATTATTGGAGCAGGCACAAAGAATGATCATATTTATAACATCCCTCCTAACCGCCTAGGCTACTTATACGCTTATGCACCAGGTGTGAATGAAAAAGGAAAAGTAACCTACGGTGAGGTCTACTTAATGCTAAAAGGAAGTAAAAAGTTTATCGTAATTAAAAATGTCACGTCCCAAGGAATTGGTGCATGGATCCCTGTACAGGATTATGTTTCCTTTGGATTTGCCGCATCTGAAAGACCAAGATGACTTTAAAGTTGAGGACTCCTCCGTACAGGAGTCTTTTTATTTTTTAAAAATAGGGCAAAATAATAATAATCGATTGTCAAAGTTTAAATTTTTCGGTAGGATGAGAACGTTAACGAAAAGGAGTGAATCAGTTTGGGTAATCCAATTGAAGATAAAAATACACAAGTGAATTTTTTAAAACAACGTTTAAACATGTTCATTGATGTGCTAGATGCCATTGATCCTGAAGATACGGATCTTGAAGATATTGACCGCTTAATTTCAATGTTAGATGATATGGAATCAAAATGCAGAGAATTTAATAATCGCGAAGTGAGTGAGTCTGTTTAATCAACAGGCTCTTTTTTTGGAGGGAGGTGAGTTTCTTTATCCAAAATTTACATGGTTTTTTTCCCGATTAACATGGCAACGGTTGCAAGCTAATCCTTTAATTCTAGAGGGTATAGGAGTATAATATAAACGTGCAAAAACGTTGAAAATTGAAAAGACTATTGGGGAACATAGGGAGAGGGGTACTCGAATTGAATATTTCTAAATTTCAAGAAAGCATGTACAAGCTAGTCGTAGAAACATCAACAAAACTTCCTAAGGATGTACGCCGGGCCGTTAAAAGGGCGAAGGAAATAGAAAACGCGGGAACAAGTGCGGCGATGAGCCTTGCGACGATTACAAACAATATCAAAATGGCAGACGACCAAGTGTCACCCATCTGCCAGGACACTGGTTTACCAACCTTTAAAATCAAAACGCCAGTTGGTGTAAACCAGTTAGTAATTAAAGAAGCGATTCGCAATGCCATTGTTTTAGCAACAAAAGAAGGAAAATTACGCCCGAACTCGGTTGATTCACTCACAGGTGAAAATAGTGGTGATAATCTTGGTGCAGGGGTGCCGGTTATCAAATTTGACCAATGGGAAAAAGACTATATCGACGTTCGTCTTATATTAAAAGGCGGCGGTTGTGAAAATAAAAACATTCAATACAGTCTTCCATGTGAAATAGACGGTCTAGGCCGCGCTGGACGTGACCTTGATGGAATCCGTAAGTGTGTCATGCATTCCGTATATCAAGCACAAGGACAAGGCTGCAGTGCTGGCTTTATTGGCGTTGGGATTGGCGGCGACCGTTCCTCCGGATATGATTTAGCCAAAGAGCAGCTATTTCGTTCCGTTGAAGATGTGAACCCAAATGAAGAACTTCGCAAGTTAGAAGAATATGTTATGGAAAATGCAAATAAATTAGGAATTGGCACCATGGGCTTTGGCGGCGAGGCAACTCTTTTAGGCTGTAAAGTCGGTGTGATGAATCGTATTCCTGCAAGTTTCTATGTGTCTGTTGCTTACAATTGTTGGGCATTCCGACGTTTAGGTGTGAGTGTGAACGCGGAAACAGGCGAAATTAATGAATGGATGTACCAAGACGGGGAATTCATTGATTTTGCTGAGGGAGAGGCAGCGAAGGAAACGGCAGCTACATCTGAGGGTGTTATCACGCTTGAGGCGCCAATTTCCGAAGAACAGATCCGTGCTCTTAAAGTTGGAGATGTCGTTCAAATTAACGGCATGATGTACACAGGCCGTGATGCAATTCATAAGTATCTAAGTGATCACGAGGCACCTGTTGATTTAAATGGACAAGTTATTTATCATTGCGGTCCGGTAATGTTAAAGGATGACGCTGGTGAGTGGCATGTTAAAGCTGCGGGTCCGACAACAAGTATTCGTGAGGAACCTTACCAAGGCGATATCATGAAGAAGTTCGGAATCCGCGCTGTCATCGGTAAAGGCGGGATGGGCCCGAAAACATTGGCAGCGTTGGAAGAGCACGGAGGTGTGTACCTGAATGCGATTGGAGGTGCGGCCCAGTATTATGCAGATTGTATTAAATCTGTGGAGGGTGTGGATTTAATGCAATTTGGTATTCCAGAAGCGATGTGGCATCTGCGTGTAGAGGGCTTCACAGCCGTAGTAACCATGGACTCGCACGGAAACAGCTTGCACGCCGACGTTGATAAATCTTCCTTAGAAAAATTAGCTCAGTTTAAGGAACCGGTTTTTAAATAAGGTATTTTTGGGATAGGCGCTTTGGGCGTCTATCTTTTTTAATTTAAAGAGCAATTAGTGAGGAAGGAGATAAAACTGGGAATTAGATGCCATTTTTTGAAAAATAAAGTCCCTGTTTTGTAAAATTAATCTTAATTTTGGTCGAATAACCAGGTTTTAATTTCATTGTTGGAAATATTTCCTAATAATTGTTCAATTCCTAGCTTTTTATGAAAAATAAATTGAATAATTGTATAATAAATCTTTTTTATCGTGTAATTATCTCCCGATATGTAAAATTCCCTTTTCATCTTTTGTCTATCACATTATAATTAACAAAATTCATAAATACTTCATACACGAAATAAGGAAAACATGTTATAAATAAGCGAAACAATTTCTAGATTTACTAAGGGAGGTATTAATTTGTTTGTTAAAGAACTAACACTTCCGCTTAATCTCTTAAAAGCCGAAGCATTGGAAAAAAGAATGCCCTTAAATCATCCCAAACTTAATGCTTTAAGGCTATTCATTAAAAATTTACGATCTGGATATAATGGAGAAAGAAAAATACATTACTATCTAGGACAAATTCCCCCAAAAAGGTTTCTCATTTTCCACGACTTGCGTCTCCCGTATGGAGAAGGATACTTTCAAATCGATGCCCTGCTACTTTCCCCAAGAGGTATTCTCATGATTGATGGAAAAAACCATTCTGGCAAACTTACAATCGAAAAAAATCAGATGATTCAAGATTATTTGGACAATAGGGTCATTTATGAAAATCCAATCGCACAGGCACAACGCCATAACATACTATTGACATATTTTCTAGAAAAACACCAAATCCCTCCAATCCCAATCGACTCCTTAGTTTCTATTTGTAAATCATCCACTGAGGTATGTATTAGTCCTGGATACACAGCTGCTCAAAAGAAGGTTTGCCGAGTAGGTGATTTACTTGGAAAAATCGATGTATTTTATCATCAACATAATAAGAACCAGATTGATAATAAAACCATTGAGAAAATAAAAAAGCTCTTTTTAAAAAACCACACTCCTATAATTACAGACATTCTTCAAAAATTTGGTATTATAAAATCTGAAATTATAACTGGAGTTCAATGTCCAAATTGCTTTCAATTTCCAATGAAATATAAGAGGAAAATATGGTGTTGTCCTACTTGTCAATTTATTTCACAAGATGCGTACATAGATGCGATAAGAGAGTATTTCTTTCTATACACTCCATCATTTACAAACATGGAAATACGGAATTTCCTCCATCTTCCATCAACAAGAATAACCGCGTATTTTCTTTCCTCATTAAACTTTCCTTATACTGGAACAACTAAGGGGCGGATTTATTATCCGCCTAAAAATTTCCTTTAAATACTAATAATCTTTTCTCTCCAATAACAAATAATATAAAAAACAAAATAGGGGGAACATGGATGAAAAGATTATTGTGCATCCTCAGTATGCTGCTCGTTTTGATACCTCAGAGTACATATGCGGCTGTTTCTAATCAGCCGATTCATTGGGGTTTTAAAAAGGGGGTTAACGAACAGCCTGCAGAAGCAGGGGCCGAGCTTGATCAGTTGATCGAACAATACGGGGCTTTTTACAAAAGTGACCCTAATAAAAAGACGATTTATCTTACCTTCGATAACGGATATGAACAAGGTTATACCCCTCAGATTCTTGATATTTTAAAAAAGGAAAAGGTCCCTGCAACATTCTTTGTAACTGGACATTACTTGCTCTCAGCAGGGGATATAGTTAAAAGGATGGTAAAAGAAGGGCATATTGTTGGTAACCATTCGTGGCATCATCCAGACCTTACAGCTGTAAGTGACGAAAGGATACGTGAAGAGCTGGAAAAGGTCCGAGCTAAAACGAAAGAATTAACGGGTCAAAAGGAAATGAAATATCTCCGCCCGCCAAAAGGAGTCTTTAGCGAGCGAACGATGCAAATTGCTAAAGAAGAGGGTTATTCACATGTTTTCTGGTCCCTTGCCTTTGTCGATTGGGAGGTAAACCGGCAAAAAGGCTGGCAATATTCCTACGACAATATCATGAGTCAAATCCATCCCGGTTGTATACTGCTATTACACACTGTTTCAAAAGACAATGCCGATGCACTTGAAAAGGCGATTCAGGACTTAAAGAAAAAAGGCTACAAGTTCAAAAGCCTGGATAAGTTTCCGAAGAAAAAATAATAAAAGCTAAAGGCGAATTTATTCGAAAATTCGCCTTTTAATGATTCATTTTATCAATACCGAATCATGGAGATTCGGTTTTTCAATGTAAATCATGCTATAATACAGGGTAAAATTAAAATGAAACTATCTGTAATGAAGAAACAGTTACTAGGGTTCTTTGAATTTATGGAATAATTTGGAGTGAAATAGATGAAAACTGATCAAAATATCAAAATCGAATTAAATCAAACCTTCCCCCTCACCATCAAAAGGCTTGGAATTAATGGGGAAGGCGTAGGCTATTTTAAAAAGCAAGTTGTCTTTGTACCGGGAGCCCTTCCAGGTGAAGAAGTTGTCGTAGAGGCAACGAAGATTAACCCTAAATTTGCTGAGGCAAAAATCAAAAAAATCCGGATTAAATCCCCGCATCGTGTACTGCCACTATGCCCGGTGTATGATCAATGCGGTGGATGCCAGCTACAGCATTTAAAATACGACCAACAGCTTAAGGAAAAACGTGATATCATCATTCAATCATTGGAGCGCCATACCAAAGTTGACATCAACAAGCTCGAAATTCGTGAAACAATTGGGATGGAAGAACCATGGGGATACAGAAACAAGAGCAGTTTTCAAGTAAAGGCAATCGACGGCAAGGTCCTCGCCGGACTATATGGCCTTAATTCCCATCAACTGATTAATATTGACGAATGTGCTGTGCAGCACGCACAAACAAATGAGGCAACCTCTGAAGTGAAGCGGATTTTAGAGGAATTAAAAATTCCGATTTATAATGAAAAATCTAGAAAAGGTATTATTCGAACCATTGTTACTCGTGTCGGCATTCAAACAGGGGAACTGCAAATAGTTCTAATAACTACACAAAAAGAATTGCCGAAAGTGGACGTCATCATTCAGGAAATTCAAAAGCGTCTTCCGAATGTAAAATCAATTGTGCAGAATATAAATGGACAAAAAACATCACTAATTTTTGGCGATGAAACCTTGCCATTAGCTGGTGAAGATTTTATCCAAGAAACCTTGGGAGACTTACAATTCGAGCTTTCGGCAAGGACCTTCTTCCAGTTAAATCCTGTGCAGACAGTAAAACTTTATAATGAAGTGAAAAAAGCAGCGGCTCTAACTGGCCAAGAAAAAGTCCTCGATGCCTATTGTGGAGTGGGAACTATTGGCTTATGGCTTGCTGACCAGGCAGCCGAAGTTCGTGGGATGGACGTCATCACGGAATCGATTGAGGATGCGAAGAAAAACGCAAAGCGCCACGGATTTACTAATACTAAATACGTACCTGGAAAGGCAGAAGAGGTCCTGCCTAAATGGGTCAAAAAGGGTTGGAAGCCCGATGTCATTGTAGTCGATCCACCTAGAACAGGCCTAGAGGGGCAGCTCATCCAAACCATCCTTCAGGCAGAATCAAAAAAGTTGATATACATCTCATGTAATCCTTCAACTTTGGCTAAGGACATTCAGAACTTAAGCGCGAAATATGAAGTAAAATATATCCAACCAGTGGACATGTTCCCGCATACGGCACACGTCGAGTGTGTTGTGCAACTCATTCTTGTAAGGTAATATATATAGAATTTATGCCTATTCTTCGGAGTAGGCTTTTTGCGTAGCTCAGAAAGGGATTGATTTTAGATAAAGTTCGTAAATTATTTACTCGACAAGATTTGGCACTCTTCGAGTCGTGACAGACACCCAACTTAAAGCAAACCGACATAGCGCTTATCGCCAATGCATTTGTCTATGGGTATCGTCTGGAAGATGTGTTAACGTTAAAGAGTTTAAAAAGTAAAAAAAAGCCTAATCCCTCCGTATTTTAGCGAAGAGTTAGGCCAATGATCCTCCAAAAACGTGCCCGATTGCGGAAGATCAAGATAATTATTGATTGCTACTTTAGCTTATTGAAAATGCTAAAGCATCATATATGATGCCATCTTCCAAAATAGTTTTATTTCTTTGTGGATTCTGTCCTCTCGTTAGCTATCTTCCCTCCCCAGCTAACAGGACTAACGTCTTTAACGTGCCAACATATGTCGTTGCAGCACCAAGTAACAGTGTAACAATACCACTTTTTACTCCGCCAGGCCCGATACCTTTCTGAGCGTGTGAAATTGCTGCACCTCCATTATAGCTTGATGTTTTTACTGCAAACTCAAAAAGGGCAAGATCATTTTAAAATCCTTTAAACATTCCCAGTCTTAGGACTGGGTTTTAGTCTATAAAGGGTGCTTACATTACAGGAGTGATAATTTCGAGCATGTGTAACAAGTAGCTGAGCATTATATGGTTTTGTATGATATTTCCTTTGAATCAATTATAATAAATTTAAGGAAAAGTAAGAGGAGGGCTGGCTAAAATGAAATGGCAAGAAGCTAGAGAGTTATTCCTAAATCAGTTTCTTTTGGTTTCAATTCTTGATTATCATGAAGAAGACGAATTATCAAAGGGCAAGCCAATGGAGAAGATTTTGAGAAGTTGAATTTCCGGGTGTACTCATAATAACAATCAATTAATTTGGAGGTAATTAGATGAATATAAAATTTGATCCAAATAACGTCGTTATTAAACTCTGTATGAGTGGGATGGGATTGGAGGATAGTGGAAATATTGAAGATGCAGTCAAGGTGTTTCACAAAGCATGGCACGAAGCAACAAACGACTATGAAAGATTTATTGCAGCTTATCATTTAGCTCGTCAACAAAAGAGTATTACAGACAAATTAAAATGGATGGAAACATCTCTACAGTGTGCACTAAAAATAGATGATGATAATGTGAAGAGTGCATACTCAACGTTATATTTAAACATTGCCAAATGTTATGAGGAGTTGTGTGATACTGAGAATGCAAAAAGAAATTATGAATTGTCAAATTCATCTCAGGGTGCCCCTTCTGATGTAGGACCATTTTACCATGGGACAAAGGCAGATTTGAAGGCTGGTGATTTACTAACAGCAGGTGGAAATTCAAATTACAAATCTGGGCTTAAAATGAACCACATTTATTTCACTGCTAATGTCAATGGCGCAGGACTTGCAGCAGCTTTAGCAAAAGGAGAAGGAAGAGAACGAGTTTATATAATAGAACCAACTGGTGAATTTGAAAACGACCCAAATGTTACTGACAAAAAATTTCCTGGTAACTTAACACGTTCTTATCGTTCAAAAGAAACTTTAAGAATTATTGGTGAAGTAACAGAATGGGCGAAACTGACAACTATGGAGCGACGCGAATGGCACGAAAATTTAGCTAAAAACAAGGGCGAAATTATTAACTGAACATATTTCAAGATGTTAAAATGCAAATGACTTTTTGAAAATAGCCAAGATGAAAGAAAATACTATCGAACTGGTTGCTGCGTATCCAGTTTCAATTGCTGAGTTTGCAATGGTATCCTTCACCAGCACCCCATGTGTTGCCACATACACTCCGCACATGTGGAGTGCGTGTCGCAGTTAATCTTGAAATAATCTGGGACCTACTTTCAATACATGTTGAATGTGTTTGTGTGCTATATATGGCTGATTAAGGATTGGAAAAAATAAATAATATCCATCATAGAGCATCTGCAGAAAAATGCAGGTGTTTTTGTTTGTTTGTATAAAATGCTTTAGAATGAAATTAAATTAAAATTTTATTATGATTAAAAGCATTTGGCTAACATAATTTAGGAAGAGGTTTAGTATGAATAATGAAAAAAGGAAGTTGTCACCAGAACAACATGAAGAAATACTAAGAACATTGAAAGCCCGTTTTGAGAAAAACATGAATCGCCATAAAGGACTTGAATGGGCTAATGTACAAGCAAAGCTAGAAACTAATACTGAAAAACTGTGGTCGCTTTATGAAATGGAAAGAACAGGCGGTGAACCGGATGTTATCGATCATGATAAAAAGGCGGGCGAATACATTTTTTATGATTGTTCAGTGGAAAGTCCTAAAGGCCGCAGAAGTGTTTGTTACGATCGTGAAGCGCTGGAGTCAAGGAAAGAACATAAACCAAAAAACAACGCAATAGAAATGGCTGCTGACATGGGTATTGAGATGTTAACGGAAGAACAATACCGGGAGATGCAGAGACTTGGAAATTTCGATACTAAAACATCGAGCTGGGTGAAAACACCTGATAATATTAGAAAACTCGGTGGGGCCATCTTTTGTGATCGTCGCTACGATACTGTTTTTGTGTACCATAACGGAGCAGAATCCTACTATGCTGCCAGGGGTTTCCGTGGCTCGCTAAGGGTCTAAAAACGAGGATATCCATATGAAAATAAATCAATTAATTGCGAACAATATTAACAAATTAAATGCAGCACTTCCAGCAGATCAATCGTTAGGAATTGCTGGTTTGTCAGGATCTGGAAAAACAACTTTTTGTCAAACCATTGGTGAAGAATCCAAGAAACGTCTCGTTTCCTTATTGCCAAAAGCTGAATATCAGTATTTATTTCCTAATATAATGGAAACCAATTTTAGTGCTATCAAGATGGAAGAAATGCCACTTGTACTTTTTCTTGGGAGATCATCCATTTCTTCCAATCCACGTTCAACAATTGGCACACATACTGGCGTGTTTACAGAGATTCGTGTGAGTCTTGCGGAAAAATATAATCTTTCTCCGGAAGTGTTTTCCTTTAATAATGCATTAGGCTGGTGTCCAGAGTGTAAGGGTCGTGGAACTACTAAAAATGTCGAATGTAAAAAGTGTAAGGGAAAGCGCTATAATCAAGAAGTTGAACAATATAAAATTGAATTATTTGATCAACCACATAGTATTTCCGATATCAACAATTTAAGTATTGAATCGATTCTATCACTAGCAGAAGTTTTACATATTAGTGAAGCGAAACAGCATATTCTTATAAATATTATCAATATGAATATTGGTTACTTAACATTAAATCGGATCATGGGTACATTGTCAGGAGGGGAAATAACACGTCTTTACTTGGCTGAATTCATGGCAGCCAGTGAAAATACCGTGATTATTATTGATGAAATCTCCGTTGGTCTTGATCACCAAACACTATTGAAGATTTTAGAACAGATTAAACAATTAGGCTATAAGAACCAAATTTGGTTCATTGATCATTCCGACACCGTGCTAGATACAACGGATGAGCAATTGTTCTTTGGACCCGGCAGTGGGAAATATGGCGGAAAAATTGTGGAAGAATCACCCCGTCCACAACCCATCCATTGGGAACAAAATCAAGAAATGCCAACAGATTACTATCAATTTCGTGAACTGCATTGCCGTAATATTCAAATGGCTGAAATTCAGATTCCCAAAAATAGACTTGTCACCTTTACGGGTGAGTCTGGATGTGGTAAGTCTACGCTAGTCAATGAATGTATCGCCAAGGATTTTCTGAAGCGTTATCCAAAAGATAAACTGGTTATCGTTGGTCAGGATCGAAACCAATCGATTACTAGTCGGTCAACCGTTGCGACTTTTCTTGATATCAAAAAGAAACTCACAAAATATAGTGAAGATATTGATGATATTTTTGAGCGCTCGATTGAAGACATTATTGAGGAACTTCCAAATGAAGACATCGCACATAAACGTTTGAGTTTACTGATCAAACTTGGACTAGGTTATTTGACATTAGAAAGAAAAACACAAACATTATCGACTGGTGAATTTCAATGTGTTCATTTAGTTTCGGAACTGTTTGCGAATTCTAGAAACCCTCATACACTTTTCATTTTTGACGAACCTTCAAAAGGTTTATCACAAAATATTCTAAATCAATTCATTGATAGTGTCAGGGTCATTCTGCAAGATGAATCTGTCTCAATTATGATGATTGAACATAATGCCTATATGTTAGAAAGCTCTGATTTTATCGCTGATTTTGGTAAAAGAAAGATTGAACCTGTCACTCATCTTGAAGTTGTCAGTCATAACGAATATTACGAGCTTAAAAATAAGAAAGATGTTGTGCTTCCATCCCAAATTTCTTCGACACTCAAAGCTCAAAATGGCATTACTTATTTAAAAGAAAATCATATCGACTATTTTAAGAATGCAGAAAATGTCTATAAGGGCGGTATCTTAAAAAGCTTATCATCAATGGCCCGTTTAATTTACGGCGAATACGAATCTGACACCATTGCGCCTGTCATTGCTATAGATCTTGAAAGACATTTGTATAGCCAATACAGTTTTCTCTATGAAATGGGCGGCGTCATCAACCATATTATCGCGTCGCATCCGACCATTAAAGATACGAGAAGCTTCGATTTCTATTCACAGGACAATCATTGTCCATCATGCTCAGGACGCCTTAAGATTGAAATATTTGATAAAGATCTTGTCATTCAGGACAAAACCGTTCCATTCTGGGATGGCCTATTTTATCCTGAAGTGATGGAAGTATTAAAATATTATCAATATCCAAAATTAGAGTTTCTATTTGAGGAAATTAAGAATGAGCTCGGGTTCGATCTGACGAAAAGCTACAATGAGATGACAGAAGAAGAAAAGCATATTTTTTGGTACGGATATTTTGAAAAGACATTCTATGATAAAGCAGGCAAGACACAGAGGACCTGGGTAGGCTTTAATACAATCGTTGGTGGGTATATGGTCATTTCGAAATCGGTGATTAAAGAGAAAATGAAAGCATCTAAAGAAAAGATTACCTGTCCGATTTGTCATGGAACTGTACTTAATCATCATAAACAGCTTATATTTGATGACACAGATATTCGTGAGATGATCAATCAGCCACTTGATCAAGTGTTACAAATAGTTGGAGAGTTACCTGTACTCGTAAAGCTAAAATCTATTGTTGGCGGCGATATGACTTTGACAGAAGATGTATCCCTGCTGTCTAGAAAAACACAAGTCGCATTGAAAATGTTTGAATTGGAACTCGCAAGCTTTGTTGGGTATGAAATGGTATTACAAAATGTCTTACCATTCTGGGATACAATTAAGGGCTATATCGAATCTATCAGCATCAATAATCAGATTACCATCTGTGATTTTGCCAATATCAATGAGACAAGAGAAACTATCATTGATAAGTATTTCACTAATGGAAAATACAAAAAACTAACGTATGTTTATGAAGCATTTGGTTACAAAAAAATAGTCACTCAAATTAATAAAATTAAAAAAAGTTATCCATGTCCATTTTGTAAAGGGAAGAAAGTCATTACGGAAGAGAATCTCCATGATGGCGTGTTTAAATTAACGATACCATGTGTGAGTTGTCGTGCAAGTGGCATCAATGATGAAGGTCGCAAGGAAATGGTCGAAGGCATATCAGTAAAAACATGGTTAACTGGCACAGTAAGTGATGTTGTTGATGAAAGTTTATATACAGAAGCTGTCGCTGATATTCCAATTTTTAATCGTATTCGTGAGTTAAATAAACGAGATATGATGGCGGTTTATCAATGCCTTGAGCAAAATAATTAGATTAGAATGATTAAAACAAGCCATGTAAGTGTTAAAAGAATTGATATTAAGAAGCTGCAAATTTGGAATGGGATAATATCCTGTTTCTTTTTTTTGGTCTATTTTAACAATACAGGTTTATGTTTATGCTCTAGAATACAAGGATGGGTGTCCGTCTAAAATAGGGAACAGGAGTCGACTCTTTATCAGATTATTCTACATAAAATTACAATTATATTACATTATCGACTGTTTCATTGTTATTAGTCCGTTTGGAAGATAAACTATTAATATATAAAAAAATCGAATTAACAATAGGTAATAAGAGGAGATTTTAAAATGATAAGAAAATTATTTAAATATACAGTATCGGCTGCCATCCTCGCCACTATGATTCAAGCAACACCTACTTTTGCAAGTCCAGTAGATTCACCAGTTACACTAAATGAAATCAATACTACAAAAGTACAAATCAATGACTTTGAAACAAAGATCCAGCAATTAGACAACCGGATCTCCTTATCCATGGAGAAAAGTCAAAAACTAAACGATCAGATTAAAACACAACAAGGAAAAATTGAAAAAACAGAGGCTGAAATTGAAAACGCTAAAAAGTCCTTAGATGCTCATAAAAAGGTCTATTCTGATCGTCTAAAAAGCATTCAGTTAGAGGGCAAACAATCAATCGCTACATACGCGGAGCTTTTACTTTCGTCTGATAACATTTCAGATTTTTTAACTCGTTTTACTGCTATATCGCATATTATGGAAACTGACACAGACTTACTGAACGGTTTAAATGATAAAGAACAAGCGTTAGAAAATGCAGAGGGAAAATTACATAATGAGTTTGACCAATTAAAAAAGAGCCAGGTTGAATTAGCTTCTGAACAAAAAATGATTGAAGAAGATAAAAAAGAAGTTGAAGAAGGAATAGCTGAGGCGAAAAACACATTACAAAACCAACAGGCTCAACTGGCACAACAAAAGGCTGAACAAGCCCGACAGCTTGCTGCACAACAACAAGCCCAAGAACGCGCTCAACAAGCCCAACAACAGTCCAGACAGCCTGCTCAACAAGCCCAGCAACAAACTCAACAACAGGCACCAATAAGCAGCGGACCATCTAAGTCTGCACCACCGTCAGTTGCAGCCATTTCAACTAACTCTGGATCGGCAAGTGCGATGATTGCTTACGCTAAACAATTTTTGGGCGTTCCTTACGTTTGGGGCGGGTCAACGCCAAGCGGATTTGATTGTTCGGGATTCACTTCCTATGTGTTTCGTTCAGTTGGCATTAATCTGCCAAGAGTTTCACGAGACCAGCAAAATGTTGGAACAAGTATTTCTCCTAGTCAAGTACAGCCAGGAGATTTAGTATTCAGGGGTTCTCCTGCCTATCATGTCGGCATTTATATTGGAGGCGGGCAATATATACATGCTCCGCAAACGGGTGATGTTGTGAAAATTGCTTCGTATAATCCGTCTAAATTTTCTAGTGCTGCTAGAGTATTGCGTTAGAAGTAACAATTTTTTGAAATGTAACTTTAAATAGTGAGACCCTTGCAAAAAAAGTTAATTGCTTTTTCAAATAAACATAGGCAAAATCATGTTAGAGTAGGTTATTTATACTTACTCTAATTTTTTTTGCTGTTATTTTACCCATTGTCATAAATGAAGGTGATTAAATGATACATAAATATTTAGGTCAGACCCTTAGTTTTGAGATAGATTATAAAAATCGTACATCCATGGGCATTTATATAGATGTTTATGGAAATGTTGAAATCCAGGCTCCTAAAGGGACCTCCGATGAACTTATCCTGCAATTATTAGAGGAAAAATGGGATTGGATCCAGCAAAAATCAACAGAAATGAAGGATAGAACGCTTGGCCAAAAGGTAAAGGTCTATGATCATGGTGAAACCTTTCTTTATTTAGGAGACGAATATCCTATCCAGGTCTCTCAAGATATAACTATCAAGCAAGACTATGTAGTGTTAGAAGGGGATAAGTTATATATATATGTGAAACAGCTTGAGGATGAGAAAATAAAACAAGCCTTAAAACGGTTTTATTATCAGCAGTGTAAAACCTTAGTAGAGAGGAGTATTCGTTCCTATCAAAGTAACTTTAAAATAAAACCAAGGTCTATCCGTATTTCTGATAATAACAGGAACTGGGGAACCTGTGATTCCAGGCAGCAATTAACCTTCAATTGGAAGCTCGCGATGGCACCATTGAAGGTAATTGATTATGTAGTCGTTCATGAAATGTGCCATATGGTTCATCTGAATCATGATCGATCTTTTTGGCGCCTTGTAGGTAAAATAATCCCCGAATATGAGCAAATGGAGAACTGGCTAGCTTTATCAAGTTGGAAAATGACAGTCTAAAAGTGGAACATCAATTTTAAAGGGAGACTTACTGATGGATAATAATGATATATTAATTCGAATGAGATATGCACTAGAAATAAAAAATAAAGAAATGGCAGAAATATTTAAACTTGGCGGAGTGGAAGTAACAGTCCCTGAGGTAATAAAGATTCTAACAAAATCCGATGATGAGGCTGAATATGACGATCAAATAAAATGTAATAACAGTATGTTTGATTCATTTTTAAATGGACTTATTATTTTTAAAAGAGGGAAACAAGAGACCAAACCAGGACAGTCTGAAACACCGGAACCGTCAATAAAGAAAAGCGCAAACGTTAATAATCTCCTGTTGAAGAAAGTAAAAATAGCGCTGGCCTTAACTACTGAGGATATGCTGGAAATATTCGAAAATGCAGGAATAACAGTAACAAAAGGAGAACTCGGCGCTTTATTAAGAAAAGAAGGGCATAAGAATTATAAAGAGTGCGGGGATAAATACGCTAGAAATTTCTTAAAAGGTTTAGCTTTAAAATATAGGGAACAGTAATAACAAACAGAGCAACACTACATTGGTAACTCTAAACTTTTTAAAAAGAAAAGGGGATACGATGGCTAAAGAAATTAATGAACTAGGCTGGAACTTAGATAACAGTTATGCTCGACTGCCAGACTTATTTTTTACTAGGACCGACCCAACGCCTGTCCGTTCACCCAAGTTGATTATTCTTAATAACCGGCTGGCAACCTCCCTTGGCTTGAATATACAAGAGCTCGAGAGCGAAAATGGCGTTGCAGTATTTGCTGGCAACCGGATACCTGAGGGGGCCATGCCGCTTGCCCAAGCATATGCAGGGCATCAATTTGGGCATTTCACGAAATTAGGGGATGGACGGGCCATCTTGCTTGGTGAACAAATCACCCCGAAAGGTGAACGGTATGATATTCAACTTAAGGGTCCAGGTAGAACACCGTACTCCCGCGGAGGCGATGGTCGAGCGGGGCTTGGACCGATGCTGCGTGAATATATCATCAGCGAAGCAATGGATGCGCTTGGGATACCAACCACCCGAAGTCTAGCCGTTGTGACAACCGGGGAGGCAGTATTCCGCGAAACCGCCCTGCCAGGAGCAATTCTGACTCGTGTGGCATCCAGCCATCTGCGCGTTGGTACCTTTCAATACGTTGCAAAATGGGGCACAGTTGAGGAGATCCAGGCACTAGCAGACTATACACTAAAACGCCATTATCCACACGTTGACACTGATGAGAGACGATATCTATCGCTTCTACAGGAAGTGATCAAACGTCAGGCAGCGCTAGTAGCAAAATGGCAGTTGGTTGGCTTTATCCACGGGGTAATGAACACCGACAACATGACCATTAGCGGAGAAACGATTGATTATGGTCCGTGTGCTTTTATGGATACCTATGATCCTGCAACAGTATTTAGTTCTATTGATAGGCAAGGACGTTATGCTTATGGCAATCAGCCGTATATTGCCGGTTGGAATCTCGCTCGATTGGCTGAAACTCTTTTGCCGCTCTTACATGACAATCAAGAACAGGCTGTCCAACTGGCTCAGGATGAGATTTCACATTTTATGGAGTTGTTCCAGGGTAATTGGCTGGCTGGAATGAGAGCTAAACTCGGCATATTTAACGAAGAAGAACAGGATGAATCTCTTGTTGATAATCTTTTAACTATGATGCAGAAGTATAAGGTGGACTATACCAATACTTTCCGAGCATTAACTTTTGATAAGCCAGAGGATACAGACTTAGTGGAGACTTCGGAATTTAAGCAGTGGTATGAGCAATGGCAAGCACGTCTAAACAGACAGCAGGAATCGAAAGACTCCTCTCACCAGTTGATGCGTAATAGCAATCCTGCGGTAATCCCTCGTAACCACCGGGTGGAGGCCGCACTAGACGCTGCCGTGAATCAAGAAGACTACAGCGTTATGGAGCGGTTGCTTGATGTACTTTCAAGCCCATATGCCTACTCCCCAGAACAGGAGGAATACTGCACGCTTCCTGAGCAATCAACCCAGCCTTACCAAACCTTTTGTGGTACATGATAATCATTAATTAAATCTCTTTTTAGGAAATTAAGGTGTGAGGATGATCGCGTGTTTCTATTAACTGAAAATGCCAAAACAGAACTACAAAATAGGTTGGAACTAGCAGATTCAAAACAATTTATCCGGCTGCAAATGCGTAAAAGTTGTTTTATGAAAGTGAAATTGACCTTGGAAGAAACGACTCAGCCAAATGATGCAGAAATTACAAAGGATGAATTGCATTTCATTATTGACAATGGTGAGTGCCATTATTTCAATAATAAAACGTTAGATTTTATCCCAGATACAACAGGTTTTAAGCAATTTGAGATTATTTAAAAAGGAGTCTGATTTCTTTGAAATCAGACTCCTTTTTTTATATTCAATGTAAATTAAAAAAACAGTAAAATTATTTAAATTATTGACAGAATAATGAACGAGAGTTACTATTAGATTGTCCTTAAGAAATGTGAACGTCGTTCGATAATGTCGAATATAAGGAGGATGGTTGTGTCAGAACGTTTAATTCAGTCGGTTGAAAGAGCAGCTGATATCCTAGAATTATTTTTGGTTACTAAACCAGAACTAAGTATCAAAGAGATTAGTGAGAATTTAAATTTATCAAAAAGTACTGTCCACGGTATTATCAAGACCTTGGAACATAGAGGGTTTCTTCAACAAAATCCTGAGGATTTGAAATATAAGCCTGGGATCAAGCTTTTTGAACTTGGGAATTTTGTCGGAAAACATTTCGATATTGGGAAAATTGCAAGGCCCATTATTAGAGATTTAGTGGATGAACTAAATGAAACTGTTCACTTAGTTTCGTTACAGCGAGATGAAGTTATTTACATTGAAAAAGTAGAAGGTCAAAGTGCCCTTACTATTTATTCGCATATTGGAAAAAGAGCTCCTTTTCATAGTACGGGTGTGGGAAAGGCGATACTTGCCAACCTTAATGAAAACGATGTTAACAGAATATTATCATCTATCAATTTGGAATCATTTACAAAGCACACGATGACAAATATTGAGGAAATAAAAGACCATTTACATTCCATCCGTGAGCAAGGCTATGCGGTCGATGATGAGGAAATTGAGTTAGGGCTTAAATGTATAGCTGCGCCGATATTTAATCATCAAGGAAATGTAATCGCTTCAATAAGTTGTGCTGCACCTAAAATGAGACTTGATGAAAATCGGCTGCCTAAGGTGATAGCAGGAATTAAAAGTGCTGCAGCTGAGATTTCAAGTTGTTTAGGCTATAAAGGTAAAAATACCTGATAGAAAGACAAAGAGAGAAATAAACACATTAATTTTTAGGAGGAGAATTATTTTGTCAAAAGTAAAAGTTGCCGTTCTTGGCTCAGGGAACATTGGTACAGATTTAATGATCAAACTTGGACGCTCTGAATATTTAGAGCTAACAGCTGTGATTGGGATTGACCCGCAATCAGACGGATTACGCCGTGCAAGAGAATTAGGTTATGCTGGGGTTGATACGGGAATCGATGGTTTTCTTGCAGACAAAACACTAGAAGCAGACATCGTTTTTGATGCAACTTCAGCCAAAGCTCATCTTTATAATGCAAAAGTGTTAAAAGAAGCAGGAATAAAAGTAATTGACATGACCCCTGCAGCTGTAGGTCCATATGTATGTGCTGCTGTAAATATTGATGAACATTTAGATAAAGATAATATCAATTTAATTACCTGTGGTGGTCAAGCAACCATTCCAATGGTTCATGCAGTTAACCGAGTAGCTCCAGTAGAGTATGCAGAAATCGTTGCAACGATTGCAAGTTTAAGTGCTGGCCCTGGAACACGTGCAAATATCGATGAATTTACGGAGACAACTTCACGTGCAATTGCTGAGGTGGGTGGTGCTAAAAAAGGAAAAGCGATTATGATCCTAAACCCTGCTGAACCGCCAATTATGATGCGTGATACCGTTTATACACTTGTTGAGGATGGGAAAATGGATGAACAAGCGATTAGGAAATCGATTGAGGAAATGACTAAGGTTGTTCAATCCTATGTTCCAGGCTATCGACTCCGCACAGAACCAATTTTTGAAGGAAATAAAGTAACCATCTTCCTTGAAGTAGAAGGTGCTGGTGATTACCTTCCTAAATACGCAGGAAACTTAGATATCATGACATCTGCCGGTGTTAAAATTGCTGAAGCGTTTGCTAAAAAATTATTAACGAAAGAAACAGTTTGAACTGTAGAAAGGGGTAAAAAATAATGACAAATGAAAGAGATATTCTTATCACAGAG
The DNA here is from genome assembly GCF_051842875.1 of Neobacillus sp. C211. Taxonomy (NCBI): domain Bacteria; kingdom Bacillati; phylum Bacillota; class Bacilli; order Caryophanales; family Bacillaceae; genus Neobacillus; species Neobacillus sp. C211. The sequence continues at coordinate 25,065 of NZ_JBPXRO010000042.1, forward strand.
GTAGCATTACGCGATGGAAGCCATGCGATCAATCATCAATTTACAGTTGAACAAATACTTAAGGTTGCAAAGGCATTAAATGACGCAAATGTTCCTTATATCGAAGTATCCCATGGAGACGGTTTAGCAGGATCTTCTTTACAATATGGACTTTCCCGTACAAATGAAATGGAATTAATCGAAGCAGCCGTTTCTGTTGCCGACAAATCCAAAATTGCTGTGTTACTTTTACCAGGAATCGGTACTTTACATGAATTAAAAGAAGCAGCTAATTTAGGAGCAAAAATGGCTCGTATTGCAACACATGTAACAGAAGCAGACGTGGCGCCACAACACATTGCCTACGCAAAAGAATTAGGGATGGAAACAGTTGGATTCTTAATGATGAACCATATGGCACCTGTTGCTAAATTAGTAGAACAGGCTAAATTAATGGAAAGCTATGGAGCAGATTCAGTATACGTTGTTGACTCTGCAGGTTACTTACTTCCAGACCAAGTTCGCGAACGTATTCGTGCTCTTAAACAATCCATTGGCGTTAATGTTGGTTTCCATGGTCATAACAATTTATCTTTAGCGATGGCCAATACACTTGCTGCAATCGAAGAAGGTGCCACTCGTATTGATGGCAGTGTTCGTTGCCTTGGTGCTGGTGCCGGTAATACACAAACAGAAGTACTTGTAGCAGTTTGCGAACGGATGGGTATTAATACAGGGGTAGATTTATATAAAATGATGGACTTAGCTGAGGACATTGTGGCACCACTTTTACAAGTACCACAAGAAATCACGAAAGACAGCCTAACGCTCGGGTATGCTGGTGTATATTCTAGCTTTGCTCTTCATGCAAAACGTGCAGCTGCAAAATTTGGTGTGGATTCACGTGATATTTTAATTGAACTAGGAAATCGTAAAGTAGTTGGCGGTCAAGAGGATATGATTGTTGAAGTGGCTGCAGAGATTGCTAAAAACAAGTCAAAGATAGTCTTGGCCTAATAGTTATAACCCATTACAAATAGATTTATAGAATATTAAAAAATAATAGAGTTGATGGAAGAGGGGACTAAACTGTTCCCACCTCCATCGACTAGCCTAAATCGGAATGATTTAATATATTTTCTATTTAAATGCTTATGTAACCGTTTTTACCTTTAAGAAGAGATAGATAACCGTCTAAATTTCATCTTAGCTGGAATTTACATCATAGGATTAGAGGAGAAATTTTATGGAATTAGTTATAATATTATTAGCACTCGGAATGTTAATGTTTATTGCATACCGAGGATTTTCAGTTATCATGTTTGCACCGTTATGTGCATTATTCGCCGTCTTTTTAACGGACCCTGATTGGGTTCTTCCGTTTTTCTCCAATGTATTTATGGGGAAAATGGTTGAATATATTAAACTTTACTTTCCAATTTTCCTATTAGGAGCTATTTTCGGTAAAGTGGTAGAAATGTCAGGATTAGCACGTTCAATTGCATCTACGCTTATTCAGTTAGTAGGACGTAAACGTGCAATGTTAGTTATCGTTTTATTGTGTGCGATTCTAACATACAGTGGAATAAGTTTAGTCGTTGTTGCTTTTGCTGTTTATCCATTTGCAGCACATTTATTCAGACAGTCAGATATTCCGAAACGATTGATTCCAGGGACGATTGCACTTGGTTCATTTACCTTTACGATGGACGCACTTCCTGGTTCACCTCAGGTGCAAAACGTTATCCCAACTACATTTTTCAAAACAGATCTTTATGCCGCGCCTACTCTTGGAATAATTGGGGCAATTTTTATCTTCATACTTGGGATGCTCTATTTAAATTCACGTCGTAAAAAGGCAGAAAAAGCGGGTGAAGGCTATTATAGTTTCGGCACAATCAAAGAAAAACAGATCGATATTGATTTAGACCAAAATGAAAGTATAGCCCGTAAAATCTTGGCATTTGTTCCAGTAGTCCTTGTCGGTGTTTTAAATAAAGTGTTAACCACTTGGATTCCAAAATGGTATCCTAATGGCTTTGATTTTTCTAAGATTGGCTTAAATTTTCCAAATGTTGAAACTTCCCAGGTTGTCGGTATTTGGTCAGTTGAAATTGCTCTTATTGTCGGTATTCTTACAACCATTTTATACAATCGTAAACCCGTTGTTATGAACTTCAAGGATGGCATGAATCTTGGTATTGCTGGTGCATTATTAGCCATCATGAACTCTGCAACTGAATATGGTTTTGGAGCAGTAATTTCTAACCTTCCTGGTTTTACGATGGCGAGAGATGGAATTGCTAAATTATTTACGAATCCTCTATTAAATGGAGCAGTTACAACCAATGTTCTATCTGCTATTTCTGGTTCCGCATCGGCTGGTATCGCCATTTCACTTGGGATTATGGCAGATAAATATATTGAATTAGCAACTCAATTCGGTATCCCGCTTGAAGTAATGCACCGCGTAATTTCTATGGCTTCAGGGGGGATGGATACACTTCCACATAACGGAGCAGTCATTACGTTGCTTGCGATCACAGGCTTAACACATAAGCAGTCCTACCGTGACATTTTCGCTGTTACCATTATTAAAACAATCGCTGCTTTCTTTATCATTGGCGTTTATTTAGTAACAGGTCTTGTTTAAGACTACAATTATTGAATACAGATGGTAATCCTTCTTGTAGTTGGACTAGCCATTTAGAATATGTATGAAAGCAATAACCCGATTGCAATTGGAGCAATCGGGTTATTGTTAAGTTACCTCAAATAAAGAAACTCGTAATCTCTTCATAAAATCCCACATGATATGATTGTTGTAAGTCTAATGTTCCCGTTCTTTCAACTTACTATGCAATTGATTCAATCGCACCATTAATTGTTTATATTCCTCGAGTTCAATATTACAGGATTGTATTTCTTCACCAACTGTTTTTGTAATGGCTTGTTTTTCTTCCAGTGCTTTCTTTTGTAAATGGATATAGACTTTTCTCTCATCTGCCTTTGAACGTTCTTTTCTAAGCCAACCATTTGCTTCCATTCTTGTCAGCATGGGAGTCAATGTTCCAGTACCTAAACTTAATTTTTCTCCTATCTCCTTAACCGTTATACCATCTTTTTCCCATAATGCTAATAGAACTAAGTATTGAGGATAGGTTATTCCATAAGGTTGAAGTGCACTTGAATATAACTTATTGAATTCACTTGCTGTTTCATAAATGGCAAAGCATAGTTGGTTTTTTAATAACATGAAGTCTTCCAAGATGATCACCTTACTTTAAAATAATTATGAAAATAATCTTTTTATATCCTTCTCAATTCTGCTTGGTTCAGTCGTGGGGGCATACCGTTCGATCACCTGACCCTTTGAGTCGACTAGAAATTTTGTGAAATTCCATTTTATATTTTTTGTAAGAGCACCTGGTTTCTGGTTCTTTAAATAAGTAAATAGGGGATCAGTATTATTGCCATTTACATCAATTTTAGCAAATATTGGAAAGGTTACCCCGTAGTTTAATTGGCAGAACTGTGTTGTCTCTTCAATATTAGCAAATTCTTGATTATTGAATTGATCACAAGGGAAACCTAAAATCTCTAAACCATTCTCATTAAACTTTTCATATAATTCTTGAAGTCCTTTGAATTGAGGTGTTAACCCACATTTACTTGCAGTATTCACAATAAGTAAAGGCTTGCCTTCATAATCCATTAATGATTTTTCCTCACCATTAGTCATCTTTACACTAAAATCATAAATCGTTGTCAATTGAGTCTCCCCCTTGGTTTTTACTATGGAATTTTTAAGATTAAGTCGTTTACGATTTAATCTTACACGATTTAATTAAATGTGGCAAGTCTGAATTTGTTAACTAGGCTGGATATCTGGAATGGAAAAGAGAAAGATAAAGATAAAAAGGAGGGTTTTCCAATGGGGATAAATTTGTTTAATGGTAAAAATGGAGAAGAAAAGGAAATACTTAAAGACGTTCTTGAGGATTCAATCGAAACGGAAGAAAATTTAATGCGGACATATCTAATAACTGCAGAGCGAATTCATGATGATGATGAACTAAAGGAACGCCTTGAAAACTTTGCCGAAGGAAATGCGAAACGAACCAAACAACTGATTGATGAACTCAATGAAATCAAGGAATAGTAAAAAAGACATGCTCATCTGTGAATAGACCAAGATGAGCATGTCTTTTTTACTTACATACGTTTCTATTGTTGTTCTGATTACCGCAATTATCCAAACATAAACCTTTTCTTTATAAACCAAAATAATATAGTTCACTTATACATTCCAAAGGAGTTGGTCGTGTTGAAATGGCACAAAACGATACTTTCAATGATTCAACAGCGTCAAGATAAAAAGGTTGCGTTAGCTGTAGACACTTCCACGAATGAAGCCCCAAGCATATTGATCAATAACATAGTAAAACTGTTTGAACAATTAAAGCCAGACACCATTTTGGTGCAAGCAGATTTTAAAATTAGAAGTACATCACCTGTCAAAAGTGATACAATTAAATACTATACACATGGGAAATCTTCGTATACCTTGGTGCTTGAGTGGGCTAAAGAAGAAAATATCGATACACTATTTTATATTACCGATGTAACCGGCTTTATTTCAGAAGACATAGAAAATGTTAGTTATGAAATGATTTGGCTTGTACCTGGAGCTATTTTGCCAAGGGTTCCTTTTGGCAAAGCAATTAAAGTAGCCTGAAAAAAATCCCTCACAAAAAGTGAGGGATGAACTCTTTCAGATAAGGAGTTATGAGTTTTCAATGAAAGAATATTATTATGATAAATTAATGGGGATAAAAACGGGAGGGGACCAAGAGGGATTTAATAAGTCCTTTCACTACCATCGTTATGAGCCAACGCCATATAGCGCCCTCGAAGAATTATTTAACAACTATAAATTAACTAGCCGTGATCGAATAGTTGACTTTGGGTGTGGCAAAGGGCGATTAAACTTTTTTATTCATTATCTATTTAATGCAATGGTTGTTGGTGTTGAAATGAATGAGGATTTCTATCAGGAAGCAATTGAAAATCGAACTAGTTATTTAAAGAAAACCGACACGAGAAATAGCAATATTGATTTTTATTGCGGTTTGGCGGAAGAATACCAAATAGACCCTTATGACAATCGATTTTACTTTTTTAATCCGTTTTCAATCCAAATTTTTATGAAAACCATTAATAATATATTGCTATCGGTGGAAAAATCCGAGCGTAATATTGAATTGATTTTATATTACCCATCAGAAGATTATATATATTATTTAGAAAACGATACCTCTTTTGAATTGAAAAAAGAAATCACTTTGCCTTACTTCTATGAACATAATTCTAATGAGAGATTTTTAATTTATCAATTAATCGTATAGCTTTTGCATTAATCTGTTTATCTCATCGTTTAATTCAGCTGTGTTTTTAGTATCAAGCAATTGTTCAGAAATGACGATATAACTGCTGTTGCTTCCTTTCAAATAACTATAGATAATCTGTGCGGCATCAATTTCATCTCTGCTGACTTTTTTTGTTGAATTAACTTCTGTAGTTTTAAAGATGCTTAATATATTGGACGTGATTGTTTTCCTCGTAGCCTCAATCTCAGAACATGAATATTTTTCACTGTAGAGTATTTTGTTCTTCTTAATTAGGAATAGTTTAAAAGTATTGTAATTTAAGGATTCAACGACAGCGAGATTTTTATTACTTTCCGTAAATTCAATCACTTTTTCTTTATTTAGAAGGGAGTGGATGGCATCCAACGTGTCTCTATACTTTACAGCCAATTCAAAATCAAATTCTTCAGAAGCCTCTGTCATTCTTCGCTCCATAACTTCAATTAGGCTCATATCGGTGCCATGCAATAAGCCGATAATCTTAGTTATGTTTTCATTATATCGATCAAGTGCATCTCCTCCTAAACACATACCAAGGCATAAACCTAAGGAATAATTTAAGCAGGGAGTGTTCTTGTTTGAAGGGCTGCTACAGCAGATCTTATAGAATTCCTTGATACCTTGGAGCGCCTTTTCGACAGTTTGCTTGCTTGAATATGGACCAAAATAAAGACTTTTAGGGTTATCAGGACTGCTACAAGTGTTGATTCTATGATAGCCGGCTTCCATTTCAATCCTAATATAGATATAGGATTGAGTATTTTTCATCATTCTATTAAAAATGGGCTTGATTTCACTGATTAATTTACATTCTAACATAAACGCTTCAAATTCTGTGTCAGTAAGGATATAGTCAAAATCCTTTAGGCTTGCTTTTAACTTTATTATCTTTTTAGGATGGGCCTTTGAATTTTGGAAGTAAGACCGCACACGATTTTTAAGGTTTTTTGCTTTTCCCACATATATAATTTGTGCTCTGGAGTCCTTCATAAGATACACTCCAGGGGAAGAGGGAAGGTTTTTTACCTTTTCTTTAAGTTCCATATGAAAACCTCCATTCACACTATATTTTATCACAAATAAAAAAGGTGCCCAGTCTTCACCATCAATGGATGAGAAGACTAGGCACCTTTTTTTATAATTACCTAATACCTTTCATGTAGCCCTGAATTTTCGGGGCTAGCATTAATAGGATAATACCTAGTACGATGGATGCTCCACCAATCAAACCAAAATAGGTCATTTCAGTTTCAGGTGTGTAGAATTTAACAACTTGTGCATTTAGTGCTTGTGCAGCAGCACTTGCTAAGAACCATAAGCTCATCGTTTGTGCTGAGAATGCTGCAGGCGCTAATTTAGTAGTCGCAGACAATCCAACAGGTGACATGCATAATTCTCCAAATACAACAATTAAATAACTAAGAACAAGCCACATTGGACTCACCAATGAATCCGTACCGCCAAAATAAGCAGGTATAAGAATAACTAGGAATGACAAACCAGCAAATAATAATGATAATGAGAACTTTTGAGGTACTGATGGCTGACGCTTTCCTAATTTAACCCACAACCAAGCAAATACAGGCGCAAATATAATAATAAATAACGGGTTTAAAGATTGAAACCACGCTGGCTTAATTTCAATTCCAGCAAAATGTAATTGTGTACGAGTATCAGCATAACTTGCAAGGATGGTTGAACCTTGCTCTTGAATTGCCCAGAACATAACCGCTGAAATAAATAACGGGATATAAGCAATAATCCTTGAACGTTCTACTGCTGTTGTTTTTGGACTACGGTACATCACAACGAAATAAATCGTCGGAATTAAAATACCAAGAAAAGTAACAATATTAATAAAGCTAGCAAAAGTTAAAAGTCCGTTTGGTATTAATACTGCACATAAAACAACAAGAATAATTACAGCTAATCCAATAAAAGTGAAGACTTTTTTCTTTTCTGCAGGTGACATTGGATTGGCAATCATCGTTCCTGCAAGACCTAGATTTTTTTTCTTTGTAAGACTGAATACAATTAATCCTAAGAACATACCTACAGCCGCAATTCCAAAACCTAAGTGGAAGTTACCTACCGATCCAACGATTAATGGGGATAAGAACGCTCCCAAGTTAATACTCATATAGTAAATAGTGAAACCTGCATCACGACGTTCGTCCTTTTCGCTGTATAATTCACCTACTGCGGAAGAAACATTCGGTTTAAGCATTCCAGTACCTAGGACAATCAATACCATGGAAACAAAGAACATAGAAACACTGCCAGGAATAGCTAGAGCTATATGTCCAAACATAATCAAGATTCCGCCGTAAAACACGGCTTTGGAAGAACCGAAGACCCGGTCAGCAAGCCAGCCGCCAATTATTCCAGACATATAAACAAGTGATCCATAGATGGACATGATAGAAAGTGCGAGATTTTTATCAATGCCCAATCCGCCTTTAGAAACTTCATAATACATATAGAAAACGAGGATGGCTCTCATTCCATAGTAAGAAAAGCGCTCCCAAAATTCAGTAAAGAAAAGAGTAGATAGCCCTTTAGGATGTCCGAAAAATCCTGTTTGAGGTACACTATCCACAATTTTCTGTCTATTCATGTTTGACATGTTACAACCTCCCTTTTATTATACTATAATACTTTTTATAGTTTTGAATTGTCAAAAACTTTTTTTGGAAAATAAGTTATGAAAGGTTATAAACATTGATAATACTGAATTTCAGCCGAATGAAAAGAGAAAAGAAAGTTTTTTTAAAATAGTAAATGATTTCAGATAAGAGTGACTTTTCACTCTAAAGACCTTAATTGGGTGCCTGACACCACAGATGGACATTTGTCCATCTGTGGTGTCAGGCACCTTTTTTCCTAAAAATAGGCATAATAGTGATTGACATTGACGTTGCGTAAAGGTGTATCGTTAGTTTATAAGGGGGTGAACGAATGGAGTATACAGTGCAGAAGCTTGGAGGTCTAGCTGGTGTTAGTACTAGAACACTTAGGTATTATGATGAAATTGGAATTCTTAAGCCAGCTAGAATTAATTCATCAGGATACAGAATTTATGGTCAAGCGGAGGTGGACTGTCTTCAACAAATCTTATTTTACAGGGAATTAGGGATCAGTTTAGAAAGTATAAAAGAAATTGTAACAGCTCCAAACTTTGATGGCGCTGCAGCACTTAAAGAACATCGTGAAAAACTCCTTGAGAAAAAGGAACAGTTAGAATTATTAATTGCGAATGTAGATAAAACGATCGCAGTAACAGAAGGGAGAATGAAAATGTCAAATAAAGAAAAGTTCGAGGGTTTTAAGAAAAAAATGATTGACGAAAATGAGAAAAAATACGGGAAAGAAATTCGAGAAAAGTATGGAGATGAAACCGTTAATAAGTCAAATGACAAACTACAGAATATGACACAAGAACAACATGATGAGGTAACAGCACTAGCTGAAAAATTGACACAAACGTTAGCTGAAGCTTTTAAAACCGGGGATCCAGCCGGAGAAAAGGCACAAACAGCCGCTGACCTCCATAAGCAATGGTTATGCTACTATTGGAATGAATATAGTAAGGAAGCCCATGTAGGTCTGGCACAAATGTATGTGGATGATGAAAGATTTACCGCCTATTATGATAAACAACAGCCAGGGACAGCAGAATTTTTAAGGGATGCCATTCACATTTATACGGGTATGAAAAAATAACTTTTTACTATAGATGAGATTCCCTGTAAGACAGCGATAGTCTTACAGGGTTTTTTTATTACCTTTTATATTTTTTATTATTTTAATATCTAAAGGAAAAATTTGGTGTATAACACCAAAAAGCGCCTTAGTGCATTACCGCGACTATGTGCTACTGGGATATTTTGAACTTTTTTCACGTAATTGACAAAAATGGATAGTACCACTAAAGTAATATATGTCATAATTATTTTAAAATTTATTATATTATTATATTTCTGATTAGAATGAATACATAAAAAACAATGTACAGGTAGGTGTAAATGTGGAAAAGGATCCTATTCTTCGAATAAAAGACTTAAAGGTGTCTTTTCAATCAGGGAAAAAACTAGTGCCGGCAGTTGATGGCATCAGTTTCGAATTAAAGGATGGAGAAATTCTAGGGATTGTAGGTGAATCGGGGAGTGGTAAAAGTGTCACTTCTTTAGCGACCATGGGTTTGATTCCTTCTCCACCAGGAAAAATCGAGAATGGTCAAATCATTTTTGAAGGAAAAGACCTGAAAAATATCTCCGAAAAAGAGTGGAGAAAAATCCGCGGCAATCTGATTTCAATGATATTCCAAGAGCCTATGACCTCATTGAATCCGTTGTTTACAATTGGTAATCAGTTAATGGAAGCCATCCGACTGCATACAGACCTTTCAAAGCGAGAAGCAAATGTACGCAGTATCGAATTATTAAAACTTGTTGGTATTCCAAGAGCAGAAGGAATTCTTAAAGAGCATCCACATCAACTATCGGGCGGTATGCGGCAACGGGTAATGATTGCGATGGCCATGGCCTGCAATCCTAGAGTGCTGATTGCGGATGAGCCAACAACCGCACTTGACGTAACAATTCAAGCACAAATCCTTGCCTTAATGAAGGACTTAAATAAAAAGACAAATACATCGATCATTCTCATTACCCATGATTTAGGTGTCGTTGCAGAAATTTGTGAACGCGTAATTGTCATGTATTCTGGGCAAATCGTGGAGCAGGGTGATGTTAGAACGATACTCAAAAATCCTCAGCATCCTTATACAAAGGGCCTTTTAAAATCCGTCCCTGATTTAAGAGGGAAAAAGGAGCGGCTTTATAGTATTCCCGGCACTGTCCCTACACCAGGATCAATCCAAAAGGGCTGTCGGTTCGCGGCTAGATGTTCAGAGGCATTTGGTCAATGCCAGGAAGAAACACCAGTTTTGTATAAAACGGAAAAAGACGGACATGAAGTGCGCTGTTTCCTACATACATTGATGAAGGGGAGTGACAACCATGTCAGAGTTACTTCTTGAAGTAAATGGATTAAAAAAGTACTTTCCGATTACAGGCGGCCTTTTTGGGAGCAAAAAGGGAGAAGTCAAAGCGGTTGATGATGTATCCTTTTACGTTAGAAAAGGAGAAACATTGGGCATCGTTGGTGAAAGCGGTTGCGGTAAATCGACCACGGGCCGTCTGCTCATGCGTTTGATTGAAGCAAGTGAGGGTAGGATTATTTTTGAAGATCAAGAGATTACTAGTATGTCAAAATCTGAATTAAGAAAAACTCGACGAGATATCCAAATGGTATTCCAAGACCCTTATGCATCGCTTAATCCAAGACATTCGATCGAACAGATTCTTGAAGAGCCGCTCATTGTTCATGGAATAGGGACAAAAGAGGAACGTAAAAAGCAAGTGAGAGATATGCTTGAGGTAGTTGGCTTAAGCAGTTACCACGCCAAAAGGTATCCGCACCAATTTAGTGGCGGTCAGCGTCAAAGAATTGGAATTGCAAAAGCGTTAATGACCAAACCAAAACTAATTATCGCCGATGAGCCTGTTTCAGCACTGGACGTATCCATTCAGGCTCAGGTTCTTAATCTGATGAAGGACATACAAAGGGAATTTCAGCTTACTTACATATTTATTGCTCATGATTTAGGAGTTGTACGCCATATTAGTGATCGTGTTGGCGTGATGTATTTAGGAAGATTAATAGAGTTAGCTGAAAGTGAAGATCTATATGAAAATCCGAAGCATCCATATACAAAAGCGCTCCTATCAGCTGTGCCAATACCGGATCCAGATATAAAGAGGGAGACCATTTTAATAGAAGGAGAACTTCCAAGTCCTGCGAATCCTCCCTCAGGTTGTGCCTTCCATACACGATGCTCACAGGTGATGGATATTTGTAAAAAGACTAGACCTGCGGAACAAAATCTAAACGGTCATTTTGTCGCATGTCACGTATATAACAAGTGATTTGCTGCATTTATGATAAAAAACAAAAATATAAGGGGGCAACAAAACTTATGAAGAAGAGGTCTTTTAAACTGCTGTTAATCTCTCTATTAGCCATCAGTATGTTTCTAGTTGGCTGTAACAGCAAAACCAATGAAGTAGCAGGAGGCAAGAAAGATCCTGCCACTGGAAGTGGATCGAAAAAAGATACACTAGTTTATGGTCGTGGTGGAGATTCTACATCTCTAGATCCAATCACCACAACTGAAGGTGAAGCATTCAAAGTAACAGAAAACATTTATGAAACATTGATTCAATATGGTGATCAAGATACTACTATTAATCCAGGACTTGCTGAATCGTGGAAAGTGACACCAGATGGCTTAACTTACACATTCAAGCTTCGTCAAGGAGTTAAATTCCATGACGGTACTGATTTTAATGCAGACGCGGTTGTTTTTAACTTCGATCGCTGGATGAATGGTAATGCTGACAGCTTCCCATATTACACCATGTTTGGTGGATTTAAAGGGGAAAAAGGACACATAATTAAAGAGGTTAAAGCTGTTGATGCAAATACAGTACAATTTGTATTATTTAGACCACAGGCACCGTTCCTTAAGAACCTAGCTATGTCTCCGTTTGGAATTGCAAGCCCTGCGGCTGTTAAAAAATACGGTGATAAGTTTAGACAAAATCCAGTTGGAACAGGTCCATTTAAATTCGTTGAGTGGAAAGAAAACGATACAATTACGCTTGAGAAGAACCCTGACTACTGGCAAAAAGGCTTGCCCAAGTTAAACAAAGTTATTTTCCGCGTGATTCCTGAAAATACTGCACGTTTGAACGCTCTAGCAAATGGCGAGATTGATGTGATGGATGGACTAAACAATTCAGATGAGGCGACTGTTAAAGCAAATGCCAATCTCCAAGTGATTGAACGTCCATCAATGAACGTGGGTTATATTGGTTTAACAACCACTCGTAAACCATTTGATAATAAACTCGTTCGTCAAGCGATTAACTATGCTGTTGATAAAAAATCAATCATCGATGCGTTTTATGGTGGGAAAGCCCTTGCAGCGGTCAATCCAATGCCTCCTTCCATCGAAGGCTATAATAAGGCAGTTGAGCCATATCCATATGATTTAGAGAAAGCAAAGCAATTGTTGAAAGAAGCTGGATACGAAAAAGGATTTGAAATTGACCTATGGGCAATGCCTGTTGCTCGCCCTTATATGCCAGAAGCACAAAAAGTTGCTGAAGTTATTCAAGAGAGCTTAAGCAAAATCAATGTCAAAGCCAAAATCCAATCTGTGGACTGGGCTACTTACTTAGATAAAGCAGCAAAAGGTGAATTTGATATGTTCATGCTTGGCTGGACAGGCGACAACGGTGACCCTGATAACTTCTTATACACATTGCTTGATAAAGACAGTATTGGAAGTAATAACTATTCCCAGTACAGCAATGACAAATTACATGACGTCTTAATTAAGGCACAAACAGAAATTGATCAAGCAAAGCGTAATGCACTTTATGAGGAAGCACAAGTAATCATTCATGATGATGCCCCTTGGGTGCCACTTGTACACTCTACACCGTTGTTAGCAGCAGGGAAAGATGTCGCAAATTACTTACCGCACCCAACTGGATCAGAAGCACTAACAAAAGTTGAATTTAAATAATAGGCTGAGTTTAAGGTCACTTTTGATTTTTTAGCACAGTTGATTGGAGCGGAAGGCGCGAAGACTCCTGCGGGAGGACGGGGCAGGGGAGACCCCGCAGGCGCTTAGCGCCGAGGAGGCTCCCCAGACCGCCCGCGGAAAGCGAAGCGCCTGGAGCGGAGATCAACAGACAAGTTTAACAGACCGAATTAATAATGGCTGAAAGGGGAGGGAGCTTAGCCTCCCCTTTTGTTAACTAACACATTCAGTTTTTTTGTAAAAAAAATTGTTTAGCTAAAGCATCTAACCAGGCGCTTACGCTTTTCAGTGAGGTGAAAAATTTGTTTACTTATACAGTCCGCCGTGTGTTTTCTTTAATCCCTGTTTTAATTGGGATGACTCTCGTGGTTTTTGCCATCATCCATGCTATTCCAGGAAATCCCGCTCAGGTAATTCTTGGGCAAAGAGCGACTGCAGAATCAATTGCCACGTTAACAAAGGAATTAGGGCTGAATAGACCTTGGTACATACAATACGCCGATTATATTAATGCTTTACTTCATGGGGATTTAGGAGTCTCACTCAGGACAAGGGGTCCAATTAACGAAGAAATATGGTCCTACTTAGCAGCAACCGCCGAACTAACAGCAGTGGCAATGTTAATTGCCATCGTAGTGGGGGTAAATGCAGGAATTGTCAGTGCTTGGTTCTCCAAATCATGGTTTGATTATGTTGCGATGGTTCTTGCACTGATTGGGGTGTCATTGCCGATTTTTTGGCTTGGTTTAATGGAGCAATGGGTATTTTCAATTGAATTAGGCTGGCTTCCAACGACAGGAAGAGAGAATGTTAGAGATCCCGTTGCAGCAATTACTAATTTTTATTTAATAGATACCCTCTTACAAGGAAGATTTGATCAATTTATAACGGTCATAAAGCATTTGGTGTTACCTAGCATTGCACTCGCAACGATTCCAATGGCGATTATTGCTCGAATGACCCGCGCAACCATGCTGGAAGTGATGAAGTCAGATTATGTCCGTACCGCAAGAGCAAAGGGACTGAGCATGTTCTGGGTCGTTTATAAACATTCCTTAAAAAATGCCGTTATCCCGGTTCTAACTATCATCGGGTTGCAAACCGGTCTTTTACTTGGAGGAGCTATATTAACGGAAACAATCTTTGGCTGGCCAGGAATCGGGAGATATCTATATGATGCGATCGGCTATCGAGATTATCCGGTTATCCAGTCAGGGATATTAATTATTGCGGCAATTTTTGTACTCATTAATTTAATTGTGGATCTATTATATGTTTTTGTTGATCCACGAATAAAATATACCAAGTAGAGGAGGGGGATCTTAAAGTGGCGGAATTAGCAAAAAAACCGGCAAATATGGCAACGGTAATTGTTGAAGAAAAGCTGACACCTCCCTGGAAGGAAGCATGGATTTCATTTTATAAAAACCGATTAGCAGTAGTTGGTTTAGGAATTGTGGTCTTTTTTATTATCATTGCTATATTCGCTCCTATTATTGCTCCATATAGCTTTAAAGATCAAGTGTTGGCAGATCGAATGCTCTCACCTTCCAGTGAGCATTGGTTTGGGACAGACGACTTTGGTCGAGATATTTTTTCTCGTATTGTTTATGGTGCAAGAATATCATTGTGGGTTGGCTTTTTCTCAGTTTTAGGCTCAGTTGTGGCAGGGACATTACTAGGAATTGTAGCTGGATATTACGGCCGCTGGGTAGATGCGATTATCTCGCGTATTTTTGATATTATGCTAGCTTTTCCAAGTATTTTATTGGCGATTGCGGTTGTTTCTATTTTGGGGCCATCCCTGCAAAATGCTTTGATTGCGATCGCGGTTATTAATATACCGAACTTTGGACGATTGGTTCGCTCCAAAGTATTAAGTGTTAAACAGGAAGAATATATTATGGCTGCCCGTGCCGTCGGAATGAAAGATTCACGTATCCTTCTCCGTCATATTTTACCTAATAGTATATCACCAGTAATCGTTCAAGCTACATTAGCGATTGCCACAGCAATTATTGAGGCAGCAGCTCTTGGTTTCCTTGGAATGGGTGCACAAGCACCGACACCAGAGTGGGGAAAAATGCTTGCCGATTCAAAAAATTATATCACTCAGGCACCATGGACGTTATTCTTCCCTGGGGTCGCTATAATGCTGACCGTGCTCGGATTTAACTTAATGGGGGACGGGCTAAGGGACATCCTAGATCCGAAAATGAAACAATAGACGTAGAGACTCCTGTGTGGGTCTCTTTCTTTTGGTGTCATGCACCATTAACTTGATTAATTAATAATTGTCTAAAATCTCAAAATAGCATTATAATTATGCTTAATAATTTGTTTTACCAATTGGGGGTTTGGCGTAAATGTTAAATAGAAATAAGAGTATTGTTTTTATTGGGTTTATGGGTGTTGGAAAAACTACTATCGGCAAGATGGTTGCTAATAAACTAAATCGTGATTTTATTGATATTGATGAACAAATTGAAAAAGAATACAACATGCCAGTGTCCCAAATTTTTTCTGAATTTGGTGAGAAAGTTTTTAGAGAAAGAGAAAAAAGTTTAATTGCAAGTCTAGCGTCCCAGCAACAAAAGGTTATTTCTGTCGGCGGCGGTGCCTTCCTACAAGAAGAAATTAGAAAGACCTGTTTAGAATCTTGTATTGTTATTCTGCTAGATTTATCATTGGAGGGCTGGAAAGATAGATTAGGTCTGATTATAGACAGCCGACCTGTTTTAAAAGGAAAGTCAATTGAGGAAATGGAAGATCTTTTTTACAAAAGACAAGATATTTATGTTAACCATCATTTGAAGATTTCAACTGATAGCAAGGATGCAAAAGAAATTGCTAACCAAATTATTGACGAATTAAATTCAATCTAGGGAAAAATAGGTATCAAAACTTATGTAGAATGGGACAAGGAGTGGGAACAAATGACTAAAACAGTAACGGTTAGAGGTCTCGTCATTGGGGAAGGAATGCCAAAAATTTGTGTCCCGTTGGTGGGAGAAACACTTGTACAATTAAAGGAAGAAGCCGAATTTCTAAAAACAATTGACTTAGATGTAGTAGAGTGGCGGGTAGACTTTTTTGACCAAGTAGAAGATTTTGAGCAGGTGAAAAAGGCTCTTGCTGAAATTCGCACGTTCCTGCCTGCTACACCACTTATCTTTACCTTTCGAAGTCATAAAGAAGGCGGCAATAAGGAAATAACCACTTCTTTTTATTTTGAATTAAACAAGACGGTTGCAGAAACAGGTCTGGTGGATATCATTGATGTTGAGTTATTTAATGATGAAAATGAAGTCAAAACTATAATTGAAAAGGCACATGCAAAAAATGTTTTTGTTATTGTCTCTAACCATGATTTTCATAAGACGCCAACAAAAGAGGAAATTATCTCGCGGTTACGGAAAGCACAAGAGTTTGGGGGAGATATACCAAAAATTGCTGTAATGCCAAATAGTACAGCCGATGTGCTAACCCTCTTAGATGCAACAAATACAATGAACGAACAGTTTGCGGATAGGCCGTTCATTACTATGTCTATGGCAGGTAAAGGGGTCATAAGTCGATTGGCTGGCGAAATATTTGGGTCTGCTCTTACCTTTGGAGCAGCAAAAAAAGCTTCTGCACCTGGACAGGTAAATGTGAAGGAGTTGCGAGGTGTATTAAACTTGTTACATGAAAGTCTATAAAAAAACCGAAAAGCACTCAGAGGAGTGTTCAGATTGTCGAGAAAGGGTATTTTTCTCGGCAATTTTTTATTCTC
>NZ_JBPXRO010000043.1:0-41280 GCF_051842875.1 Neobacillus sp. C211
ACTATCAGACATTGGTCTATAAAAGACCAAGTTGAGAAGATAAATCAAATTCTTAGAGGTCATTACAATTACTATGGTATGGCTGGCAATCTTCGGTCAATAACAAAAATCTATAATATTACGGAACGTTATTGGAGAAGAATGTTAAGTAGTAGAAGCCAAAAGAGCTATATAACGTGGGAAAAGTTCAATAAGATTAAGTCGATTTTTCCTCTAGAGCGTCCTAAACTATCAATTCCGTTTTCGGAATTAAAGATGTACGCGAAACTGTGAAGCAATTTCTGAAGAGCCCGGTGCGGGAAATCCGCACGCCGGGTTCTGTGGGGGTTTGAGTCGCCAATTGGGCGACCTTTCTACCCGGAGGGAGAACACAATCTACCGCAAGGTAGAGAGGTTCTCTTCTACTCGACTAGTTGAATAAGGAATGGGAATAATACTCCTAAAAATGTTATGTAAATTCAAACGACGAGTCGGGTTTTGATTTTGATACCAATAAAAAAATGCCCTCCCTTCTAAATCACAAAAATCAAATTTCTTAAATTACACAGAAAAAAACAGTTTTTTTATTTCACAAAAGTATGTTCTCCTTAAAAATCAGTCTTTGGTAAGATTCTTGGGATCATATGATATATGATCAAGGGATTTAGGTTATGCTGAAAGATAAAATGTAGAAGTGATTGTGGAGTTTCCTTATTTGAGCTATAGGTAGTTTCACTACATTTGATAATATTTGGAATAATTATTATGAGGTTGCTTTCTTTACCGTTCGTTCTCAATATGTTATAGTGACTATGGGAGGAGGAAAATAGAATGGCAAGAAGTAAAGAATTCGAAGAGAACGTAGTATTAGACAAGGCGATGAAGCTCTTTTGGGAACAAGGTTATGAGAAGACATCCTTGACCGATCTGGTCGAGCATATGGGAATCCATCGCAGAAGTTTGTATGACACATTTGGAGACAAACATACGCTGTTTTTGAAAGCTATGGATCGATTTCGCGATAAGGTCAGTGCTGAGCTTACGGGAGAAGTTAAACGCTCCAAGAATGCAGCGGAGGCTCTTCAGTTTATTTTTAGTTTCATGATATATGGTGAAGAGAACTCTCCTTCAGGCTGTTTAATGGTGAATTCGGCGGTGGAATTGGCAATGCGCGATGTTGATGTGGATTCAAAGTCCACTGAATCATTCACACTATCAGAGCAGATACTCAAGGATATTATCCTGTGGGGGCAAGAGAAGGGAGAATTTACTTCAGAGTATGATGCCGGCGAACTGGCGGAACATCTGCATACTGTGTGTGTTGGGTTAAAGGTAATGACAAGAACCTCCATTCCCAAAGAAAAATTACACCGTATAGCCAATTTATCGATAAAACTTTTAGATAAATAGTTCCGATAAGAGAAAGTCTGAACTGTAGTAAAGCTTTCTCCTATGATGATATCATTGCTTATGCATTTTTTAGAATGATTGTTCTCATATATGAGTCTTGCCTTGCTTAAGCTCTCTCCATGAAGGGATTTTTCTTTTGTGTTTTTTAGAATGATCGTTCTTGTATTTGATTCTTGCCTTACTTAAAAATTTCTCAATGAAGGGATCATTCCTTTGTGCTTTTTAGAATGACCATTCCCATATAGCGAGACTTGCTTATGCCCAAAACTTCTCCTTAAGGAAATCATTACTTGCGTAGTTTTGAGGAGTAAGACATTTTGTTGTACCAAAATAAATATTAAAAGGAGCACATAAAAATGAAAATTTCTGAACAAGTCGCATTTGTTACCGGCGCGAACCGAGGTTTTGGACGCCATTTAGCACTTGAACTTCTATCCAGAGGGGCTAAGGTTTATGCTAGTGCAAGAAATCCTGAGTCCATTGACATTCCCGGTGTAATTCCTGTGAAGCTTGATATTACTAACCCTCAAGAGGTAGCTGCAGCCGCTATGGACGCTAAGGATGTTACGCTTTTGATCAACAATGCAGGATCGTCTACAGGTGCTTCTTTGATTGACGGTGATCTCGATAAAATACAATTGGAGTTTAATACGCATTTCTTTGGCACACTTTCCATGGTTCGTACTTTTGCACCGATTCTAGCAAATAATGGGGGAGGATCGATTCTGAATATTCTTTCCGCTTTATCTTGGGTTAGTTCGGGAACTGTTGGAGCTTATACCGCTGCAAAAGCGGCAGAGTGGGCATTGACGAACGACCTTCGTTTAAATCTCTATCCTCAAAATGTGAGAGTAGTTGGATTACATGTAGGCTTCATGGAGACAGACATGACGTCGAGCTTAGAAGTTCCCAAATCCAACCCTGAGGATATCGCAAAAATTGCTATTGATGGATTAGAATCCGACAGCTTTGAAATTGTTGCTGATGACGTGAGCCGAAAGATCCAAAGAGATTTTACCGGTGGTGTATCTGCGATATACCCACATCTCTCCTAAATACAAATTACTAATACAGTGATTTGTCCAAGATTTCAAACAAAAGGTAAAAGGACACACGTATACAACGGGTAACATAATTTGAAGAGGAGTGTACAAAAATGGATAAATTGTGGAGCAAAACGAAAATTGGAAATTTGGAATTACCTCATCGTTTAGCGATGGCTCCAATGACACGTAGTAGAGCGCAAGAAGATGGTACACCGGGAGAACTAAGTTCCCTTTATTATGCTCAAAGAGCATCTATGGGATTAATTATTAGTGAAGGTACACAACCTTCTGATGATGGACAAGGTTACTTATGGTCACCTGGCATCTATACTGAAAAGCATATTGAAGGGTGGAAAAAGGTTACGGATGCGGTGCATGAAGCAGGTGGATTTATGTATATCCAATTGATGCATGCTGGTCGTATGTCCCACCCTGACAATACACCGCATCATCGACAAGCAGTTGCACCATCTGCAATCGCACCTGGTGAAAAAATGTTTACTGCTAAAGGGATGCAGGAAATACCCGTTCCACGTGAGTTAAGTGAAGAAGATATTCAAACGACAATTGCAGACTTCCGAAAAGCAGCATCTGCAGCTATTGAAGCAGGAGCTGATGGCGTTGAAATTCATGGAGCAAATGGTTATCTAATTAATCAATTTATCGGAGTAAATTCTAATAAACGAACGGATAAATACGGTGGATCAATAGAGAATCGTGCTCGCTTTGCTATCGAAATAACGAAAGCAATCGTTGAAGAAATTGGAGCAGAAAGAACAGGCTTTCGTATTTCACCAGGTACACCTCTTGGTGGAATTGAAGAAGGTGAACAAGGTCCTGAAGTTTATCTCCATCTTGTAAAAGAATTAGCTCAATTCAATTTAGCTTACCTTCATGTTATGCATTTAGGAAACGAAACACTGCTCCATGAAATTCGTTCAATTTGGTCCAATCCATTATTAGTCAATCGAGCTGGTCGAGCTCTAGAAGATATTAGTGTAGATATTGATAATGGCGTTGCTGATATGGTACCAGTCGGTGTATGGTCATTAGCTAATTCGGATTTAGTAGAACGTCTCAAAAAAGGGTTTCCTTTGAATGAAGCAGACCGTACAACATTCTTTGGTGGTAACGGAAGCGTGGGTTATACGGATTATCCTACGATGAAAGAATTAAAATCTCAAGAGGGGTAAGTATAGCTTATAGGGTGAAGAATGGCGTACAACTGAAAAATTGTACGCCATTCTTTCATCAGAATTAGACTTTGTGGGAAACAGCTGTCTTAGTAATTAATATTATAAAAGTTTGTGCCGTTTTTGGGCTCATCCTGAAAATCAGTGCTTGACGCTTGAATTACGTGAATTTGCAGGCGTTTGGTGCATTCTTGGGCTTTACCCTTCAAGCACTGGTTTTTGTTTTGAGTCACCTACATTCAAAGCTAGAGATTGCATTTCTTGAAAAGCCACGAAAACATTGTAAAGGAAGAGGATGAAAAAATGAGAGCTGCTCAAATGCAGAAATATTCAAAAGAAGTTCAAGTGGAATTGAATGATGTTAAAATACCAGAAATTAATAGCCGGGAGGTACTCGTTAAAGTAAAAGCAGCAGGTGTTAATCCATTAGATATCCTTATTTTAAATGGAAGTATTCGAATGATTTCTGATTATGATTTACCATTAACTTTAGGAAATGAACTATCTGGAGTTATTGAGGCTGTTGGAAAAGATGTTAAGAACTTCAGCGTTGGTGACCACATTTATACAAGGTTGCCAGTTAATCAAATTGGAGCTTTTGCTGAATATGCGGTCGTCAATGAAGATGCTATATCCATAATGCCTAAAAATCTATCCTTTATTGAAGCAGCCGCTGTTCCTCTCACTGCTTTGACTGCTTATCAAGCATTAAATGACGTACTCAATGCTCAGCCTAACAAAAAGCTATTTATCCCTGGAGGAACCGGCGGCTTTGGTGCTATGGCAATCCCCATCGCCAAATCAATGGGGTTATATGTTATAACAAGCGGCAGTGAAAGAGGTAGATCACGTACACTGTCGATTGGCGCTGATAGATTCATAAATTATCATGAGGAAAACTATGCCAACATTTTATATGATATAGATTATGTTATCGACACCCTGGGAGCAAAAGAGATAAAAGCAGAACTTGGTATCTTAAAACCTCAAGGAAAGTTAGTATCATTAAAAGCCGTACCTAATTATCGCTTTGCGGTTGACAATAATTTTCCGATGTGGAAAAAATTATTGTTTGGTTTAGTGGGTGCTCGTGTAGATTTTTTAGCACGTAAACATAAAAATGAATATCACTTTTTATTCGTACACGCCAACGGCAGTCAATTACAAAGAATCACTAATCTTGTTGAAAAAGAAAATATCACGCCCTCTATTGATTCAATTTATAATTTTAATGACATTAACAAAGCATTAATAAAAGTTTCTACTGGACACTCACAAGGCAAAGCTATTGTAACCTTCTAATCTAAAATTTAAGTACGTGGAAGAACTCTTGTTAAACTATAAGGTGCTTTCCTTTTATAGATCTAGCTGCCAATAGGGTAGCTTTTTATTTATGTCGCAAACGGGGAAGTTCAATAAGCATAATACAAAGGGTACATTAAAGCGCTGGACTTATGAATGACTCTAAATTATTAAATGCCTAAGAACCAGTAAAATACCCTCACAAGTAATTCTGCTTAATTGTTATAATCTATCTCCGAAGTAACACCTCTATCCCACGTCCGTACAATATTGAACTTTGTCAATTCTTCATGCAGTTCCACGGCTTTGTCGTCAATGCTTTCTGAAATGGTATTAAAGGCTTTTAACAAGCGAAAGAATTCGGCCTTATCTTCCACGGTGGCACTCTCCGATTGCTCGTAAAGGGCGGTCAGTTTCTCGAAATAAGTGACAAGAGTTTTCATTCGTTTGTTCAGGGCTAGTACATCCTTACTCTTGAACTTGATGGTGTATTCGCCAATCCGTTCCCCTGTATTGAAATACTCGGTCAATAAGAGACTCTGTTGTTCAAGAGTTTTGAGCATTCCTTCTATCTCTGATCGCTCAACCTTATCCTCCTCTTCGCTGATTTCTATAGTCTCGAAGGTTTCGCGCAATGGGTAAATACCCACATTTAGGGTATCTATAACGGTCAAGTGCCCCCGAAGGATCCTTCTCAATTCATTCAAATAATAGGAGCGGTCTTTCACTTCATTGACAAAACTCCTGTCTGCCGCTTGTGGCTCAGGTTCCCTGCTCTTCTTTTTCATCTCATTGGCAACTATACGGGATGCATCATTAGCTAACCGCTTGGAAGCCCCTCCATAACAACTTATCGAAAAAAACCATTGCAATTAGCTTAAGTTCCTTAACAGGAACTAACAAAATAAATATATTTTTAGTGATGATTCATATAGCTTTTAGAACCAGTACTCCACAAAGCTATGGATTCGCATTGGGAGATATGTGGGCGTGGTTTAGATATTTTCCAGCGATATCTTTAGATTCAAACTTAAAGCTAAAACCCGAATGGCAAAATATTGACCAGGACCAAAAAACCATACTAGTGTTGATTTTGGTATGGGTTTTTCATCTTATGTTCTTACAAATGCCTTGGATTTATTGGCAGTGATACCAACAAATTATTTATTGGATCGTATTTCTTTTTTTAGACTGGGACCAGCAGGAGGAAAAAGAGGACCAAAAAAATCCCCTGACTTTATAGCGTTTGATAAAAGGTTGAATTTCCATATATTTGAATGTAAAGGGACACAGTCAAGTATTAGGGATTTATGAAACGGAAAATGGTGTTAGAGTGTTTACACCATTAGGATGTTTCATGGAAATTAATTTGATATTTTAATAAATCTCTATTTATACTCTTGGTTGGCTGAGAATGAACTGGGGACATTGAATAAGGGGCAGTTTAAAACAAACTGCCTCTATTTAGTAATTATCATTTTATTAATATTCCGTATATTACAATCTTCATAACAACATAATCATTACAAATTTTCGGTGGAGTGAGGGAGACCGATGTCTGAGACGGTTAGTACGAGTATCGTAAGACCGCACGCATCCACGTCAGATTTACAGATATTAGAGCGATGAAAAGGTGAGTGAGTCTATGGCTGGATTGATTTTTTTCTACAAACAGCAATCAAATATGTGAAAACTACTGCAAATGTTTTTTTTGTATAATTTGAAGAAGCAAAATCTTTTTTATTCTCAATTATCTGTGTGTGGAACAATCGTATGAAACAAGATTTTTAGGGGCATCACAGTGAACTTTGTTCTAGTAATATATTTTTTTTGGTCATAACATTGAAGCTTAACTAGTAGGTTAATATCCATTTTTGGGAGTTTTTCACTTAAATAAAAAAAGCTCTCTTTTATAGGACTTATCCCTTATAATTAAATATGTTAATAAATTTTGACAAAGGATATTTACTATGGACTTCATTTATATTAATCAAAATGTTTTAGATAACTTGTTTTACATTTTAGTAAGTATTTTTGTTTTCTTCGTTTTAATTGATAATTTTAAAACGCTTAAAAATTATCAAAAAACCCTTATTACAGCATGCATGAGTTTACCAAGTATTTTATGTATGAAATTCCCTATTTATATTGATGAATATTGTGTGCATGATTTAAGGCAAATTCCTTTTTTTATTGGTATACTATATGGCGGATGGCCTGTCGGGGCTGCCTTGTTGATAATTTCGTTGGCGATTAGATTTTTTATTTATGGATTCAATTCTCTAACTCTTATTGTTTATATCGTGATCTTTATTATAACGGCACTTCTTTCAAAAAAGTTCAGCATGTTCAATAGAAAAAATAAGCTTATTTTCTCAGTTCTGTTATCTTTGTGTCTTGGAATACTAACAACTTCTATAGCTGTTAGTATATCTGATTCATTTAGGGTGACTGAAGCTTATATGTTTTATTTTATTGTCCTTCCTCCAGTAGTCATGTTTTTCGTTGTATATATAATAGAAATATTAAGTGACGCAATTAGTATAAAGTCAAAAATAGCAAAGCTAGAAAAGATGGAAGTTGTTAGCCAGTTAGCAGCGAGTATTTCCCACGAAGTTAGAAATCCTTTAACAGTTGTAAAGGGATTTATTGATCTCCTAAAAGCCCCTAACCTTTCTCAGGAAGTTAGAGAACAGTACTTTCAACATGTGGTTAGAGAGCTTAAATCTGCAGAGACAATTATTAGTGATTACTTAGCATATGCAAAACCTGCAACCGAAGATATAGGTATTATTTTAATTGATCGTGAAATAAGAAGTATTATTGAAATGACGAAACCATTGGCCAATATGAATTCGGTGAAGATATCAGAAGAGTTAGTGCCAGGAATTACACGCGGAAATATTCAACATTTCAAGCAATGTTTTTTAAACCTGATTAAAAATAGTATAGAGGCTATGCCAAACGGTGGGGAGCTTAGATTAGTTACACTCGTAAGTAAATTCGATATCATTATCGAGATAAGCGATAACGGTGTTGGAATGAGCAAAGAACAAATAAACCGTTTTGGCGAACCTTATTACAGCACTAAAGAAAAGGGGACTGGATTAGGTTCAATGGTTGTTGTAAAAACAATAGAGACAATGAATGGGAAAATTAAGATAAATAGTGTTTTAAATAAAGGAACAACGATAAGAATAACACTTCCTATTTATACTTCATGAACAAGGTGCCAGGTGCCATCCAGATATTGGATGGCACCTGGCACCTTTATTATCAATTGGTTTGCCGAAAAGTCAAAAGGCTATTGGGGAGACATTCAAATTGATGCTCTATACTTAAAATAATTGTAAAAACTTGTATTATGGAAAACTTTAAAAATGAAAGAAATTTTCTTTATAATGAAAAATAGGTGGATAGCAAGTGTGCCCGTCAAGGTATAAAGCGTAGGTGGGCAGTCAACTATTACTTGAAGGGAAAGAATTATGTTTGTTCTACGATAATCCCTAAGATGGAGCAATTTAGAAGCGAATTGGCTTTGAACCCATCGAATTTTGGATGATGTATACATAAAGATAGAGTTTGAATTAAGTCAAACCTATTGGAAAACACCGCTTAATGCGGTGTTATTTGCCGTGTCAACTGTTTTTTAGTTGGTCCTTCTTATAGAGATTTTTATAAATTATAAAATAAAAAGTGAACATTTCTTTCTGAAAAATCTGTTTTTAAGAAACGAAATAGAAAATGATGGTATAGAATTACATATTGTGTTTGTGTATTTCGGGTATTTTAACTACGTATTAACGTAATATGTTCATATTTTAGTATCTAAATCAATCATTTCATTTGTTTTGTCCTATTTTACATAAATGCCCCATAAATGTATATTTTTTTCTCCAATTCATGTTGTTATAGTTAAGTTAACAAAAAAAAGTAAATAAGGAGATGATGAGATGGATTTTAAATTAACGGAAGCACAACTGGGATGGCAAAAGGAAGTGCGGGCATTTTTGAAAGAGCATGTAACTCCACAATTACTTGATGAATTGCGTGAACATGAAGATAAAGAAATGGGAACTTTAGAAATTTCATTTAAAAAGAAATGTGCAGACCGCCGTTGGAATAAAATCAATTGGCCAGTTGAAGAGGGAGGATTGAACTTAACGGAGATGGAGAAATTCATCTTAAATGAAGAGTTCTTGTACGCACTTGCACCGCAAATTAATGATACAGCTTCTTCAATTGTTGCTCCTTCTTTATTTAAATTTGGTACGAAAGAAAATAAGGAGAGGTTTTTACCGCCCATTTTAAATAATGAAATGTCTTTTGCTCTAGGTTATTCGGAGCCTGAAGCTGGTACAGATCTAGCTAGTTTAAAGACAAAAGCTGTCCTTGAAGGGGATGAATGGGTGATTAATGGACAGAAGACTTGGAATACATTTGGTCACCGTGTGACTCATCAATGGCTCGCAGCACGTACGGGAGACGAAAATTCTCGTCATAAAGGTATTTCAATGTTTATCGTTCCGAATGATGCGCATGGCTTAACAATGACGCGACAATATACATGGGGAGATCATACAACGAATGAGGTTTTCTTTGATAATGTGCGCGTACCGAAAGATCATTTGATTGGTGAAGTAAATGGTGGGTGGAGAATTTTAACTTCTGCGCTGGATTTTGAACGGGTGATGATGGGAGAAGTAGCAGTACCAAGACGTGCCTACGATGATACGGTGGCATTTGCTGCTACTACAGAATTAGATGGTGAATTATTAATTGATCGTCCAAACGTCATTTCGAAGCTGGCTGAATTAGAAATTGATTTAGAAATTGGACAATTATTTGGTTATCAGGCAGCATCCAAGCTCGATGAAGGTGTTGATTTATCTGCGGATGCATCCATGATGAAAGTCTATGCAACAGAATTATATACGAAGGTTTCGGATATTGGAACGCAAATTATGGAAGCCTACGGTCAGTTAACCTGGAGAAATGAAGAGGCACCAGCAGGTGGAACCGTCGAGCATTTATATCGTCTTGCACCATTCCATCGATTTGGCGGGGGTACAAATGAAGTACAAAGAAATATTGTGGCACAGCGTGGCTTAGGGTTGCCTCGTAATTAAAAAAGGGGGATGACAAGATGAAAATGACTTTTTCAGATGAACAGCAAATGTTACATCAAGCCGTGAGACGATTCTTTGATAAAAATGCACAGATTGAAACGATTAGACACATACAAGCAAGTGAATTAGGTCATTGTGAAAACCTATGGCATAAAATCACGGAAGCTGGTTGGAATGCGATTATTATACCAGAACGTTTCGGGGGTGCTGGTGGAACGATTATGGATTTAGCGATTATTTTTGAAGAAGCAGGGAAAGTTCTGTTACCGACTTCTTTTTACAGCACAACCTATGCCACGCTTGTATTAAATGATCTTGGCACGAATACGCAAAAAGAACATTATTTATCAAAAATTGCTAATGGTGAATTTATATCAACTGTGGCATATGAAGAAAAACAAGCGCTTACGAAATCTGCCTTATTCACGACAACAGCAGAAGCAATGAACGATCAATGGGTCATTAATGGCGAGAAATGGTTTGTTCAAAATGCGCATATTTCGGATGAGATGCTCGTTGTTGCCCGTGTTGGTAAACAGTTTGGGATTTTTGCAATTTCAAAAGATCAAGAAGGGGTGCACCTACAAGAACAGCACACAGTTGGACGGGACAAACAGGCAATTGTGCGATTTGAACAAGTACTGGTTGACACATCACACTTAATTGGGGAACGCCTTGTAAGCGCAGATGAATTAGAAGGAAGCCGGCTGATGATGACAGCGCTTCAAAGTGTTGAAATGTCGGGTGGTGCGATGAAAGTCATTCAAATGACTTTGGATTATGTAAAAGAGCGGCGTCAATTTGGGGTAGCGATTGGTACATTCCAAGCGGTCCAACATCATTTGTCGAATCTTTATACAAAAGCGGTAGGTTCACGGTTATCGTCTTATAAAGCTATTTCTGTGTTACAAAAAAATCCGAAGGCGAAGCGTGAAGTAAGTATTGCCAAAGTATTTACAAGTGAGTCGTACAAAGATATTACGGTAATGGCTCATCAATTATGGGGAGGGATGGGCTACTCTACAGAAAGCCATTTATTTTTATGGTCAAACCGTGCAAAAGCAGCGGAGTTATCATTTGGGACACCAGCTTTGCACCGAAAAGTTATTGAACAAATTGTACGTAATCGGTCAAAAGAGCAAGTAGAAAAAACAATAAACGTTTAAACCGATCGGAGGAATTAATATGTACGGGCAAATAAACCAATTATTTTCACCGAAGGCTATTGCTATTATTGGCGCGACAATTCGAGAAGGGGCAATTGGGAATACGGCTGTTCGAAACTTTCGAGTATCGAATTACCAAGGGGACGTTTATCCAATTAATCCTCGTTATGAAGAAATTGAAGGATTTACATGCTATCCAAATGTGAAGGATATAAAAGAGCAGATTGACATGGCCATTATTGCTGTACCGGGGGAGCGTGTGGAGGGAAGTGTTCGAGATTGTGTAGAACAAGGTATTCGCAATGTTTTAATTTTTAGTTCTGGTTTTGCAGAAATGGGCGAAGAAGGAAAAAAGATGCAAAATGGTTTAGTTTCTTATTGTAAACAGCAAGGTGTTCGTATTTTAGGACCTAATACTTTAGGAATGTTAAATGTCCATGAAGATTTAGCATTAATGTTCCAAGATATTGGTTACACCGTTTATGAAAAAGGAGAGGTAGGTCTTGTAGCACAAAGCGGAGCGACAGGCTCACAAATATTATCCATGGCCTCTGAAGAAAAAGTTGGATTTTCGTATATGGTAGCCACAGGGAATCAGCCTGACCTAGATACGATTGAAGTGCTAGACTACTATATTCAAGATAAACAAACAAAAGTTGCTTCCTTTTATATGGAAGGAGTACCATCTGGTAAACGTTTCTTATCGATGGCCGAGAAGGCATTAGAGGCAAATAAACCCGTGGTGGGCATTAAATCAGGTCGTTCATCTGCTGGGCAGAAAGCTGCCTTATCACATACAGCTTCTCTAACAGGTTCAAATGAGATATTTGAGGTAGCAGCAAAAAAATACGGTGTGACGATTGTCGATGGATTTGAACAGTTAATTGATTCTCTTAAAGTATTCCAATCTGGTAAGCGACCAAAAGGAAATCGTGTTGCGACAGTTGTGGTTTCAGGTGCAGTAGGTATTTTACTAGCAGATGCACTGGAGCTAAATGGCTTACTAATGGCGGAGCTATCCCAGGAAACGAAGAAGAAGTTACGTGAGCAAGTAGCAAATTATTGCTCGGTTGAAAATCCTGTAGATATTGCTTCAACATTTATATTAAATGAGCAAGTATATCCTCATGCGGTGCAAACATTAGTAGATTCAGATGAAGTAGATATGATTATTATTCATTTACCAGTTCCAACTGCATTAAATCCTCAAAAGTTTGCGGAAATGTTTGTTAAGATTTCAAAAACGACTGATAAACCAATCTTTGTTGTGCCAACAGGACTTGAATCAGAAATGGCGAAGGTTCGTCACTTCTTAACTGAAAATCATGTTCCAGCTTATCGACATATTGAAGGAGCTGTTCATTCAGCAAAGGCAATTTATCAATATGAATGTATGCGTCAAAAATATATGGCAAAACAGACGATTGCTTCATCGGATGTGCCAATTATGATCAATAGTGAAGAACAATCGATTGCAGAGCATCGTGTAAAAGAGATGTTACGTAACCATGATGTTCCTGTACCCAATGGTCTCTTAATTAGGAGTGTGGCGGAGATTTCACAGTTTTCTAGAATCGCATACCCCGTTGTTGCAAAAATCGCTTCGGTCGATATCGCACATAAAAGTGATGTTGGTGGGGTTGTGCTCAATATCGAAAACGCACAACAATTGAAAAATGCGTACCATGAAATTTTATCGAAGGTAAGGTTCCATCACCCAGAAGCAAAAATTGATGGTATTTTTGTAGAAGAGATGTCGACAGATCGCTTTATTGAATTTTTCGTTGGTGTGCAAAATGATGAATTATTTGGACCTGTGTTAACTTGTGGGTTAGGTGGCATCTTTGTAGAGGTACTAAAAGATGTATCACGTCAAATTGGACACGTATCGAAAGAGGAGGCACGTCAAATGGTGGAATCCCTAAAAGGGGCAGCCATTTTAAAAGGGGCACGTAGGCATGTAGCTTTCGATATTGATGCGTTAGCAGAAGCTATCTCCAATATTTCTCAAATTGCTACTTCACTTGAAGGAAATTGGCAAGACTTTGAGATTAATCCACTTGTTGTGTTTGAAGAAGGAAAAGGTGTGTTAGCACTTGATGGATTAATTACGCTGAAGCAAACGGCAATACCAATTTCGTAATGAAAGGGTGAATAAAGATGGAATTTAACAACATAAAGGTCGAAAATGACGGACGTATTTTCATTATCACCATTAACCGTCCAGAAGCAATGAATGCAATTAATCAAGAGACATGGATTGAAATTGGGGAATCAATCGAGTTTTTCAATCGTTCGAATGAGTATGTTGTTGCCATTTTAACAGGTGCT
Source organism: Neobacillus sp. C211 (assembly GCF_051842875.1). Classification (NCBI taxonomy): domain Bacteria; kingdom Bacillati; phylum Bacillota; class Bacilli; order Caryophanales; family Bacillaceae; genus Neobacillus; species Neobacillus sp. C211. The sequence goes on from NZ_JBPXRO010000043.1 coordinate 13,557, forward strand.
GGTAATCGATCATTTTGTGCTGGGGCAGATTTGAAAGCGCTATCACGAGGTGAGAGTATAATCCCTTCTTCTGATGAGGCAAATTGGGGCTTTGCTGGAATTGTCAAACACTACACAAATAAGCCAATCATTGCAGCGGTAAACGGTTTTGCATTAGGTGGTGGAACAGAAATTGCTTTAGCTTGTGATATAGTCATTGCGTCAGAAAACGCAACATTTGGTTTACCTGAAGTGAAACGCGGGATTATTGCTGGGGCTGGTGGGTTATTACGCCTACCTCGCCAAATACCACTCAAAATTGCCTCAGAATTAATCTTTACAGGAGATACTTTATCGGCAGACGCTGCTGCTAAATGGGGACTTGTGAATCATGTTGTACCACATGAACTAGTGATAGATAAAGCGATTGAAGTAGCGAAAAAAATTGCAGATAACGCACCTGTTGCTGTTCGAGCAAGTAAGGATATTGTTTACAAAGGGCTTGATGTACCAATCGATCACCCGCAAACCGGATGGGATATTAATGATCAATATGTTGCAGTTGTTATGGAATCAGAGGATTCATTGGAAGGACCGCGTGCTTTTGCTGAGAAACGTCAGCCTGTTTGGAAAGGTAAGTAAAACCAATGATGTGGGGGGAAAAAATATGAGCACGGTAAAAAAGTATAACCCGTGGGTTGTTTTCTTCTGTCTATTAATTAGTGTATTTGTTTTACTTGAAGCAGCAGCCTTTCAATCACCGGCTTTACCATTTATTACGAAAAACTTTGGAATTAATCCAGGTTTCGGTGGTGCTGTTACATTAGCCTATTATGCAGCGGCAGTTGTTTTTGCCCCATTAATGGGTCGTCTAAGTGACCAGATTGGTCGTAAAGAAATGATTTTAGTTGGATTAACAATATTTTCATTATCAGAGTTTATAGCTGCCCTAAGCCCAAATTTCTCGGTTTTTCTAGCTGCACGTTTCCTACAAGGGATGGGATATGCTTGTGTATTTCCGGTTATCTTTGCCTACATTTCAGACCTATTTAAGGAAGAAAGCCGAGGGAAAGCGATTGGGTATCTAGGAGCTACAGCGACAATCGGGGCCGCTTCCGGCGGGATTATTGCAGGGGTATTAATAGATCAATACGGTTGGTCAATTATTTATTGGATTAGTGGTATATTTTCAGCAATCGGGATTGGAATTATTTACTTTACAATGCCAAAAACAACCCAACGTTCAGGCAAACAAGTAATTGATTTCCCAGGGACGATCATTTTACTTGTCACAATTGGTTCCCTTGTTACTTTACCAATGATGATTACAAATTTTGGTTTGGCTTCACCTATTTCAACTAGTTTAATAGTCAGTAGTGTTATTGGATTGATTGCTTTAATTTTGGTTGAACGAAAAGCACGTGAGCCGGTAATGGATATTAAAATCCTTCGTTTACGTGGCATACGCATTCCAGCGGTCATCGTTATTTTACAAAATTTCTGTAATATCGCATTGATTTATGCACTCACGTATTATATTGCTGGTCGTGAAGGCTGGGGTGCAACAGAAACTGGATTAATGAGTACGATTAACTATATTTTTAACAGTGCTGCAACATTAGCAACTGGCTATTTAGTGGATAAATACAAGCCAAGAATTTTCGTTGTAGCAGGGGCCGTATTGAGTTTAGGTGGAGCATTCGCCTACACAATGATTTCAACTACTTCCTCTTATGCCTTTTTAATTTTCGCAGTAAGTATTGTTGGATTATGTAGCGGTCTAATCAACCCTGCATTAATGAAAATTGTAACAACGGAAGTACCAAAAGCATTACGAGGTGCCGGGTCAGGAACCTATGTCATGTTCCGGGATATTGGGGTTCCATTAGGGTCTTCGATTGGTTTGGCATTATTTGGCTTTATGAGCCGTAGCGGTGGAGCAAATGCAGAGCCGATTGTGGCTACAACAAATGCGATCAACGGTGTCGGAACAGTCGTTATGTGTGTGATTGTTGTATTAATCTTAACTAGCTTACTACTATATCGTAAGGCTAACTCAGAAACGCAAGAAGAATATGTTATAAATTCCATTCAAGAACAATCGTAGAGGGGGATCAATATGAAAGGAAAAGCTGCAATTGTCGGCATCGGTGAAACAAACTATGAAAAAGACAGTGGAAAAAATATTTTGCAGCTTGCAAGTGAAGCGACAAAATATGCATTAGCGGATGCAAATTTATCGATTAGGGATATTGATGGTATTATCACTTTATGTCCATTATCGACCAGTGCACGTTTAAACAATGTGCTTGCCTCTTATTTAGAGTTGAAACCAACGTATAGTGCAGAAGTAGCCGTTTACGGCGCTTCTGGAGGTACGGCATTAAAACAAGCTGCTGAAGCCATTGCAGCAAAAGCAGCAAAGCGGATTCTTGTTGTCGGTAGTGATAAAAACTTCTTAAAAGTTCAATCGAACGGACCGCAAATTTTAGGTGGTGCGTACCAGCAAAAGTTTATAAGCGCTGAAGCCACACCTAGCTATGCGATGGCGGCTAATTTACATCAGCACTTATATCAATCAACGAATGAACAGCGAGCTAAAATCGCTGTTGATCAACGGTTTAATGCTAATCATTTCGACAACGCACTCTTTAAAGATAAGAAACTGAATTTGGAGGATGTGTTTACATCACCAATCATTGCTGAACCCATTCATATAATGGAAATTGTTTATCCTTGTGACGGAGCTGTTGCATTTATTGTAACATCGAATGATGATGCTAAAAGTATAACAAAAACACCAGTCGCTATTGATGGGGCTGGATTTTATAACAGTCACTTTTTATACACAGAGTCAGAAATGTTTACGAATGGATTAGTGACAGGTGTAAAAAAGGCAGGAGACATTGCCTATAAGATGGCAGGGATTGGTCCGGAACAAATTCAAATTTGTGGGCTCTATGACTGCTATACCATTGCGGTTATGCTCATGCTCGAAGACTTAGGATTCTGTCAAAAAGGGCAAGGAGGAAACTTTGTTGAGGAACATGATTTAACTTTCAAAGGTGATTTTCCTGTAAATACAAGTGGTGGGCAACTGTCTGCCGGACAGCCTGGTGATGCTGGCGGAATGGTAAATATTGTAGAAGTCGTCAGGCAGCTTATGGGAAAATCAGGCATACGTCAAATAGCGGATGTGGAATATGGAATAACAACATCGAATGGCGGATATTTCTCGAATGAATGTGTCTTGATTTTAAGGGGGAATCGCTAATGTATGAAGAAGCACAGCCATTTTGGGATGGAATAAAGGAGCATAAATTACTCCTCCAACGTTGTAAAAACTGTGAGCAATTTGTATTTTATCCACGCGCCTTTTGTCCACATGATTTTGGAGAATTAAGATACGAAGAAGTAGAAACAACAGGTAAAATCATTACTTACTCCGTTGTAGAACGCTGTGGTGAGCCTAGCTTAATGCCTTACCTTCCATATATTGCTGCCTTAATTGAACTAGATTGCGGTCCAAAAATCTTTGGGCGTTTAGTAGAGGTACCACTACCGCTTGAAAATTCGTTATTTGGGCAACGTGTGAAAGGAAAATTCGTCAAGCAAGGAGAAGAAGATATGATTGCATTTGCTTGTGAAATAAACCTCGAAAGTAATATTTAAATTTTTTTAAATATTTCCAATTTTCAATTTCCAATTCCGATTTGATTTTGGTATGATAAAGGTAGTATGGTCATCGATGTTTCTCAATAGAGAAAGGAAGATGGCCTTTTTTGTTTAAGCATACATAGAATCGATGGGAGGATTGACATTGGCTCGAAAATTACCACATGCAAAAGAAGGATTAATGCAAGCGTTAATTATATTGATGGCTGAAAAACCATTTCCGCTCATTAAAATTACAGAGATCTGTCAAGTATCTGGCTATAATCGGGGAACGTTTTACAATCATTACCAACATAAAGATGAATTATTGGAAGACTTATTGGAGATTAAATTACAAGAACTTAATACCGTTTTAGAAGATATTGCAAAAAACCATTCACGAATGCAAAGAATTGAACTGCTTATACCCTTATTTTCATATATTTACGATAATCGTTACTTCTTTAGTGTGATCTTAGGTGAGCATAAAATTGCAGGTTTCCGACTTCGCCTATTTGAAATATACCGGAAGTACATAGCTCAGCATATTGTGAAGCCATTACCGTCCGTTGAAAATGATCCACTTTTAAAAACGTTTCAACTTGATTTTGTGTCATCTACTTGGCTAGGCATATCCCTCTTTTGGATACATCAGCAAGAGCATCCAAGTCCTGAATATGTGACGGAACAATTTATTAAAATTATGGAGATACCCGTGCATAAAATATTTACGAAGGACTGGCGCTTTAAGTTTCGGAAAGAAAACGCTGCGGTAGATGTAAAAGTAAGGGGGGCAAAGAAAGCGTTTCAAATAGCATTGATTAAACAGCTAATGATAAAAGAATATAAAATGATCCGTATTCAAGATATTTTGGAGATATCTGGTTATAATCGTTCGTCTTTTTATTTAAATTTCGCAGACAAAGAGGATTTATTTCATTCTTTACGTGATGGCCTAACTACGGGGATGATTCAAGCATTTAGAAATGGGCCTCAAAATGCACGTGCAGTAATTGGACGAGATCTTCCGATTGCAACGGTCTTTGATTACTTATATGAAAATCGCGAACTCTTAAAGTTGATGTACAGCTCAAAAGCAGTACCAGGATTTTTTGATTATATGTTTAACGCTATGTCAGACTTTTTTGTCGAAGAACTTTCGGGTCGAGTAAATGTTGATAAAAATATATATAGTAACTATTTGGCAACAACTTTAATGACGATTATTGGTGCCTGGTTCACACATGGTGTGCGTTATTCACCTGAGTTTATCGTCGGTTTCTATTTAGATATACTGCATCAGTCATCTACATCGTTTAAAGAAAAATATATTAACAATAGGGTATTAATATGAAGGGATGGCTTTTCATTGGAACGAATCAATCATTACAATTACTTGAAAAAGAAGATTGGATGGGGGTTTTACGGAATAGGTTAGTGTACTAGAGATTATTTTTTTGAAAATGATCATTTACATAAATCCTGCTACTTTCTTCCCTAAGAAAGATAAACGCCTTCACACAAATAGCTCTAGCCGTTTCACTCCTCATTCGTCTTGATATAAGAAAATTAAGGACGAAGAGCGAAAATCCTATCATTAAAAATGCAGGGAACTTTTAACGTCAAATCCATTTTCCATGTAAAACACATAGAGAATTGCACATTAAGCAAGGGACCACACCAAAATGGTGTGGTCCCTTTTATTTTTCATTTGCAAGACATCTTTATCAACTAAGTTTCACAATCGATAATGATGCAGCATTTATACTTCTGTTCTGTAAAATAGGTAATAGGGTGTCTGTAGCAGCTCCTATATTTCTAAGCTCAATGGAGGCCTTTTTGGGAATATGGATAATTGCTTGTCCTACAAGCATTAGCGTAGCATTATTCACTTGCCTTGTTATCCCAAAGTTGGTTAGATGATTAGGAACCAAAGAATGATTCAAGAAAATACCATATACCGAAGTTGAAGCAGGACCATCGATTAGTAAAGTATATTCAATCTTATAGTCTCCCGATTTTAAAACAGTTAAAGTACCATCATGCCGGGAAAATCTTATATTTTTTAATGAGCCATGTTCGTTAAATTGGATATTCTCATTTGATTTTATTAGTATAGGCTCCATACCTACCAGAGTAACATATCCATAGGCCGCTGAGGATTTCTTCCCATTTCGATCCGTCACTTTTAAATCACCACCTTTTCAAAATACTAATATATGATATTGGAGAATGTAAGAAATGATTGTACGATAATGAAACTTGAGATTTTTTTATTACATTTGTGTTGGCCTCTACGTCCTTTTAGAACGTATCAAGTGAAAGTGAATAGGATGTTTCAATTTTTCAGCCTTTTTTAATTCCCCACTGCTTATGTCACTATTTAAATCTTCTTTGATTAATCCCTTTCACTTTAGAAATTATGATAATAATGAAGAAAAATTGTTGGGTGGTTACAAAATGTATTTTTTCAATGCGCTGTTATTTTGTGGATCCATCATACTAAATCACTGCTAGCTTGGGTATTTTCCATTATGTGGCTTATTATTTTATGGAATATTTTTGATTTATCCCATAACTTGTTAAGTTTATGAATATAACCATCATCTCATCCATCACTTTACTAATTCTCATTTCTTTTTGTGTTACACCAAAAAAACTGCATATTAATCTTTCCCCACCTATTTGCTCGTTATTTCTTTATTCTTATCCTATTATGAGTTCCTTCTTTTCCACCACAAGAAAAAGGTTGGAATACGAACTTCATTATAAGAACACTTAAGTTGTATTTGTAAGCTAAACTACTAAAAAATTTAGGTGTAGCGGTAGAAACTCCACTGCTAGAGAACGGTGGAGACTATTATCCTATAGACCTGTTGGGTGATAAAACTGAGATCTAGAGGAACTTCACGGAAAAAGCAGGTAATGGGTGATAATAGCTCAGGTACCTGCTTTTTTAATATGGAAAAAAGATGGAACCTATAAGACGATAATCCATGTTGAACGGATCTTGGAATGCTCCTGTGAATTCGTACATAAATCTATATGGAGAATCATAAGACAGGTGGGTTGCAATGGACACTAATAATTTTAATAAAGAGTTGCATCACTATTACACAAAAATACGTGAAACGAATCATCCCTATTATTGGTACTGTTTGGCTAAAACGCAGGCAAGAGCCGGATTAACAAATGAAGCACTGCAAACAATTGATATGGCTTTGTCCTTTCCCAATCCTAATCCTTCAAAGTATAAGCTTTTTGAAATACGGGCGGGACTGCAATCAGCTGATTCAAGACAGATATATACTAATAGTCCAGCCATCGTAACAGTAAAGAGGGGTGATATTGATGGAGACGGGATAAAGGATAATGTTTATCTTACGGCATATAAAACTCCTGATAGTCCATTTTGGAAAGATATCATTTTGGTTGTCCAAAATGGGAGAACACATCACTATGATCACATCCATTTTAAAAATAACTCAGGATACAACCCCACACTTTTTCTAGGTGATTTGACAGGAAACAAGGGGGAAGATATTTTAGTGGTTATTGACACCGGAGGAAGCGCTGGCACGGTTTATGCGTATATCTTTTCTTATATGAACGGTCAAATAAGGCAAATATTTGATTCAGATGCATTCAATGATTCCTATAAGTACGATGTAACATATGAAAATCAATACAAAGCAAAGGTAATCAGTTATCATCTCAGAGAAAAGTATATTCTTGACCTTACTAATAAGGGGAAGGAATATTTATCGGAAATCTATAACCCCCAAGGTATATTAAAGGCTCCTATTAATGGGTGGGTGAATCCCTTGTCTGGTTTATACCCGATTGATTTTAACAGGGATAATAGATATGAACTCGAAGCGTATCAAAGGATAGCTGGCAGGTACAATGCGGATAGTCTGGGATATGTACAAACTGTATTGAAATGGGATGGTCAGGAGTTTGGTCCTGACAGACAGACGGTGGCCACCTTTGGTGGGGAGATGTAGGTAGCTTTGGAAATTCTTCCTCCTTCGTCCAGCGGGTGACTCCCTTTCCACCAAGGACGGTAGAATGATCGGACGCCAAGGTCCAACGAACATACTTGATGGAGGAACGAACAAGGAAACTGTCCATAAGTCGACTGTAAATGTAATCCGCAAGCCAGTGTCCATCAGGGGAAACCTGTGAGATGTTTTAGTGGTATACACTCCCTTTATGAAAAGAAGATGCCCCAATCTACTTGTAAGGTAATCAATCGTTAAAAAAACGACAAGTACGATGCACTTGTCGTTTTTTTATTTCTAGAGGCTTTTCTTATGTTGGTGTCTGAAGATTAACTGATCTAAGAAAGAGGCTAAAAGAATCCCCACCGTATAGCGAATAAGATCCACCGTTAGAAAGCCCTTGCCTAACACCATTGCACCGAACCAAGTACTGCGAATCTGATTGATCCAGTCTGCCTGATACAATTGAGAAAATTCAATACTAAAGCTAAACAATAAACTGAACAAAATGCTTTGGAGGATGTGCTTCCTTGCAAGCAGGAAGCGAAAGCCAAAATAGACCATCATAGCCCACAGTGCATCACCGGCATTCTCCGCTAGAAATAAAGGCAGATATGGACTGTAGTTTCGAGAAGCAACCCCTAAAAAAATAACAGCCACAGCATAGATAAGATAGGTTTTCCTCAAGTTACCGGTAACTTCATTATTAGATAAAAATTTAGCAGCCAATTGAATCACTCTTTAAAGAAATTATTTTGTCTACTATTATATCAGAAAGTTTAGCTAAAGAATGGTTGCATACTTACGTTAACAATAATGATTATTCCTAGAACAAGGATAAATATTGCTAACCCACGATTAAACATCGACACCACACCTTTTCGCCTATGGATTCCCCTGGTTTAATTTCTACATAATTTATCCTTCTACACCAAACCTTCTTACTTAAATTGAATAAGAAAAAACACCTAAAATGGCAGCTAGATCTTCAACTTTGGCATCCTATAGTTTAAGTATAATTTTTCACAAGGTTCGTATTAAATGGACTTATTTTAAAACGCTATTATTACATCACAAAAAAAGTGCCTTCAATCCAAATGGGCGAGGCACTGTGAGTGTTACCTAATCACTGTTCTAAGATTTATAAGGAATTTTCGATGATTTTATAATTCCTCAGGTACAAATGTAACCATATCTATCAAAAATGGAAGCCCCTTACCGTCTTCAAAATGAGCACCTTCTATTTGATTGTCAGCTGTTGCTCCACCCCATAATTACATTATTTCCGGATTTCCCGTGCCTGGCAGCAAATGCCACAATCCCGGCTGTTTCATGGAAAACAAGAAGGAAATCGTCCTGCCCCTCATGAAAATAGGGCTTCTCCGGCAGGTGTATCTCTCTTTTCTTCCGGGAAGAAATTCTACTCATACCTTTATGCCCACCCGGAATTGACGGCGGAACAGGCGGCCCGACGGATACTCGGGCAGAGGTTTTTTGTAAGGGCGTACGAAAGAAGCTTCCGGAAAGTCTATGAGAGATCCCTCACGGCCCCGTCTGAAGTGGCGGCAAACTATGCGGCCTTTTTGAAGTCGAAAAGCAGATAAGGGGAAAACAAAAAGGGCAATCTCATACTGAGGGCATAACTTCTGCATCAAAATAAAACTCAAAATCATTGCGATAACGATGACCCATTTTAGGAATTTCCAAGAATATAAAAGGACATTGGAAGTAATACTTTCATAGGTATGATTCAATACGATAAACGCCTTCACACAAAAATAACCTAAAAAATCACTCGAAAATGCAAAAAACGCCTTCAAAAATCAAATTTGAAGGCGTTTTTTGATGTTTACGCTCAAAAAAAGCCCTCAAATTTGAAAATTGGAGATTCGCTTTACCCTGCCAATCTCGATATCGTAGAAGTGCAAAGGATGCGGGCTTTCACCTAAATCCCTCGCAAAGGACAAGGTGATGAAAAGGTGTCATAAAGTATTCACATATTATTGAAAAACATATGACCATTTTCTTCATTTATTTATATATCAAGTATGAAGGAATTTTTTAGGAGAAAGGTAGTGGTTGAAGATGGCAAAGTTTAGAATGGTACGTACTGATTTTTGGAAGAATCCGCTTGTTTCAGAGGAGATGACTCCAGAGGACAAATTCTTCTGTCTTTATCTTCTTACGAATCCACAAACGACTCAAATAGGAATCTATAAGATTACCAAAAAACAAATGGCTTTTGATTTGGGTTATTCAATTGAGAGTGTTCACTCGTTAATGGAACGATTCATCGTGCATCACAAGCTGATTCGTTACAATCCTGAAACGAGAGAACTGGCGATCAAGAACTGGGGGAAATATAACCTGGATAAAGGCGGGAAACCGTTCATGGATTGTATATCTTCCGAGTTAAAGGATGTGGAGGATCTCACACTGATTCAATATGTTTCGAAGGCGATTCAAAAACAGGAAATTCGCAGTCTATTTGAATCATTTTGTGAACAAGAAGAGCTGGTTTTCGGCAAGGAAGTTAGCAGCCAAGATGAAAATGATACATATCTAGAACCTGAATGTGGAGAGCTTGACGATACGTTGACGCATCGTGAGACGAGAAGGAGGCAAAAAGAAGAAGAAAATAAAAAAGATAATAAAAAAGAAAAACAACAACAAGAAGCTTTTAATCCAAATATAGAGAAAAATCCAGACACAGAAAATAATCAAAAAGATGTAGATGTAAAAGAAATTATTGAGTTTTGGGACAACAATGGATTTGGTTTTTCGAACATGAATGCGAAAGAGCAGCTGTTAGTTTGGTTAGATGATTCTAGCTTTTTACAGCCGAAAGAGGTGATTTTAAAAGCGATGAATATTGCCTGTGCCAATAACAAGCGAAGGCTGAGTTATGTGGTTGGGATTCTGAAAAACTGGGTAAATGACTCCTTACTGACCGTAGAAGAAATTGATTCCTATTATGAGAGTCAAAATTCCACACCAAAGCATAGGCAATCAACCGCATCGTTTCCTGCCGGAAGAGCGATTCCAGGTGGATTTAAACTTGACCTTACGGCAGGTGAAGAGGGATGAGTATCGCAGAAAAAGCGTTCTTAGGAAGCTTGATGAAGGCGGAGTACTTGCTCCAAGATACCGTCATTCAACCTGAACAGCTAGAAAGTACACGGCATAAAGAAATCATGCGAAGAATGGTGGAGTTAAAACGGGCCGGTAAGAATATTGATTTGATCACATGGACAACCTTACCAGACCTCGATTCCTTAGGTGGAATGTCTTACCTATCGGAGCTGTTATGGTACGCGGATCTGGAGAAATTTGACGGGACGGAGAAGCTCATTCTCAATCTGTGGAAGGAACGAGAAAAGAGAAACATCTTAACGCTTGCAGCCATGAATGATTGGGAGATTGCGAAAGTCATTGCCGAATTGGATAAAATAAACCAAATGAAAATGGAGGATCACACGTCCTTACAACAAGCATTGGTAGATATCTATGAGGCACCCTGGGAAGATCGAATATCGTTGAAAAGTGCAACAACGGGTATCAAAAAGCTCGACGAAGTGACGGGAGGCTTTCAGGGCGGGGAAGTGACGATTCTAGCAGCAAGACCATCGATGGGAAAAACCGACGTGATGCTTCATTTTGCCAAAATGATCGGGTTGGGCTGGGTTTCTGCCACTCGTCTTTTCCTTAGAAATGCCTGAAAAGCTGATAACCTCCCGATTAATGGCTTCGACCGGGGGCTTTAACCGTGCAAAAATGCGGGATCCGAAAAGAATGCTAACTGAAAATCAAAAGAATAAATGGTCGGATGTGATTGGTGATCTCACGGAAACCCATATGCAAATTTTTGATGGGGCCGGACAAACCATTGCCGAAATGAGAGCGAAAACGCGAAAGATGATGAGTCAATTTCCATATAAGAAGCCGATCCTTTTTATCGATTACTTAACACTGATCCATTCAGGTCAATTTTATGGAGGCAATTCCCATTTACAAGTAACGGAAATCTCCAAATCCCTTAAAACGATGGCGAAAGATTTTGATTGCCCCGTCATTTGTTTGGCGCAGCTCAATCGTTCGGTGGAATCAAGAGCCAATAAACGGCCGATGATGTCTGATATTCGAGAATCGGGCAGTGTGGAGCAGGATGCCGATGTCATTTTGTTCTTATATCGTGAAGCGTATTATGACAAGGAAACGGACAATCATTCCCTTGAAATTATCGTCTCGAAAAACCGGAATGGTCCAGTTGGAAGCATCGCTGTCAATTACAACGAGCATACAGGAAGGTTTGAGGACCAGAAGGAATCGAGTCCTACCATTGTATAACCTATATTTAGCCGAAAAAAATCTTAAATCGAGGTGTGATCACATGGTTGTGAAAGATCTTTACATGGATTGTTTCCGTTATGAAGAATCCTCCTTGAACCATTGCATCTACCAGTAGTTGTAAAATTGCTTATCATACAGCAAATTCTAAAATTAGGAAGTATAAGCGAGAGCTTATAGAAATATATAGTAACCATTTGGATAACGAAGTTTTATCAAGTTTTATAGACAGCCTTTTAGAAAAAGGAATAACAGGAAAAAGGAGAATAGAGAAGAGAATTCTAAATGAACTTATAAACAATTGTAGCAACCCTAAGTAAATAATTGATTACCTCCAGTGGTTCGGCTATGTTATAATTAATTTAGGAACGTTTGTTCTATTAATAATTATATGGGCGGTGTGAGTAATGAACAATCTAAATATCAAGCAAAAGAAATTTGCTGATTATTATATTGAGACAGGTAATGCTGCCGAAAGTTATAAAAGAGCCGGATACGAAGCCGAAGGAAATGCTGCAGAGGTAAACGCAAGCCGCCTGCTAAGAAATGCTAAAGTTTTAGCGTATATTAAGGAGCAAGAATGAACATTTGGATGTGGAATTTATTGCGGATTTAACGGAAACAAAGCGGTTTTGGACGGTGATTATGAAGGATGAAAATGCGGATTTGAAAGATCGGTTAAAAGCTTCGGAATACATTGCTAAAACAAATGGTGCTTTTGTAGAGAAAAAGGAATTGCAGGGTGCATTCAATAATAAAATTGAGTTTTCATTTGTGGACCCAACGGCATCTGATGCTTAACAAATCATAATGCTCTTTAATCGATGAGAGAAGTACAGTCATAATGATTGTATTTCTCTCTATTTTTTTATTCAAAATGATGTAGCTAAAGTCCTATGCCATGATACAATTATAGTTGGAAAATAATAGTAAGAGTGTAAAGGTGACTGGCTGTGTCGGTGCCGGTGCCATAGTATTAGCCTTATTGATCAAGGGGGGCGGATTTAGAAAAAGCGGAATGCTGAAAAGGAAAGACAAATATAGATAAAAAAATCAGCCCTTCAGTAACCTGAGGAGAATTCGAATAAGGAGGAAACCATATGGGTTTTGGGTTTAGAAAAAGCTTTAAAATAGCCCCAGGAGTTCGTTTAAACGTAAGTAGTCGAGGGGTTGGGGCAAGTGTAGGCGTCAAAGGATTGAGGTACTCTGTGAACTCAAGAGGTCAAAGAAGAACTACAGTTTCTTTGCCTGGAACTGGCCTTTCCTACACCTCCGCCTCCGGTGGGAGCAGCCGTAGTCGAGGGAACTATAGGACCGCTTCTTATCAGCGACAATTGGAATTGAACCGATTGCAAAAAGAAAGTGAAAAGTTACAAGAGTTGCAACGAAATCGCTTAGAAGTTGAGTTATTTGAAAATAGGCTGGAAATGATTAAATCTATTCATAAAGAGTGCGATGATTTTGTAGATTGGCATGACATTAAAAATACTGAACCCCCATTCTTAAAAGGGCACCCTGGACCTTTAGAACAGGAAGCACTGCTTGAAATTCAAAATTATAGACCTGGTTTTGTAGCTAGGGTCTTTAACCAAGAAGAAAAGCGTGTGGAGGAGCTTCGAAATAAAGTCTTAGAAGCCCGAAAGAAAGACGAAGAAGAATATCAGGAATGGAGTTCATTGACAGAAACCGCAATGAAGGTATTGAATGGGGATTTAGATACTTATTTTGAAGTGATAAAGGAATTTGCCCCTTTAGATGATTTAAGTGAGTTTGGAAGCGGGTTTGAGTTTTTTCTTGAAGAATCCCATACCATGGAAGTGGAATTTGATGTACAAACCAAAAATGTTGTTCCGACAGAAATGAAAACTCTAACCAGTACAGGTAAGGTTTCCGTCAAAAGTATGCCTATCTCCAAATATTACGATATTCAACAGGATTACGTCTGCAGCTGTACCCTTAGAATAGCAAGGGATATGTTCGCTATCTTGCCGTTAGATATAATCATTATTCACGCTTTGGATTCTCAATTGAATACGTCTACTGGGTATCATGAAAATATCGTAGAATTATCAGTTAAAATTGATAGGGCTACGCTGAACCGATTAAATTTTGATACGATTGATTGCTCAGATTCCATGGTTAACTTCGAACATAAAATGAATTTCCGAAAAACTAAAGGATTTGCACCGGTTGAAAGGATACAAGTATAGGAGATGTTCAAATAACTTTACATAAATAGAAAATGGGGGGTATTAATTTGGCAACATATTTTAGCTGGGTAGGATTTATCATTACGGCATTTTTTCTTGTATCCGGGATTAATGGAATAAGGAAAGGAAATCCAAAAGCCAAAATGAATTTCCTTTTGATGATAGTCGGCATTATCATATGGTTGTTTGCTTCAGGAATTTCAGTTGCTATGATTTTATTTTCTTTAGGGTTCATCCTGTTTCTTGTGTTCCTGGTCATGGCGATCATCTCATTATTTAGAAGAAACGGAAAAGCAAAGAAGCAGTTTCTGATGATGGTAGGAGCTATGGTGGTATGGCTCGGAAGTGCCGCTATGATTCCAAATGACAAAAATGAAACAAAAGTAGAAGCAACGGATGTAAAGAAAAAAGTGGCTGACCAAGCCGAAAAGAATGCAAAATCGAAAGCAGCGGCAATTGCTAAACAAAAGGCAAAAGAAGAAGCTGAATTAAAAGCCAAACAAGAAGCAGAACAAAAGGCAAAAGAAGAAGCTGAATTAAAGGCCAAGCAAGAAGCAGAACAAAAGGCAAAAGAAGAAGCTGAATTAAAAGCCAAACAAGAAGCAGAACAAAAGGCAAAAGAAGAAGCTGAATTAAAAGCCAAGCAAGAGGCTGAGGCGAAAGCACAGGCAGAAGCGGAGGCAAAAGCCAAAGCACAAGCTGAGGCACAAAAGAAACAGCAGCAGGCGGCTGCAGCAAAGCCTGTTCAAACCACGGAAACTTCATTTGCAAATTGTACGGAACTAAGAACAGTCTATCCTAACGGAGTTCCGTCCACCCACCCTGCTTACCAGTCTAAAATGGACAGGGATCATGACAATTATGCGTGCGAACGATAAACAATTACGTTTATGAAATTTCCTTTAAAATGTTACAAGAAATGCAGGGAGTAATTCCCTGCATTTTTGTTTTAATGGATTCAATCGTTATTTCTATTCAAAACGTAGAAAAGGACGTGGGGCACAATAGGAAATTGCCGAACTTGCGGAAGACCTTCGTCATGTCGTAGTTGAAAAAGAATCTTTGCTTGACACGTATTTTGAAACGATATGATTTAAAGTCCGTATTCATAAGAATAAAAAATTGTGATAAGTATAAAAGGGGCGATTGGGTAAATGGAAAAATTTTTGAACAGACTTTTTATTGGTGTTTCGATTGTTGGGGTATTGGGGGTCATTGTCGTCGGTGTGCTAATATATCAGGCTATAACTAGTGACTGGAAAGAAAAGGTGGGAACCGAAACTTCGCTTGACACGGATATAGAAAACGAAGCCGAACTTGAAGCGAAAATCACTGAAGGCATTTACGTTCCTACCGAAGACGAATTCCAATGGATTGTTCACCGTATGACGCACCAAAAAGTTGCTGCAGATATGAAGGACGGGTCGACCGAAATGACGCCCGGAAGAATTGACGAATTGCTTAAAACAATAGACGAAACGGATTATGTTTACGAAGACGTTTATTTACGAATCTTGGACGAATGGAACGAAGGGAATTTCGAAAATGCGGTCGAAGCACACAACGAAATTCTTTCTCTTCAAAACGGGACAATCGGAGTTGCGACACAGTTGTTGACACCCGAAGAAGAACAAAAATTCATTGAACAAAATTTTCGATAAGAAGCGGGTGAAAAATCCGTTTCTTTTTTGTTGACACTATTAGGTTGCGAATTAAGATTTTACTATTAATACCAACTTTTATTTTATCAATCCTGTTTATATGGTTACTGGAGCATGTAATCTTCAACTAACGAAGCAGGATAGTTGAACAAGGATTTAGGTAATTTAAATAGAATTTAATAGGTATTGGGCAATTTTTAGGGGGAGCGAAATTGAATACAAAGGTTACTTATATGCTGTTAAAAATTATTGGTTTAGCTGTTTTTCTTGTTCCAATCTTAATGAGGAGACTTATTATGTTTTCTGATATACCTAGGTTTACTCTTAGTTCACTATCTGCACTAGGTTTTATTTTTCTTATTGTAGTAAATATTATGGAGTGGAAACATAAAAGAAGAAGATCTAATCGGGATATTATTTAATTTGTTCTTCTGCTGATAAAGACTAAGTAGAGATATTAAACTATCGAGTGTTAGAGCATGAACGGAGCTGTAATTAAGGCAGCTCTTTTTGTTCCACTAACGAAGCAGATTAGCGAAAGTTGTGGAATAGTGTGTGCTGTATAATTAAAATAAATAGTGTGAAACCACGACCGTATGTAAAGATAAGGAGAAAAAAAGATTGGCTATACTGGAAAAAGAAGTTGAGATTTTTTTAAATCCAAGTAATGTGAAGCATTATGAAAAACTAGGATATGAGATACCCAAAGTTAAAGATAAAAGAGGAATTATTCGAGTTCCGAACGGGACGAAAATACTCGTTAAAATTGAAGAATTACCAAAAAAATCACATATAAAGCTAACTAAAATTTGTGATGAGTGTGGAAAACATATTCCTAATCAAATTTTCGCAAATATATCTGTTGCCAGAGAAAGAACCGATGGAAAAGATAGATGTTTTAATTGTGCACAAGCTTATAGCGGAAATGTTCGAAAAGAAAATGTAGAATATGAAGATTCATTTGAATACTGTGCTTTAAAAAATGGACAAGAATATTTGATTTCAGAATTTAGTGATAAGAATGATAAAACTCCAAAAGAAATTTCTTATGCAAATCATGAAAAATATATTTGGGAATGTCCTAAATATAAACACGAATATCAAGCGAGGATTTATCAAAGAACACGTCTAAAATCTAACTGTCCTTATTGCGCAGGGCAAAAAGTGTTAAAAGGATTTAATGATTTATGGACGACACATCCTCACATAGCTAAATTGTTAAAAGGTCCACAACGCGGTTATGAAATCACTGCCGGAAGAAATAAAAATGAAGATTTTATATGTGGAGACTGTGGCTTTGAAAAGCCAATGATAGTTAACAATGTAACTAAAAAAGAGAGAGAGTTTTCATGTCCAGAATGTGGCGATAAAGTAAGCTATCCTGAAAAGTTTGTTTTAAATTTCTTAAAACAATTAGGCGTTAATTTTAAATATCAAAAAACATTCAAATGGTCTGAAAACATACCACATGACAATCCAAAGTTAAGTGGAAATAAGAAATACGATTTTTACATCCCATCAGATATTCCTGAACAGTGTATAATCATTGAAACTCATGGGGGGCAACATAATAACAAAAGTTTTGAAACTGCTGGCGGTAGAACAGTGGAAGAAGAAAAAGAAAATGACAAATTGAAAAAAAAACTTGCAATAAAAAACGGTATTAAAAAAGATCGTTATGTGGAATTAAATTGTTCGAAATCAGAAATGGAGCACATCAAAAATAGCATTATGTCTAGTCGTTTGGCAACTATGTTTAACCTTGAAAAAATCGATTGGTTAAAATGTGATGAGCTGACCCAAAAAAGCTTAGTGAAAGTTGCATGTGAGTTATGGAATCAAGGAAACAAAGCGAAGGAAATTGCTAAGATTATTAAATTATCAAGAGAAACAGTTAATAGATATTTAAAACGAGGAAAGGATTTAGGTTGGTGCGATTATGATCCGAAAGAAGAGAGAAAATTAAGCGCAAGTGCCGCTGGCAAAAAAACCGCGAGGGGAATTGTTCAATTAACTTTGGGTGGAGAATTTATTAAACTTTGGGAAAGCATGACTCAAGTTCAAGAAAACTTAGGCATCAATAATTCTCATATATCAAGCGTTTGCAAAGGCAAACGTAATCATGCTGGTGGTTTTAGATGGGTGTACAAAGATGAATATGAAGCAAATAATTATACACCAACTTTTTATGAAATAAAAAACAATGTAAAAAGAAGTGTCGTTCAAATAGATTTAGACGGTAATTTCATCAATGAATATTCTAGCTTAAAAGATGCTACTGATGAGATTGGAAAAAAAGGTAGTGGAATTTCTATGGCTTGTAGTGGCAAAACGAAAACTGCTTATGGCTTCAAATGGATGTACAAAAAAGATTACGAAGGTTTGTTAAAATTATAGAGGAATAAAGTCATTACCTTATTTAAATGATAGAGCAAACAAATTGCAAGCGCTGCCTTGTTCAATTAACGGGTGCGATTCTTCAAAAAGGAGGTCGCCTTTTTTCTTTTTGCGAAGAAAGATTGTGAAATGATGTACTTAAACTATCGGGGCAGGATAGTTCAACAAGGATAATGGTTGTTTGTGGTAAAATTTAAAAGGACTGGTTGCTTAATTAGTGGGGGGTTCAAATGGGGGAAGATAAAGAAACAGAAGAGTGATACAAAAATAAAGCCGATTATGATTACAAGAATAAGAATTCCCGTACCTTTCCAACCTAAGCTACCAACTAAATCAGCAAGACCTCCACCGTGAACGCTGCTAGAAGGATTTCCTTTAATTCTTCTTGTCTTAATTTTTCTCTTCTTCTTTCAGGTTCTTATGCAACTAAAGGGGCAGTTTGGTTGAGTAAGGGCTCAGATGGTTTTTTCTAATTGCTGTTTCTTGTTTATTTGGTATGAGTGCATCTGTAGAAGAGTTTGATCCATTAATTGAAACAGTGGAAGAAAACAATCCTGAAGAAACTAAACGAATATAAGAAATGTTTGGCGGTACCCTTTAGTGGAAGTTAATGGATAACATTGTGATATGTAGCAAATGTGTTGGGAATTATTGGTTAGTTATAATTCTTTACTAATCATTCTAAAAAGGGTAGTATTTAATCATGGTTTGAAATTCATGTGTTTATTTTAGAACGTTCATTCTATAATAGATTATGACGTTTGTTCTTGTTAGTATTGGTTCATGGATTTTTTTAAGGAGAAATAAAATGGCTAGAAGTAAAGAGTTTGACGAAAAAGCAGTATTAAGAAAAGCAATGGAGCTTTTCTGGGAACAGGGTTATGAAAAAACATCCATGCAAGATTTGGTGGATCATATGGGGATACACCGCAGGAGTATATATGACACATTTGGTGACAAGCGTTCATTGTTTTTAGCTTCCCTTAATCACTATGAAGAGCTCATCGTCAATGAGATGGAAAGCATAATTAGCAGCACTTCATCCATTAAACAGGCGATACGTGATGTTTTTATTTTCATACTGAATTCCATTGAACAATACCCAAAAGGTTGTCTATCAGTAAATGCAGCCATTGAATTATCTTTGTTGGACAAAGAAATTGGACGCATAGTTACAAAAATGTTTAACCGTACTGAAGATATGTTTAATAACCTTATAAAACGGGGCCAAACTAGTGGAGAGCTATCAAAAGAAATCGATTCTGATAACACATCTCGTTTCTTACACAACAATTTGGTAGGTATAAGAGTACTAATAAAAACTAATTACAATAAAAAAGAATTAGAAGGCATCATCACTCTAGCACTTTCAGTGTTAGACTAGCTTTCTTTTTTTACCTTTTTTAGAACGTTCATTCTAAAATTAGTATGAAACAAACCATCATAATCCATACTATGCATCTTATAAAATCGTTTTTTAATTTCTAAGGAGGAACACAAAAATGACAAACTTTAAAATACCAACAGAATCAGAATTTATTGAAGCAGATGGAACTCGTTACGCATATAGAAAATTTGGTACACAAGATGGTATACCAGTAGTATTTCTAGTTCACTTTAGAGGAACTATGGAAAATTGGGATCCTAATATGGTTGGTCCAATAGCGAAGGAACGTCCAGTTATCCTATTTGATAACAAAGGGGTTGGTGAGACGAAAGGACAAACACCTGCTACGATTGCTGAGATGGCACAAGATGCAGGGAAATTTATAAAAGCACTTGGTTTAGATCAAGTCGATATTCTCGGTTTTTCAATTGGTGGAATGGTTGCACAAGAATTGGCATTACAAGAAGGGAATTTGATTAGACGAATCATCATGGCAGGTACTGGACCTGAGTCTGGAATTAATCCTGAGCTAGAAATATTTGAAAGAATGAATCGACACGGTGGGAATGCAGAGAAAGCTTTGGATGACTTCATGTTTTTCTTCTACCGTTCAACTGAAACAAGTAAATATGCGGGAATGGCATCTTTACAAAGAATTATCAATCAGAAAAAGGTTGAAAGTTCTGACCAAGTACAACAAGCCCAATTAAAGGCTTTGGGAAAGTGGTCTCAACCAAAATCCAATAATGATTACAATTGGTTACAGAACATTAAACACCCTGTGCTTGTGACAAATGGTAATAACGATGTTATGGTTCCAACCAAAAATAGTTATATTTTAGCTGAGCACTTACCAAAAGCACAACTCATTATATATCCTGATTCTGGTCACGGACACCTATTCCAATTTCCAGAACTATTTGCTGAGAACGTCAATTCGTTCCTGAATTCAACATCTTTATAAAAAATTGATAACGATTAAAAAGGAGGAAGTTATATGAGCAAGTTATTTGAATCAGTCAAAATTGGAAACATAGAACTAAAAAACCGTTTAGGTATGGCACCAATGACAAGGAGTAGAGCACTGCCAGATGGCACACCTAGTGATTTGGCAGCAGAGTATTACGGCCAACGTGCATCTGTTGGTTTAATAATAAGTGAAGGCACTCAACCCTCAGATGATGGTCAGGGGTATTCTAATACACCTGGTATTTATACAGAATCACACATTGAGGGGTGGAAAAAGGTTACATCAAAAGTGCATAACGAAGGAGGAAGAATCTTTGTTCAACTTATGCATGTAGGCCGTGTATCACATCCTGACAATACGCCTCATCACCGTCAAGCTGTTGCGCCTTCTGCTATTGCGCCTAATACAGAAATATTTACAGCACAAGGTATGAAGGAGATTCCTGCACCTAGAGCGTTGAGTGAAGAAGAAATAAAGGACGTTATAAATGAGTTTCGCATAGCAGCACGAGCAGCGGTAGAAGCTGGTGCAGATGGGGTTGAAATCCACGGAGCAAATGGTTACATTATTCAACAGTTCTTAAGTGAAAATGCTAATCAACGTCAGGATGCGTACGGTGGAACGATTGAAAATCGCTCGCGATTTGCCATTGAAGTAGCAAAAGCAGTTGTTGATGAGATTGGTCCAGAACGAACGGGCATACGCTTCTCTCCTCAAGGAACACTAAATGGAATAGAAGAGGGAGAAACAAGTAGTGAAATGTACCGTTATTTAATCAGCGAGTTAGATAAGCTCAATCTTGCATATCTACACATCATGCACTTCGGAAACGAATCATTATTACAAGATATCCGTCAACTTTGGTCACAAGCACTGCTTGTTAACCGAGCAGGACGTATTTTAGACCAACTTACGGTAGACTTGGATAATGAACTTGCGGACGTTATAACTGTAGGGACTTGGATGATTGCCAACCCAGATTTTGTTGAGCGATTGAAATTGAATGCCCCACTAAATACGCCTGATAGAAATACCATTTATGCAGGAGGAGCAGAAGGGTATACAGATTATCCGTTCTTAAAAGAATAAAACAGGCAAGGTTTAACAGTTAACGGCATCGACAAAACATTTTAGGTTAATAATGGTGCTTTAGGATACACAGACTAGACTATCAATGAATGAAATAAACGAATGAGAAAAAACCATCAATGTAAGAGTTGGTGGTTTTTTTAAAAGGAGATTAAGAATATGAAAGCTGCTCAAATACAAAAATACTCGAAAAACATTGAAGCACAGATTGTTGATATCCCTATACCAAGTATTAAAGATAATGAAGTACTGGTAAAGGTAAAAGTTGCTGCAATAAATCCACTTGAAATATTAAATATTACAGGAAGTGTAAAATTAATACAAGACTATGATATGCCTCT
Source organism: Neobacillus sp. C211 (assembly GCF_051842875.1). Lineage (NCBI taxonomy): Bacteria > Bacillati > Bacillota > Bacilli > Caryophanales > Bacillaceae > Neobacillus > Neobacillus sp. C211. The sequence continues at coordinate 35,596 of NZ_JBPXRO010000043.1, forward strand.
TGTATTAGGAAATGAACTAACAGGGATTGTCGAAAAAGTGGGTAATCATGACTGTGGGTTTAAGGTTGGAGATCCTATTTATACAAGACTCCCTATTGAAAAAATTGGGGCATTTGCAGAATATGTTGCAGTTGATGCTAGATCCATATGGCATTTGCCGAAAAATTTAGATTTCGTTACTGGAGCTGGTGCACCTTTAACTGGTTTGACGGCATATCAAGGCTTAATAGAAGAGTTAGAAGCAAAAAAGGGACAAACAGTGTTTATTCCAGGAGGATCAGGAAGTTTTGGCCAAATGGCTGTTCCTTTAGCTAAAGCAATGGGATTAAAGGTTATTGTTTCTGGTAGTCCTTCCGCTAAAGAGAGAACGTTGAATGCTGGTGCAGATCAATATATTGATTATACAAAGGAAAATTATTGGGAAATACTAGACGAAGTTGATTTTGTAATCGATACTCTAGGTGCTGATGAATTCGAACGGGAGTTATCCATTATAAAACCAGGTGGTCGGTTACTAAGTCTTCGTACTGCACCAAATAAACAGTTTGCAATAGATAAAGGTTTTCCTAAATGGAAGCAAATTATTTTTGGATTAGTTGGCTCGAAATTTGATAAGAAAGCAAAGAAAAAAGGTGTTCAATATCGCTTCATTTTCGTAAGAGCTGATGGAAAACAATTAGAAAAAATTACAAAAATCATTGAAGAAAACAATATTGTTCCAGCCATAGACCCTACTAATTTTACAATTTATGACATTAATGATGCGTTGAATTTAGTAGTAAAAGGAAAGACAAAAGGAAAAGTAGTTATTAAATTTTAAAGCTAAGTAGGAGTGGAAGTAGCAATGTCAATTCATTATTCTTACATTGACGCACCTAACTTATTCATTCAGCATCAGAATGGTAAACGGTATGCTTATAGAGAATTAGGAGAAAAAAAAGGAATCCCAATTATTTTATTGACACATCTTTCAGCTAATCTTGATAATTGGGATCCTAGGATTATCGATGGTCTTGCCAAAAGCCATTGGGTCATCGCATTTGATAACACAGGGGTAGGGCTATCCAATGGTAAAGTACCAAACAACATTCCTCAAATGGCAAACGATGCAATCACATTTATTAAACTACTAGGATTTTTAAAGATAGATTTGATAGCTTTGTCAATGGGAGGAATGATTGCTCAAGAATTAATCTTAAAGGAACCAAGCTTAGTTAGAAAGCTGGTATTAGTTGGTACGGGACCTCGAGGCGGAAAAGGTATTTCCAATGTCACGCATATTACTAATCTTGATTTTGTCCGTGCAATATTGACTTTCAAAGACGTAAAGACCTATCTGTTTTTCCCAAACACAAAGAATGGTAAGAAAAAGGCTAAAGAATTTCTAATTCAAATAAAAAAAAGGAAAAAACATCGAGATAAAACAATCAGTTTGAGAGCGTATAGAATGCAATTAGATGCAATCAATAAATGGGGAAAAGACAAGCCTGCGGATCTATCCAAAATTGTTCAGCCAACACTAATAATAAATGGAAATCATGATCGCATGGTTCCAACAGAAAATTCATATGACTTGGCAAATAGAATTGCTGATAGTAAGTTAAAAATATTTGACCATGCAGGACACGGTTCCTTATTTCAATATCCAAAAGAGTTTGTCGAAATTGTAATAACATTCTTAAGTTGATATAGTTTTATTATTGGAATAGTTATTGCTAACTTAAAAAATCACAACCTTATTGAAAAAAGAAAATCTTAAGACTTGGGGGCGTTGATCCAGAATGGTTCAATGCTTGTTTTGTTTAGTTTTCCTTTGGTACTATCAAGGCAGTGTTCCTATAATAAGTATAGATAAAAGCCGATATTGTGAACATTACACTTAAACAAACGGGTGCAAGAGTTGAAGATCTTAATAAGTTGCTACGGTAGCTCATTTTTTTATTTCTTCTTCAACTAAAGGAGCAGGTTAGTGGAAGAAGCGGAATGAAAATCCCTGTCTTTTTAATACCGTTTTTGACCCATACTACGAAATAATTGAAAAAGGAAAAGTTATTTCGCCTCTTCCATTAATACTATTTTTACTTTCATGATGGAGATATAAGATATGATATTTATTAAAATAGTGTTAACTGTTTTTTAACCCTTTCATAATTTTGCCCAATAGATTTACTGCCGTCTACTTTCATCGTTATAAAAATTTAATCCTCCTTATTCATATGCAAAAAATGAACGAAGATGACTTGCTACATCTTTAGGACAATGATCGTTATCCAATCCGAAGTGATCTGTATTAGGAATTGTCAAAGTTCGACATTCTGAAATGGTTCTTCCCAATTCTTGAATCATTTGTTTTATGAAGGGAGAACTTTTGCCACCCACCATCAAAAGTGTATCAACTTCTAAGCTTCGGTAATTACCATATGTCCCCGAAAATCGTTGCACTTCTCGATGTTCATTTAAATTTTCTGGAAGCATGGATACTTTTTTATCCCAATGTTGTCCGCGTATCATTATTTTTAATATAAATTTCACATACCATTTTGGCAACTTTGTTAGTTGCGGTGTGTGACCGATACCTCTGACAAAATGTGCGAAAGCCTCTCTATAATCATTACGTTTTATGGCAACTTCATAATCGGACAACCATTGCCATTGCTGAGGGTCAATAAATACACCGGGTTCATAGAGAGCTAATTTCTCAACTGTACGTTCTTGGCGTGCAACTTCGAGCGCGACCAATCCTCCGTAGCTATGTCCAACGATAAAATTCGCATTTGTTTCATTACGAACTGCCTGAACATCCTCAAGTTCTTTGTTTATCCCGTAATTCTTCCCTTGTGCTCCACTCATTCCCCGTCCCCTCCGATCCATGATATGCACCGAAAAGTATTGGGCAAGATTATTCGCCAACTGGGTATAATCTTCTGAATCACTAAGAGCTCCATGTATAATGAGAATTCCAGGTCCCTTTCCCACACTTCTGTAACCTATCGTTGTCCCGTCATGAGAACTAACAGTATTTTCTTTAAACAAATTAAAGTTGTTAATTTGAGATGAATTAGACATTAAAACACTCCTTTTTGATTGACTCGTACAGTCAAAGGGGGAGAACTAGTCAATATCACAAAGTCATCAACAATGTATGCGAAAACAGCCTTATTTATGAATTCAGTCAGATTGTGAAGTAATACACTTAAAATAAAGGGTGCAAGAGTTAAAGAATGGATGGCTACGGCTATCCCTTTTTTTATTGCATTAACGGGGCAGAGTAGTTTAAGAATAATTGGTATAAAGGCAATCTCCTTTTGTCTTAATTGGCGTTACAAATTTGCAAACAAAAAGGTGATTCTTTGTATGTTGGAAAAAAGGGAAGGCACAATCAATGAAATTGTCAATGAATTTACCTCTTATCGTAATGGGAAGTACAGTATCTACCCAACCATTTCAGATTTGTACTTACTTTTGAATAAAATTATTAGTTCCAAAGTTACAACCGAATACATCAGAATCACACCATTTTATTTAAATGAAAAGGTTAAATTACAACGTGAATTTGATGAATATATGTTCTATTTGGAATGTAGGGAACAGTTTACCGTCCAAGATGAGGAATTTCATATTTTAGAAAATCTAGGAAGGGATGCTAATACTGTAACATCCGATGAATTTGAAACAGGGAAAATTCTTACCCCCTTGTGCAGATACAATGAACCCAAAACTTATAAATCCTTACTCGAAGGATACCGTAAGTTTTTAGATATGATTTTACCTCGTTTATTTGAATCTGCGAAGATTGACTTGGAGCTTACTGATGAAGACTTGGCATTCGGTTATTTTTGTTTTGAAATCCATGTGAATAACTGTTTGTGAAACATTGTACTGATATGAACGAAACTGTCAATGCTCCCTACACAAATTGATTTTGGTTCGGTTTTTGGGCAACTCTAAGAAGAGAAGCGTTTTTCGGCTTCTTTGCTTATTAGTTGTGATTCAGCCTTTTAAGGCTAGGGGATCTCCTTCTCAGCTTGCTGACTGCTCCTCAATCTCCAAATTGGCTGTCAAGTGCTTTCCTTGACAGCCAATTTGGAGATTGAGATACTTTTTAAAGCTGAGAATGATAAATTTCTCCTTTCATATTGATATAAAAAGTTAAGCACACGGTACGAAGGCAAAAATCTCAACTGCGGTTAGCATTCTGATATTCGTGGGTTTTCACATTTTATCTTTCCGTATAAAGGAGCTTCCACTAACTTAAAACGTGAGTTAGCCTACTTGGGCATATCACAAGTACAATTCGTGGTTTCTCCTTACCGGTTTTTACCTTTGCCTCCGAGCCCTAGGCTCCGACTTCTAAACAAAATTGATATTTATTTTATTCGAAACTATTACTTTGCCATGGAGCTATTTTCAATTTCTTGAGTTACTGCCCAGATAAATCCTGCTAATTCTCTTGCAATGGCTGTTAATGCCTTCCAAATGCTTTTCCACGTGATAATAAACGAAAATATTTTTTATGAAGGCGATTTTGAGCTTTCTATGAGATCATTTGAACATTAGGCAATTGTCCTTCTAGTCTTTTCTTTAAATCTCCCTTTATAGCAGGTGGAAATCGATAACTCCAAGCTGCTTCTACGAGCAACCTACGAACATGACGATTGCCTGTTTTGGTAATTTTACCTTGCCTTCTGGTTTCACCACTAGAACTTTCACTTGGAATTAACCCAACGTAAGCCATTAATTTTTTGGGAGTTGCAAATCTTTTAAATGATCCAATCTCAGCCACAAGACTAGTAGCTGTAATCGTAGCTATTCCTCTTAATGATTGTAGTGCTTGAATCATTGGCGCATGGTAACCTTCGGTTGATTGTAATTTTATTTCTTCCTCAAATCGTTTTACCCTTTGCTCAATTTCTTGTAGATGGTACAGATACTCTTGAAAAACTACTTTGGATGCGGAACGTTCAAACTTTAGAGTGTTTAACCATTCACGATATCTACGAGTCCACTTTTTTCCTTTGAAAGGAGGGTGAATATCATTCCGTAAAAGGAATTTAGATAATCGATGTTTGGCTCTTAATTCATCTTCTTTAGCATCTTCACGAGCCCGAACTAAATCCCGAAGGGCTTCGTCATCTTCTGTTGGCACATAAACAGGGGTTAATTCGCCGGCGCGAAAATAACTTTGCTAGTTTAATCGAATCCCTACAGCGGTTTTAATACCCTCACCTGGTTTTTAGGGATTAAAGATGGTGCGATTACTTCACACTCTATTCCTAGGGTAAGAAAAAGTCGATGTAAACCATAGCCAGTTGAGTCCAGCTTCATAGCACACTCGAAGATTCTCTTTTTCTCCAAGCTTTTTTACTAACTTTCTAATGGATTCCGGAGTGTTAGGAATCATTCCCCAATACCTTGGCTCATCACGACCTTCATCTGCAATGGCAACGGCAATTTTTTCTTTTGAAACGTCTAAACCTACATATTTTATGGTATCCTGCATAATAACTAGCTTCTTCCGTAATGTAGCTCTGATTTGGTTTGTTTTTATCAGTAAACAGTGTAACCAAATTAACCTACGGTGTTACGAGTAAGGAGCTAGTTTCGTTCATGATAACTTAAACTATCGGGTGCAAGAGTTAAAGACGGGGATCGCTGCGGCGATCTTTTTGCTTGGTGAGCTAACTG
>NZ_JBPXRO010000044.1:0-33314 GCF_051842875.1 Neobacillus sp. C211
GTGAGATAAAAGAGGCCGCCATTGATGAAGGATATTGAGATTTTTGGTTCGTACTGTTCCTTTAGAGCCATTTTTTCGGTTTCAAAGTTTTCATTTTCATCTTCAACATCTTCGTAAAAATGATTCAAGAGACGTAAATCTTTATCCCAACGTTCTCGCGCATCTATTGCCCATGAGTGGTCATCCTTCTCAATGATGGATGTAAGATAGGTTTCAACTCTCATCATCCCGCTTTGAGGTTTCACTAAAGGGGACAAAGTAAAGGAGTAATCAGGTATTTTTGGTGTTAACGATATTTCAAGCAGCCTGTCATGGAAATCTTCAACCATTTTTCCGTTAATGAGTTGTAAGCCGATTGATTTGAAAATATCCCGCTTACGGTCACATTGATAGGAGATTTTAACATTCATACAAAGCCATGGTAATAAAGGAGTTTGCTTGTTTTGATTCCGATGATTTTCATAAAGTCGGATATAGCTGGCTAAATTTTTCGTCGAAGTAAAAATTTGATGAAGCCGAGGTGAACCAAAATGAATGATTTCCCCCTTTATATTTTCAGGAGCGGCATCTTGGTTCGTAATAAATGTTAACTTCATCGGGTTTGGAATTCCGCCCGTCTTTTCTAAATAGTGCCAGTAAAAAGGCCGATTCATTAATTCCTTATCAAGTTCAACTGTTAACTGAACAGTTAAATAGCCTGGGCTATTCGCCACAATTGCACAATCATTAGCCTGAAAATAGTTCAATAAAAAGTTATGAATTTCCTGCTGCTGCATGGGAATCTCCCTTCTTCATGTCCTGAGCAAATTCAATCATTGATGATAAATTTTCCATTTTAATTCGCATTTCGCCTTCGGAGGAGGATTGTCCAAAAATATCGATTAAATGGTCTTCTATATTTCCAAATTCCAACTTTGTTAATATATCGTCAAGTTCACCAATTACTTTTTCAAATAAATGTATTTTCTCATAAAGAAGCTTCAAAATATGTTCTTCGACAGTATTTTTTATCGCAAAATTATAAATCATGACATCCTTTTCCTGGCCCAGACGATGGATACGACCAATTCGTTGTTCGAGCCTCATTGGATTCCATGGCAAATCAAAGTTAATTATATGATTACAAAATTGAAGGTTAATTCCTTCACCGCCTGCTTCAGTTGCAATAAGGACTTGAGCGTGCTTTTGGAATAATTCTCTCATCCAGTCCTTTTTTCCACGCTTGAAGCCGCCCCGAAAAGGGACAGATGAAATTCCATGTTGTTTTAAATACCATTGGAGGTACATTTGTGTTGCTCGGTATTCTGTAAAAATAATTACTTTATCATTTACTTTTTGAATTAATTCTAGCGCTTTTTCTGCTTTTGAATTCTTCTGGACAGCTTCGACTTTTGTTATTAAATACTGAATTTGTTCTTCGAAAGCTGGGGTTGGATTTTCCTTTTTTTGCAGCATATTTTTTAATGTATAAAAAACTGCTTCTCTACTGCTGCATGCCTCACGCTGTAATGTCATTACAGAGAATGAACTTGCCTGTGCCCAATTCCCCTCATTCTTTAATTCCGTAATTGACTCATAAAGATCTTTCTCCTCTTGAGTGCATTCAATCGGAATGGTTTCCACATGCCTTTTCGTCCACTCAATGCCTGTATCTGCCCGCCGGTTCCGAATCATAACCTTGTTTACTAATTCTTTTAAATGCTCATCATCATTTAATGAACGTGCATCTCGTTTGTATTTTTCAAAGAATGTCGTTTCGCTGCCTAAATGTCCTGGTTTTAATAATGAAACCAGATTAAAAATTTCCTCGATACGGTTTTGAATGGGCGTTGCCGTCAATAGTAAACAAAATTTCTTTTTCAGATTTTGGACAAATTCGTAATTTTTTGTTTTGTTATTTTTAAGTTTATGGGCTTCATCAATGATAATAAGGTCATAGTCCTGCTTGAAAATGATGTCTCGATGAGGATTTCGTTTGGCCGTATCAATTGACGAAACGACAACATCACACTGTTCCCATACATAGCTTTTCCTTTGTGAAATGGCTGGAATGAAAAATTTGCTATTCAACTCCATCGACCATTGAGTAACTAGTGATGCAGGGACAAGAATCAATACCTTTTTCACCAATCCACGAATCATATATTCTTTTAGAATGAGCCCGGCCTCAATCGTTTTTCCGAGTCCTACTTCATCGGCAAGGATGGCTTTCCCATTCATGTTTTCAATTACTTGTTTTGCTGTTTCAAGCTGGTGAGGAAGTGGGGTTAGATTGGGTAAATGGCTAGGTGCTAATAAACCCATGAAATCTGGAATGACGAGATGTTTTTCAACTCCAATTGCTAGTTTAAAAAGTTCCCAATTCCCCCATGGACCATCGTTTTCAATTCTATGTAAAAAATCATCCTTCCAGGAGGAATCAAATTCAATTTCGATCGACATGGTTCCAACTCCTTTTTGTTCAATTTCCAGCTCTTTGCTTTTCTAATAAAGTTATTGCTCAATGTATTATTTTAATGGTAGGATGATAATAGCTTTGAATGTTTTAAATATTTTAATAAGGTAATTTATTTTATAAGTATAATTAGTATGACCAGTTTAGATAATATTATAATGCGAATGATAACAAGGGGAGAGACTACTTATGTAGCGCCGAAGGAGCAAGCAGAAATGTGAATCTCTCAGGCAAAAGAACTCTTGTAGGACGCAGCTCTGGAGAGCGCTGCTAGCTTTAAGCAGCCACCAAAGGGGAAAGCCTTTTTAGGTAAACTTTCAGGTGCAAGGACAGAGACCTTCTTACGTTTCATAGGAGGTCTCTGTCCTTTTTTATATTATCTAATGAATAATTTTGCGCCAAAGATTGAAGGGGGATTAAGATGTCTGAATTAAAACGAACTCCACTTTTTGATGTGTATAAAGAATGGGGTGGAAAAACTATTGATTTTGGAGGCTGGGCACTGCCGGTCCAATTCTCTAGCATTAAAGAAGAGCATGAAGCTGTTCGCTCTAGTGCAGGATTATTTGATGTTTCCCATATGGGTGAAGTAGAAGTAAAAGGCACTAATAGCTTAGCATTTTTACAAAAAATGATGACTAATGACATTTCAAAAGTAAAGAATGGAGGTGCCCAGTACACCGCCATGTGTTATGAAAATGGCGGTACTGTTGATGACCTGCTTGTATATAAGATTGAAGACAATCATTACCTTTTAGTAGTAAACGCATCAAATATTGAAAAAGATTACAAATGGCTTGAAGACCATTTATCTGGTGATGTCTCTTTAGAAAATTTATCGGAAAAAACAGCACAGCTGGCTATTCAGGGACCACTTGCGGAAAAAGTATTGCAAAAGCTTGCGGGAGATAATGATTTAAGCCAAATTGGCTTTTTCAAATTCCAACAAGATGTAATCCTAAATGGGAAAAAGGCACTTGTATCAAGAACTGGTTATACTGGTGAAGATGGCTTTGAAGTATATTGCGATGCAGAAGATGTTGTTGACCTTTGGAGAGACATTTTAACTGCAGGTAAAGAAGATGGAGTAATCCCCTGTGGATTAGGTTCACGCGACACACTTCGCTTTGAAGCAGTTTTAGCGCTTTATGGTCAAGAACTATCTCCAGAAATTTCACCACTTGAAGCTGGAATTGGCTTCGCTGTGAAATTAAACAAAGAAGATGACTTTATCGGGAAACAAGCGTTGATCCAACAAAAAGAAAAGGGCTTAACAAGAAAATTGGTTGGAATTGAAATGATTGATCGTGGGATTCCACGTCATGGCTACCCTGTTTATAAAGGTGATCAGTTAATTGGTGAGGTTACAACTGGAACGCAATCACCCACGTTAAAGAGAAATATTGGTCTTGCCCTAATCAATGCAGAATTTGCGGGTCTTGAATCCGAAGTTGAGGTTGAAATTCGCGGCAAACGTTTAAAAGCTACTGTAGTTCCAACACCTTTTTATAAAAAAGAAAAGAAATAAGAGAAGGGAGTTAGGTTTATGAAACATCGCTATTTACCTATGACTGAACAAGATAAGAAGACTATGCTTGAGGCAATTGGTGTTTCCTCTATTGATGAACTGTTTAGCGATATCCCTGAGAAAGTAAGATTTAAGGGTGAGTACAATATAAAAGCGGCAAAGTCTGAAACGGACTTAATGAAAGAACTTTTTAAGATGGCTAGTCGGAACGCTGACCTGAAAAGAAACGTATCTTTTATAGGTGCAGGTGTTTATGACCATTACATGCCTGTAATTGTCGACCATGTTATTTCTAGATCAGAATTTTACACAGCTTATACACCTTATCAGCCAGAAATTTCACAAGGTGAACTTCAAGCTATCTTTGAATTCCAAACAATGATTTGTGAGTTAACTGGAATGGATGTTGCCAACTCATCAATGTATGATGGCGGAACTGCACTTGCTGAAGCAGCGATGCTTAGTGCAGGCCATACCAAACGAAAAACAATAGTTGTATCCAGTGCTGTACATCCAGAATCACGTGATGTTCTTAAAACTTATGCAAAGGGTCAGTACCTTAATGTGATTGAAGTACCAGTCAAAGATGGTGTAACAGATCTAGACGCATTAAAAGGACTTGTTAATGAAGATGTTGCAGCCGTTATCGTCCAATATCCAAACTTCTTTGGGCGAGTCGAGCCGTTAAAAGAGCTTGAGGAAATCATTCATGCAAATAAGTCCATGTTTGTTGTTTCAAGTAACCCACTGTCCCTTGGGGTATTAACACCTCCAGGTAAATTTGGTGCCGACATCGTTATTGGTGATGCGCAGCCGTTTGGGATCCCAACTGCCTTTGGCGGACCGCACTGCGGATATTTTGCTGTCACTACTAAGTTAATGCGGAAAGTTCCAGGCCGTCTTGTTGGACAGACAACGGATGACCAAGGGCGCCGTGGTTTTGTCTTAACACTGCAAGCACGTGAACAGCATATCCGACGTGATAAGGCTACATCAAATATTTGCTCCAATCAGGCATTAAATGCCCTCGCTGCATCTGTAGCGATGACCGCACTTGGTAAAAAGGGTGTCAGGGAAATGGCTGCGGCCAACTTGCAAAAAGCTCATTATGCGAAAAATGCTTTCAAGGAAGCTGGCTTTGAAGTTGGTTATGATGGCCATTCCTTCAATGAATTCGTTGTGAAATTAACTAAGCCTGTAAAAGAAATCAATCAAAACCTTTTACAAAAAGGAATAATCGGGGGCTATGATCTAGGGCGTGATTATTCAGAACTGGCTAACCATATGCTGATTGCTGTAACAGAACAAAGATCGAAGGAAGAAATTGATACTCTAGTGAAAGAATTGGGGGATTTCCATGCATAATCAAGACCAGGCACTCATTTTTGAACTTAGCACACCAGGACGCATCGGCTACAGCCTGCCGGAAATGGATGTACCGGAACTAGATCTCAGCGGTCTCCTTCCTGATGGTTACCTTCGTACAGAAGAGCCTGAACTTCCTGAAGTTTCGGAGCTTGATATTATGCGCCACTACACTGCCCTTTCGAGGAGAAATCATGGCGTCGATTCAGGATTCTATCCACTAGGCTCGTGTACGATGAAATATAATCCGAAAATCAACGAAAATGTAGCGCGTTTTAACGGATTTGCACATGTACATCCGCTGCAAGATGAAAGCTCTGTTCAAGGTGCTCTTGAACTTTTATACGATTTGCAGGAGCATTTAATCGAAATAACAGGTATGGATGAAGTGACCTTGCAACCTGCGGCAGGGGCTCATGGGGAATGGACAGGTTTAATGATGATCCGTGCTTATCATGAGGCTAACGGTGATATGAACCGTACAAAAGTAATCGTCCCTGATTCTGCTCATGGTACGAACCCAGCTTCCGCTACGATTGCTGGTCTAGAAACAATTACCGTTAAATCAAATGAACATGGTCTTGTCGACCTTGAAGATTTAAGAAGGGTTGTTGGTGAAGATACTGCTGCATTAATGTTAACCAACCCGAATACGCTTGGACTATTTGAAGAAAACATTCTTGAATTGGCTGAAATTGTCCATGAAGCCGGTGGTAAGCTTTATTATGATGGAGCAAACTTAAATGCAGTTCTTTCAAAAGCAAGACCTGGAGATATGGGATTTGATGTTGTTCACTTAAATCTTCATAAAACATTCACTGGCCCACATGGCGGCGGTGGCCCTGGTTCCGGTCCTGTCGGGGTGAAGGCAGACCTTATCCCGTTCTTACCGAAACCGATTATCACAAAGCAAGGCGAAGAATATGTCCTTGATTATGACCGCCCGCAATCAATTGGCCGTGTGAAGCCATATTACGGAAACTTCGGTATCAATGTTCGTGCTTACACATACATTCGCTCGATGGGACCAGATGGCTTAAAAGCGGTAACAGAGTACGCTGTATTAAATGCGAACTACATGATGAGAAGGCTTGCTGAATATTATGATCTACCATTTGATAGACATTGTAAGCATGAATTTGTACTCAGTGGAAGACGTCAGAAAAAATTAGGCGTTCGTACATTGGATATTGCGAAACGTCTGCTTGATTTTGGCTACCACCCACCAACCATTTACTTCCCATTAAATGTGGAAGAGTGTATTATGATCGAACCGACAGAGACCGAATCAAAAGAGACACTGGATTCGTTCATCGATATTATGATCCAAATTGCTAAAGAAGTGGAAGAAAATCCAGAAATCGTTCAAGAAGCACCACATACAACAGTGGTCGGCCGGATGGACGAAACAAAAGCAGCCCGTAAACCAATTTTGAAATACCAAGAAGCTTAATAAAAGGAAAGGTCAGATTCGAAAAATAATCTGACCTTTTATCTTGTGTAGCAGTTTTTGAAATTTAAAAAGGCTCCGAATCCGGAACCTTTAATGATATCTTATTTCTTAGTTTTTACTTTACCTGACCATTTTTTGAACCCGCCTTGTAGCTGAGTAAGGTCTCGATAGCCTTTTCGGTGTAAGAATTGGGCTGCACGTGCACTGCGCATTCCACTCTGGCAATACAAATATACTGGCATATCAGAACGGATTTCTTTCATACGCATTTTCATTTGCGACATTGGGATATTACGTGCTCCTAAAATATGGCCGCCTTCGAATTCGTTTGCTTCACGAACATCTATTAGTTGTGCCTTTCTGTACCCCGCACGGAAATCTTCTTCTGTTACCGTTTTAACAATTCTTTTCTGATAGAAAAATGTAAAAACGGAATAAATGATAACTGCTACAATGATGATTAATAATGGATAAAGTGAACTCAATTTCTTTTTGCCCCTTTCAAGCTTTCCTGCACTAGTATTTATTATATAAGTCAATCCGATAAAGATAAAGATGAATGCAAAAAAATCTTTTGATATTGCCTAAATAATTATAGCAGAAACATCTTATTTTGAATCTATATCAGATTTTGGTAGACTTAATTACGATATAATTATAAAAAAATGAGGTTTTAGAATGAAAAAAGAAGTTTGGCGTTTTATTGATACTGGAAATAGTTCACCATCTTTTAATATGGCTTTAGATGAAGCGTTACTTGATTGGCATAGTGAAGGGAAATTTCCTCCAGTGATTCGTTTCTATGGCTGGGATCCGGCAACGCTATCAGTAGGATATTTTCAAAAGGTAGAGAAAGAAATTGATATGGAAGCAGTTAAGGCTCACCAATTAGGTTTCGTAAGAAGACCTACAGGAGGACGTGGCGTTCTGCACGAGCATGAACTTACCTATAGTGTCATCGTTTCTGAAGAACATCCAGAAATGCCTAATTCTGTTACAGAGGCATACCGAGTAATTTCTGAAGGAATTTTAAAAGGTTTTCACCATTTAGGACTTGAGGCATATTTTGCTGTCCCAAAAACAGCAGAAGAACGGGATGCATTGAAAAACCCTCGCTCTGCAGTATGCTTTGATGCTCCAAGCTGGTATGAGCTTGTGGTGGAAGGCAGGAAGGTTGCCGGCAGTGCACAAACGAGACAAAAGGGTGTAATTCTACAGCACGGCTCCATTCTGTTAGATTTAGATGAAGATAAGCTATTTAGTTTATTTAAATATCCAAGTGAGAGAGTTAAGGAACGTATGAGAAAAGCATTTAAGGATAAAGCGGTTGCTATCAACAACATTAGTCCAAGAAGGATTTCACTTGAGGAAGCAAAGGAAGCTTTTTATAAAGGCTTTGCTGAGGGTCTAAATATTGAGCTTGAAACTTATCAATTAACCGAGGAAGAACTAGCTTATGTTGAAAAGATTGCAAAAGATCGATATGAAAGTGATGAATGGAATTATAAAAGATAATTAGATACGGCGAATTCGCCGTCTTTTTTTGTTGCCATAACGATTAATGTAAAGAAGCAAACTGCGAAATTTGTTGAATTTTCCTGTTTTCTGACGAAAATCTATTAAAAGCTATTGATTACTTTTAATTCTATTATTTTTTAAGTTTGACAAAATAATTATAGTTTGCTCGACATACAATATATAGTGGTGTCGAAAATATTTTCGGTACTATATATTGATATTTAGTTGATTTATTCAGGTGGGCTATGATAACCTAAAAATACAAACCAACTAGATATAGCGTAAACCTGCTAGATTTAGGACAATAGGTGGATTTTTATTTAAGAAGGAGTTGTTCTAATGTCTGTAGTTTTTAGACAAACAATGAATATTGATTTTGAAAGGTTGAATGAGGATATTCAATTATTCCCCCAGGTGCATCCAGTTACCCCAGATATGAAAATAACTCACAAGGGTGTTTCTCGTTTGGTCATGTTGGACCGCTATACCTTTAAAGATACTGCAAAAATTACTCTTACAAACGGCGACTTTGTTGTTTTAACTATTAAAGAAGATCCGAAATTTCCAGCTCGTGGTCTTGGTTACATTATGGAAATAGACTGGGAAAAGAAAAAAGCGAAAGTTTTAGTCGATGAGGAATTCAGGGGAGTACTCGATGATCCTGAGGAAGCTAGTACGGGTGTGATAGTCAGATCCTTAGATGTAATTGAGAAGCCTTTAGAGCTCTTCTATGAGCAAATTGCGAAGCGTAATGCTACTGGTCTTGCTTCTGTTGAAAAGACGGAAGAGAAGCGAAGAGAATGGACTGAGAGGTTTTATCAAGAACTTGTTAACATGAACTTCATTCCTGCAGGACGCGTTCTTTACGGAGCTGGGGCAGATACTGATGTAACATACTTTAATTGCTATGTAATGCCGTTTGTTCCTGACTCTCGTGAAGGTATCTCTGATCATCGTAAGCAGGTAATGGAGATTATGAGCCGAGGCGGCGGTGTTGGAACAAATGGCTCGACGCTGAGACCGAGAAATACACTGGCTAGAGGCGTAAATGGTAAATCATCTGGATCGGTTTCATGGCTGGATGATATTGCGAAATTGACTCATTTGGTTGAGCAAGGCGGATCAAGACGCGGAGCTCAGATGATCATGTTGGCCGACTGGCATCCAGACATTATTGAATTTATTATTTCTAAGATGCAAAATCCTAGAATTTTACGATTCTTGATTGAAAATACAAATGATGAAACGATTAAAAAACTTGCTAAAGACAAGCTAAAGTTCACCCCTCTTACTTTAAGGGAAACTGCAATGTTCCAGGGAATTGTAAATTATAAAAACATTCCTGGGTTCGGTGGATTTGATGAAAACATCATCGCAGATGCAGAAGAGAAATTATTAACTGGCGGTAATTACACTGTCCACAATTCAGAATTCCTTACAGGTGCGAACATCTCTGTCTGTTTAACAAAGGAATTTATGGATGCTGTAGAAACCGATAGTGACTATGAACTCCGCTTCCCGTACGTTGAACAATATGATCAAGAGGAAATGGAGATTTACAACCAAGAATGGCATAAAGTTGGTGACGTTCGCGAGTGGGAAAAACAAGGGCATAAAGTACGAGTGTACAAAAGGTTCAAAGCAAAAGAACTTTGGAACCTAATCAATATTTGCGCGACCTACTCAGCTGAACCGGGAATATTTTTTATCGATAACGCAAACGACATGACGAATGCAAAAGCATATGGACAACAAGTTGTTGCAACAAATCCGTGTGGAGAGCAGCCTCTCGCACCATTTTCCGTCTGTAATCTTGCAGCTGTCAATCTCGCTGAGATGGCTGATAAGGACACAAAAACTGTTGATTTTGAAAAGCTTAAGAAAACAGTAGCTGTGGGCGTACGGATGCAGGATAATGTCATCAACGCAACCCCGTACTTCCTGGAAGAAAATAAAAAACAGGCGCTTGGTGAACGACGTGTAGGGCTTGGAGTCATGGGCTTACATGACATGCTGATATATTGTGAAACGAAGTATGGATCACCAGAAGGAAACGAACTCGTTGATCAAGTATTTGAAATAATTGCAACTACTGCATACAGAACATCAATTGAATTGGCAAAAGAGAAGGGAAGTTTCCCATTCTTAACTGGTGAAACAACATCAGAAACCAATCGATTAAGACAGGCCTTCATAAATACAGGGTTTATGAAAAAAATGCCTGAAGATGTCCGCCAATCTATTTTAGAAAACGGAATTAGAAATTCCCATTTACTAACTGTGGCACCTACTGGATCCACAGGAACCATGGTTGGAGTTTCCACCGGACTTGAGCCTTATTTCTCATTCTCTTATTTCCGTAGCGGACGCCTCGGTAAATTTATCGAAGTAAAAGCGGATATTGTGAAAGAATACTTGGATCAGCACCCAGAAGCAGATGAAAACAATCTTCCGCACTGGTTTGTTACATCAATGGAGCTTTCAACTGAAGCCCATGCGGATGTTCAATGTGTCATCCAGCGCTGGATAGATAGTTCTATCAGTAAAACCGTCAACGCACCAAAAGGTTATAGTGTAGAGCAGGTCGAAAAAGTTTATCAGCGTTTGTACCGCGGCGGGGCAAAAGGTGGAACTGTTTATGTTGATGGTTCCCGTGATTCTCAGGTACTTACACTAAAAGCTGAAGAAAACACCAATGAACAATTATCAATTTTTAATGAAAAACCGAAGCAGCATGTTGTCCTTGTTGATACAATCAGTGAACTCCGCTCAACAAGTGTAACGATCGGCTCTGAAGTCGGTAACACTTGCCCAGTCTGCCGGACTGGAAAAGTAAAAGAAATGGGTGGTTGTAATACCTGTGCAAACTGCGGCGCTCAATTAAAATGTGGTTTATAATACGTATTTTTAGAGGGGGAGAAAATCCCCCTTTTTTTGTGTTATCAAAGTCAATATCCGTCCCTGAAAGTTACATTATACTGCATCATATATAGCATATTTTGCTAATTGAAGTAGAACGAAGTCGGAATTTGTAATATAACTGTAATCTACCTGTTACGACCATGTTACTCTTTTTTTGTATATTATGAGTAACGAAGCACACAAGGGGATTAAACAATATGTTGAAAAAAATCATTGCAACCATGGCTATGACAATTATTCTAAGTTCATTGTTTACCGCTATGGGTGATAAAGCGGAAGCTGCCTATTACCATACAAAAGCAATCTCAGTAGCAAAATCAAATCTTGGCGTTCCATATAGATGGGGTGGATTAACACCTAAAGGTTTCGACTGCTCTGGTTTGGTTAAGTATTCTTACGGTAAGGCTGGAAAAGTATTGCCACGGACGGCAGCTGATATGTACTACAAGCAAGGATATCGTGTTAGTTCTTTACAAACAGGAGACTTGATGTTCTTTGCACCGAATAAGGCAAGCAGACCTACTCACGTTGCGATTTACATTGGTGGCGGAAAAATGATTCAGGCTGCATCTTCAAAAGGAGTTTCAATCGCTTATACAAGCAATAGTTATTGGAAACCAAGATACATTGGAGCAAAACGATTATAGTGAAAAGTTAGGCGGTTTCAATATAGTTTAGTGACCAAGAACATCGAGCAAGGGCGATGTTCTTTTTTATTTTTGGCTATGTTAATGCCCATCGTTGATTTTGCCACTATGTTGATTGGAGCGGAAATCAACCGACAAGGTTAACAGAACCATATTTATTATAAATTTCTTCTTGTCCTTGGTACTATTTATTAAAATTACCGCTTAAAGATGTAAAAACGAGTACATCTTTGGGAGTGGCTGCCATGTATATAGACGGCGTTTTTTCTGGAGGAGGAATAAAAGGGTTTGCACTTATTGGAGCCTGCGAAGCAATAGAAAGTAAAGGTTTGCGATTTGTCAGAGTGGCGGGAACGAGTGCAGGATCGATCGTTGCAGCATTAATTGCCGCTGGCTACACAAGTAAAGAAATCTTCCAATTGGTCGACGAGTTAGATCTCTCAAAAATAATGGATGCCCGCAAATCAATTATCCCTTTCCCTTTTGCAAAATGGCTGTTTGTCTATTGGAAGCTAGGACTTTATAAAGGCAATGAACTTGAAAAATGGATTTGTAAGAAACTTGAAGCCAAAGGGTTAAGAACATTCGCTGATTTGCCCCCGAAGGCACTTCGAGTAATTGCATCAGACCTATCAAATGGGCAAATGATTGTTTTACCTGATGACTTACAAAGATACGGCATTTCACCTGGTTCATTTCCAATCGCAAAAGCGATTAGAATCAGCTGCAGTATCCCATATTTCTTTGAACCTGTTAAAATGCGTACAATGGATGGAATGAACATTTTAGTTGATGGCGGGGTCCTAAGCAATTTTCCTATGTGGCTTTTTGATAAGGAAAATGCACAAAAGGTAAGACCTGTCCTCGGTATTAAATTAAGCCCAAGTGAATATGAAACTGAAAAACATAAAATAAAAAATGCGATTCAACTATTTGGAGCCCTATTTGAGACGATGAAGGATGCACACGATTCTAGGTACATTTCTAAAAAACATGTAAAGAACATTATCTTTATACCGACTGAGGGTGTGTTATCAACAGAATTTCATTTAACAGAGGAAAAGAAACATGAGTTGTTCGATCTAGGAAAAGAGAGAGCAAAACAATTTTTGAAGACATGGGGTTATTAATAGGGATTAGACTAGGGTAAAAAGAAAATCGAGCGCCTATAGAGACGCTCGATTTTTCTTTTTACCCTTTTTACCGTCGATAACAGTTAAGTGAGCAGGAGATTTCTTTTTTGTCTTGTTGCTCTTCTTTAATGATGCTAGAGTCCCAAGAGAGGAGGTTTTTACAGCCCCGTCTCCACCCTTTTGCAGTAATCGTTTTTTTGATTTTTTGGCGGCTTTTAGAAATGCACGCTGCTCTTTTTTCTGAGGGTTTGATTTGGAAAACTTCCGTACTAGGAAATAAACGGCTAAAACAATCAATGCGATGACAACTATTCTCTGAATGAAACCGGCCGGATTAGCTGTAAATGAACCAACAAGGCCAAGTAAAGCAAGAATGATAAGTCCCCCAACAACAACATTAACAAATGTCCGATTTTTCAAGAAAGCCACCTCCCTAAGAGCATCTTAAGCATTTTTTTATTCTTTTAAACACGCTAAAACAAGAATTTAGACAATTTCTTCGCTTTTAACCAAGTACTCAGATTCCTTTTCTCTTCTTAATAATTCGTTAAAAGAAAGTATTGCCACTTCGACTTGATCATTTTGTGGTTCCTTCGTTGTTATTAGTTGCAGCCAAAGACCAGGATAACCTAGATACTTTAAAACTGGAATATCTTTAAGTTTATTAGTTAATTGAAGGATTTCAAAAGCAATACCCAAAACCACAGGAATTAAGAGGAGACGGTCGGCCACCCGTAACCAAAGCGGAGTTGAAGGTACCAGCATATAGACAAAAACACCAACAAAGACTGTAAACAGGATGAAACTACTGCCACAGCGGTAATGCAGACGGGAATGAGCCTGCACATTTTCAACGGTTAACTCAACTCCAGCTTCAAAGGTATTTATTACTTTATGTTCGGCACCATGATATTGAAACACCCTTTTTATCAATGGAGTAAGTGAAACAAAATAAATATAGGAAATTAATAAAATTAGTTTAAAAAAACCTTCCACTAACACTTGAGCAAAATGCGATGGAAAAATTGGTTTTGTCAAAACTGCAAGGAACACAGGGATCAGCGTAAAAGCAAATTTACCAAATAAAAATGAAATCACACCAATTGCAGCAACACCAAGGTACATGGTCAATTTAGAGACTTCTTTTTCTTTTATAATTTCATCTTCTTTTGGATCCACATCAAATCTTTCCGTCGAGAAGTTTAAATGTTTCGATCCATTTGCACTCGACTCAATAATTGCGATAATCCCTCGCAGAAATGGGATTTTCTTTAGGATTGTAAAATAAGGATTTGCTTTACGAGGCAAATGAAAATATTCAACAGATTGATCCTTCCTGCGTACCGCGGTAACATAATGATGTTTTCCGCCAAACATAACACCTTCGACAACCGCTTGGCCGCCATAAACGGGTTTTTGAGAATTGGACATATATTTTACACCAACCTAATCTATAGTTGCACAACAGCTGAAAGATAAAATCTGTATGTACTTAATTCTATTCTACTAGAAAAACAAAAAAACCTCTAGGAATGACATAATATTTCCAATTAAAAAGTTTTTTTATATGTAAGGGATTGAATACCAAAGGACATAATAAGAAATGGAATTTATTATGGCCTTTCGTTGTCCCAATTATAGGACAGCATATCAAGTATATATAACAGCAAAAAGGGCACTTCCCGAATAAACAGAAAGTAAACGGAGGTTGTTACAATGGCGATTGAGAAGAAACTAGGAAATTATCCTAAGCCCATGTCCTTTTCGGTAATGGTATTTTGGACGGGTTTATTTGGAGGTCTGTTTTGGGGATTGATTGGCTGTATTGCGTCCTACTTAAGTTTTACAGAAATTCGTCCCAATGTCATTCTAGAGCCATGGGCACTAGGGCATTGGAAATACGAATGGCTGGGGACCGTCATTTCCATTATTTTAATTGGAATATGTTCCGTGATAGCAGCATTTATTTACTATGCAGTGCTGAGGAAATTCACAGGGTTTTGGTTTGGACTTGGCTATGGAATTGTATTGTTTTTGGTGGTGTTCTTTATTCTAAATCCACTATTTCCAGGTATTAAACCATTTTTTGATCTAAAAAGAGATACGATCATTACATCCGTTTGTATTTATATCGTATATGGAATCTTTATTGGATATTCCATAAATTATGAGTATCAAAATACTAACGAGCAAGTGAACGAGGAGTCCTCCTAAGTTACGATTAGTCGGATGAAGTAGGGTGTGATAAAATATTTTTGTCCTCATATGGATTTGAAAAGGAGAGTGGAGAGCAATGGAAAAAATAGAAAAACTAAGATCTAATTTTTCAACACTTGGAATTGATGGAATTTTGATCACTAGCCCATATAATCGTCGCTATATTTCAAACTTTACTGGCTCTGCCGGTGTAGTTTTAATTAGTGCGGAAAAAACTTTGTTTCTTACGGATTTCCGCTATATTGAACAAGCGACTAAACAATGCCAAGGTTTCGAGATTATAAAAATAACCGGAACGATTCCTGAAGAAGTTGCACAACAAGTGAAGAACCTTGGAATTCAAAAGCTGGGATTTGAAGAGGATTTTCTAAGCTACTCCTCCTTTAGATTATATGATAAAGAAGTTGACGCTGAACTTGTTCCGTTTTCTGGTGTAATCGAAAAGTTACGCTTGATAAAGACTGATGCAGAGATTAAGATATTAAAGGTAGCAGCTGATATTGCTGATGCTGCATTTAAACATATTTTAGACTTCATTGGTCCAGGAAAAACTGAATTAGAAGTATCTAATGAGTTAGAGTTCTTTATGAGGAGAGCTGGTGCCACTTCCTCTTCATTTGATACAATCGTTGCTTCTGGTCATCGCTCAGCACTTCCACATGGTGTTGCTAGCGATAAGGTAATTGAAGCAGGGGATATTGTAACAATGGACTACGGCTGTTACTACAATGGATATGTTTCTGATATTACGCGGACTATTGCGATTGGAGAGCCAGACGCACAGCTTAAAGAAATTTATGAAGTTGTACTTGAAGCTCAATTACTTGGAATGGCGGGAATCAAACCAGGTTTGACAGGGAAGCAAGCAGATGCAATAACACGAGACTACATAAAAGAAAAAGGTTATGGTGAATACTTTGGTCATTCAACAGGGCACGGTATCGGACTTGAGATCCATGAAGGCCCTGGTCTATCGATGAAGTCTGATGTAAAATTAGAACCTGGAATGGTAGTAACATGTGAGCCGGGTATCTATATCCCAGGTCTCGGAGGCGTTCGGATTGAAGATGATACATTGATTACAAAGGACCATAACGAAGCACTCACACATTCTACAAAAGAACTAATTATACTGTAATGATTTTTAGGAGGATCTTAATATGATATCTGTAAATGATTTTAAAACAGGATTAACAATTGAAGTGGATGGCGGCCTATGGCGTGTCCTTGATTTCCAACACGTAAAGCCAGGTAAAGGAGCAGCCTTTGTTCGTTCCAAGCTTCGTAACCTTCGTAATGGAGCAATTCAAGAAAAAACATTCCGTGCAGGTGAGAAAGTAGAGAAAGCTCAAATCGATAACCGTAAAATGCAATATCTTTATGCAAGCGGTGATAATCATGTATTTATGGATATGGAATCTTACGAGCAGGTAGAACTTCCTGCTTCAAGCATTGAGTATGAATTAAAGTTTTTGAAAGAAAATATGGAAGTACAAATTATGATGTTTAATTATGAAACTCTTGGAGTAGAATTACCAAACAATGTAATTTTAGAGGTTGCTGAAACAGAACCGGGTATTAAGGGGGATACGTCTTCTGGCGGTACCAAGTCAGCTACCCTTGAAACAGGTCTTTCTGTTCAGGTTCCTTTCTTCATCAATCAAGGGGATAAGTTAATTATCAATACGACTGATGGATCATACGTGTCACGTGCATAATCAGTTCAAAGCCTTAGTCCGAAAGTTGTCGGATTAAGGCTTTTTTTTAACAATTCTTAATGAAAACTGCTTATATCCCCCTAACGGTATACTTAAAAACTTCACTAAATAGTAAGAATTAGTTACTTATTGACTATTTTATTTTTGCTAAACTGAAATAGTAAAAAAATAAAAAGGAAGGGGTGCTACAGAAAATGAAACGAATTACATCTCTCTTGTTCCTTGGGATTTTGTTTGCAATTATAGCCGCTGGCTGCAGTTCTAAACTTAATGATCAAAGTTGGAAACTTGATAAAAAACATTCGCCATTACCTGATTTTGTTCTAAATACATCAGAAAAAATTCAAGAAACGTATGTTATGGCAGCAACTTATCCAGAGGTAGTTGCGCAGGTTCCATGCTATTGTGGTTGTGTTAATGACGGTCATAAAAGTAACCTTGATTGTTTTATCAAAGGAATGGGACCAGAAAATGCAGTTGAAGAATGGGATTCACATGGTATAGCCTGAGATACATGTGTCAATATCGCCCGGGAGGCGGTAGAAATGCATCTTGACGGAAAAAGCCCAGCGAAAATTTATGATTTATTAACAAGAAAATATGAAGATATTGGGGAGCCAACCCCAACACCTGAACCTAAGTAAGGGGAAACCCATGAAGAAAATACTAATCGGATTTTACATTTTGATTATTATTGGAATTATTGTCTGTTTAAGTAATAGCCGCATTTTTGATAGCAAGAAATCAGAAGCAATTGCTGCTGGTGAAAAGGTATATAACAAAAATTGTATATTTTGTCACGGCGAAACAGGAAAAGGAGAAGGCTCAAAAACGGGGACGGCTTTAAATAGCCAGATTTTTTTAAGCTCCGTATCCGATAAAGACTTGTATAATTATGTGAAATATGGAAGAGAAGGCACAGTCATGCCTGCTTACGGTCCTCGAATGTCAGATAAGGATTTAAAAAACCTTGTTGCTTATATAAGAGACTGGCAGACAGAAGAAATCGAGTTTGATGTTCCAAAAACGATTTCAGGTAATCCTGAAAATGGAAAAGCACAATATAATTTATATTGTCTCAATTGTCATGGTGAAGCAGGGACAGGTAAGTATAAAATGGGAACCGCTCTCTCTAATCCCCAATACCTGAAATATACAACTGATAAGCAAATATGGATTAATGCAGCCTACGGTCGTGAAGAAACTAGAATGAGTCCTTCATTAAAGGGACTTGAAGGCGCACGCCAGCTCAAGAAAAAAGATATTACCGATATTGTTACCTATATCCGATCTTTGGAGAAAAAATAAACTGAATACAGCATAAAAGACCTGAATCCATTACAAAAGGATACAGGTTTTTTTTGCCCATTTTTAATTTGTGAACATTTTGTGGTGGTTTTTTGTCGAAACCACAACGATTTTTATCCTTTAACAAAATGTTCAAGAGTGAATCAACAAATAAGGATTGATAAAGATTATATTTATTTCAAAGAGGACTATAGTGAAAAATAGTACTTTCTAGTGATAAGTTTTTTAAGTTAAGGAGGATTAAGATGCTTAAAAATAAGTTGTTGGCATTATTCGTAATCGCATTATTTTTAACGAATTTCATCATCCCGAAGGCTAGTGCTGAAACAGCCTTTCAGGCAGAAAAATTTCCTTTTAAGGAAATGCAGATTCAGGTAATGCCAGAGTTTGATTATCCCGAAGGTTGGTCGCGAGATATTCCATCTTTACTAGTGGGACAGTACGGAACAATTACCAATAAAAGTGGTCAAGATTTCGATGGGAAGATTGAGATTCCCGTTCCAGCAATGGAAAAAGGCTTTGAAGCCTTCTTGGTAGCAGAATTCCCAGAAAAAAATAAGCCTGAAGTACAGCGTCCCTATGATGTCGATAAAGAAAATGGGATCATTACTTGGAAACCAGCTAAAGCAATTAAGACTAACGAAACCTACGAATTTGTCATTGAGTACTATACAAAGTCATTTAACGTGAAGGACAACAAGAGCTTTACATATGAACTTAAAAATAAAGCTGATATCGAGCTGTTAGATGTTATCTTTTATGCTCCAATGGATGCAAAGGAAATAAACATTGAGCCAAAAGCAGCAAACAATTCGAAAAATGAATATGGAGAAGAGCTCTATTACTATCAATACAAAAATGTAAAGGCAGATTCTGGCTTGAAATACTCTTTCTCATATAAGAAAGATGGTACCGAATCAACAATGGAGGCGATCAATAAAAAGCAGCCACCAAATGATGAAAACCATAGTGGTGTAACTGCAACAGACCAAGTTGTTAAAAACGGGGGAACCACTAATTCATCAAAACGTCCAATTATCGGGCTGAGTGGTGCATCGATCATCGGTATTGCAACCATCATTGCCGGACTCTTTGTTTTTATTGGCTTAAAAGGAAATAAACAATCAGCATCTAAGGCAGCCAGTCAAAATAAAAAACAACCGAAGAAGCCGTCTCCAACGGTTAAAAAAGACAACAAAACAGCGAATTCTGAAGAAAAGAAGGAACTGCGCAAAAAACTTTTAACTGGAAAGATAGACCAAGAAATATACGAAGAAGAAATGAAAAAATTAATCTAATGAGGTGAGAAGAATGAAAAAAAATACGATTATCATGCTTGGTGGGTTTATTATTGCAGGAGCTATTGTATTCCTTCTGATGGCAGCAACTCCTGGTTCAAGTGGTGTTGAGTTAACGATGAAAGAGCTCTTGGCAACTCAAGATCAACATAAAGATGATTTTGTAACTGTAGAAGGATTACTTATTGAAGATTCAATTAAATGGAATCCAGACAAAATTGAGTTGAAGTTTGATGTTAAAGATAACGACGGAAATGTTATGCATGTTATTCATAATGGTACCAAACCAGATAACTTTGCAGAAGGTGTCATTACTATTCTCCAAGGGGCTCCGACCAAAAAGAATACATTTGTGGCAGAGACAGTTAAAACTAGATGTCCTTCAAAGTATGAAGGAAAAGATATCAAAAATTATAATCCAGAGACACATAAAGATAAGTTAAATAAAACACCGAATGAAAAATAACAGGCTAACTTAAGAAGGTGACGAAATGTATTTATTTGCCAACGCAACGATTTATATAGGCTTGGCCATCGCAATTTATTCACTCCTCATTATCACGTTGGGGATTAGCACGAAAAATCAAAAGTTTATTAACAGTGGTAAAGGTGGATTGATTGCATTATTAGTATGTTCATCACTTGCAATGCTTTCATTGTTCTACCTATTAGCTACCTCTCAATTTCAATACGAATATGTTCATGATTACACAAGCAGTGAACTACCGATTATCTATAAACTTACCGCACTATGGGCGGGGAATGCAGGCTCGTTGTTATTGTGGACATTCTTCTTGACTCTTTATACTTGTATGATTGCTTTCTCACGGAAGTTAAAAAGAAACCCGATGATTCCATACATATCGTCCATCTTACTTGCAAATGCAGTTTTCTTCTTTTTTATTTTAGGTTTTGTTGCAAAACCCTTCCTTCTATTAAATGAGATTCCTATAGAAGGAAAAGGATTAAATCCAATGCTTCAAAATCCAGGAATGATCATTCATCCTGTCACACTTTACCTTGGCTATGTAGGTCTTGCCATTCCATTTGCTTTTGCGATGGCGGCATTGATCTTGAAAAATGTCGATGATTTCTGGATTAAAATGACTAGACGTTGGACAATTATTGCCTGGTTATTTTTAAGTCTTGGAAATATCTTTGGTGGTCAATGGGCATATGTTGAACTTGGCTGGGGCGGTTACTGGGCATGGGATCCAGTTGAAAATGCCTCCTTTATGCCATGGTTAACAGCAACTGCCTTCTTACATTCCGTTATGATTCAAGAACGGAAAAACATGTTAAAAATTTGGAATATCAGCTTAATCATTGTCTCCTATGCACTTACCCTATTTGGTACATTCTTAGTGAGAAGCGGCGTACTGACATCTGTCCATGCCTTTGCAAATTCAAACCTGGGATTATACTTCTTAATCTTCATGGGTGTGGCAGTCATCGGAGCACTATATGTGTTAATGAGCCGTTACAACCTGTTGAAACGCAGTGCAGGGGAATTTAATTCCTTTGTTTCTAAAGAGAGCAGCTTCTTAGTAAATAATTTATTACTTGTCGGAGCAGCCTTTGCCGTATTCTGGGGGACGATTTTCCCGTTAGTATCGGAAGCAGTACGTGGTACAAAAGTAACGGTTGGTCTGCCATTTTTTAATAAAGTTGAAGCACCAATCCTATTATCAATGATGTTTGTCATGGCAGTTTGTCCAATGCTTGCTTGGCAAAAATCTACCGTGAAAAATCTTAAGAAAAACTTCATGATTCCAGCCATCCTCGCTGTTCTTGGCATGATTTTGATGGTAGTGTTAGGAATTCAAAAAGCATGGGCAGTCATTGGTTATGGAGTAATCATTCTATTATTAATCACCCACTTCTTAGAGTTTTATAGAGGTGTAAAAGCTAGAAGAAAAATGACTAAAGAAACACCACTAGTGGCGCTGTACCGCTTGATGATTCGAAATCGCCGCAGGTATGGTGGATACATCGTTCACCTTGGTATTGCCTTCATCACGATGGGGATTATTGGTTCACAGAATTATGATTTACAAACAATGAAAACAGTCGATTTAGGTCAGTCAATTGAATTAAGGGATTATCGTATCAACTACGACCGACTTGATCAGAAGAAAGAAGGCATTAATGATATCGTCTATGCCGATGTAACCGTTTTTAGAAATGGTAAAAAGCTAGGCACTTACCAGCCAGAAAAGGTATTTTACGGTAACTGGGAACAGCCTTCTTCCGAAGTGGCGATTATATCTTCGCTTAAGGAAGACTTATACATCGTGTTAAGTGCCTGGGAAGATGATGGAAAAGCTACATTTGTTGTAAAGATTAATCCAATGATGAACTGGTTATGGATTGGTTCATTCATGATTGTTATTGGCGCTCTGTTCGCCGTTTGGAATGGAAAATATGGAAATGTCACTCCGAGGTACACAGGAGTACTCAGAGAGGTGTCTTAATATGAAAAACAAAATTTATATTGGCCTTCTCATAATATCGTTCATCTTTCAAGGATCATTCCTGCGCGTTGAAGCAGCAAAACAGATTGACTATAAATCAGCTGAATTTAAAGCCGTTGCTCAGCAATTCGCCTGCACATGTGGCTGTGGTCAGGATCATTATGAATGTGATCCGAACACGTGCAATCCTACCACAGAATTTAAAGCAGACCTGGTTGACATGATGAACAAGGGGTGGGATAAGGATAAAATTCGTGCCTATTATGTCAATATCTATGGT
The DNA here is from genome assembly GCF_051842875.1 of Neobacillus sp. C211. Taxonomy (NCBI): domain Bacteria; kingdom Bacillati; phylum Bacillota; class Bacilli; order Caryophanales; family Bacillaceae; genus Neobacillus; species Neobacillus sp. C211. The sequence goes on from NZ_JBPXRO010000044.1 coordinate 22,317, forward strand.
GAAGAAATTTTGACTTCACCTGAAAAAAGCGGTTTTAGTTTAACGGCTTGGGTTCTCCCGTTTGTAGTATTGGCCGCAGCGGGAATATCATTGTATTTCGTTATTCGTAAATGGGTTAAGAAAAAAGCCTCAGATGAACCTGTTGCTGAGTACCAGAACACCGAGGATGAAGTAGAAGGAGAAATACTATCTTCCATGATTGATGAAGAACGCAAAAAGTATCTTTAGGATGTGAACAAAATGCAAGATATCACAGTCATCTCGATTATTTTTACCACCATATTTGCGCTAGCTTGTCTGTTTCTAATATTATCACCGTTATTTAAGTGGGATGCTTATTTACATGTTAGTTCAACGGGTCAGGATATCGGCGCCACGAAAGAAGCACTATTAACAACACTTAATGAAATAGAATTTGAGTACAAGATGGATAAAATCTCACACGCTGATTATAAAGTTTTAAAGAAGCAATACGAAACAGAAGTTGCCAGCCTTATGAAGGAAGAAGAACAATTGATGGATACAAACATTGATAAAGATTTAATGGATGAAGTTGAAAAAGAAATTGAAGCTCGAATGAAAACTTATAAGAATAAAAAGGGGGAAGGAAAGTGATCAAAAAAATCACGCTTTTCTTCCTCGGACTGATGCTATTCATTCCATTTCATGGATTAGCAGCTTCTGATTCAAAGGTTTCGATTGATATGCATTATATCGTTGTCAGCCCTGCAGAAGATGGCTCAACGAATATGATGAATATGGTTAATTATACTAATACCTCAGCTGAAGAATATAAAGGTGACGGTAAAGGTGAAGCGGTCTTAAATGTAACCCTTCCCGATGGCGCAGAGGATCTCAACTTTTTAGACAATAAAATTGCCTTTAAAGAGGTTGACAAAGGATTCATTACAACCACGGCAATTCCAGGAAATCAAACGATGGTGTTGCCTTACAGTTATCGGATAGCGAAGGGAAAAGAAATTAATTTAAAAGCTGACTACAACGTACAAATGATGCAAATTCTCGTTCCAGAAGGAAGAGGGAGTATTGAAGTTAAGGGGGCTGTTGCAACCAGTCAAGGCAGTTTTAAATTTGATGACGAAAATTATTTTGGATACAGTATCGAAGGGATTAAAGCTAACCAATCGTTTACACTTGTTTATAAGCCAGATGTACAGCCTGTAGCGAATGAGACAAAAAAGTCAGAAACAACTAATAAAAGTAATAGTTCGGTTACACACACGGCGCCTGCCTTTCATAATCCAGGCCATCTAAGAATATGGGCACAGTCCCCGCTACACCGCTTTGATCCACACGTCTTTTTAATCATTATAGGAGCTATTGTATTTGCTGGAATCTCCTATTATATCTACTTCAGAAGGAAAGCAAAGCTGGAAGAGGAAAGACTTGGAGCAGATAAAGATGAGAAGGCATTTAAACTTTTAATGGCAAAGCAAAAAGCCATAATGGATAAGATCATTGAATTGGAAGAATCCTTCGGAGATGGAAAGCTTTCAGAGGATGAATATCATGCAAAGCTAGAAGCTTATAAACAGCATCTTGTCCAAGTAAAATTAAACTTACGTAATTTTGTAGAGTAGTAGCTGGGATGGGAGAGACTGCAAATGATAGAAATAAAAAAGCTAACAAAGCTAGCGTATAATAAGCTCATCCTTCGTGGTGTAGACCTCTCAATCAAAAAAGGAGAAACGGTTGCCATTCTTGGACCAAATGGTGCCGGAAAAAGTACGCTTCTAAAAGTACTCGCAACCTTAATAAAACCTACATCTGGGTCTATATGGGTTAATAATATGGATTTGAAAAAAAATCATATCGAAATAAAAAAAATAATGGGTTATTTACCCCATTCCAGTTTGCTTTATGATCATTACTCTCCATTAGAAAATATTGTGTTATTTGGGAATATCTATGGTGTTAAAAATGTTGAACAACGAGCGATTGCACTTGTCAAAGAAGTAGGTTTGTCATTCTTTTTAAATGAACCGGTAAAGAATTTCTCCCGTGGAATGATTCAACGGATTGCGATTGCACGAGCGATTGTTCATGAACCGGAAATTCTCCTTTTGGACGAACCGCACACAGGATTAGACCAAGGAGCAATTACCATACTTAATAACGTTATTCTTTCCATGAAAGCAAAAGGTACGACTACTTTAATGGTTACACATGATTTCAAACAAGCAGCTGAAATCTGTGACAGAATTATCATTGTGAAAAATGGCAAGATCGTCGATGATTTTAGGATTGAAAATCAAAACTTAGGTTTTGTTTCTGAAAAATATGAGCAATTAGTGGAGGGAGTATCATGAACCTTTTTCGAACAGCCCTCTTACTAGCAAAAAAGGATTTATATTCCGAATTAAAAACAAAACAAATTATGGTGACCCAAATTATTTTCGCTGGTCTGGTGATTGTTGTTTTCAGCTTCGCCTTTGACCCTGCCAATAATACAACAAAAGCAGTTATACCTGGAGTCATTTGGGTCATTATCGTCTTTGCAGGAATTTTAGGGCTTAACAGATCATTTATATCCGAGCAGAGAAATGATACGATGCAAGGATTATTGGTTGCACCAATGGAGGCAGCGAGCATTTATTTAGGAAAGTTCTTAGCCAATTTTTCGATGATGCTGATCGTAGAACTGGTTTCCATCCCGTTTTTATTTTTGTTATTTGATTTCAAATTTTTTGGCAGCATTCCTTATTTTATCTTAGTTGTATTCTTAGGCAGTTTTGGATTTATCGCCATTGGAACATTCTTGGCGGCATTGGCAGCCAATTCCAAAAGCAGTGAGATGCTGCTTCCACTATTGCTGTTTCCAATTACAACGCCAATCCTAATCGGTGTTGTTCAAGCCACTCGAATCATCTTAACGAATATGGAGAAATTTTCAAGTGCAGTCGCTTGGATTCAGTTAGTCACTGCGTATGATGTTATCTTCTTTGTTGTTTGTTTCTTATTAATTGATTATGTGCTGGAGGTTTAAGTGATGAGTATGAATCTCGAACGAGAGAAAGCGGTACTTACTGGATCTCAATTAACTGTTAAGAAGGGCCCAGATCTATCAAAGATTTTGTTTGGTACTACAGTTATTTCCATGTTGGTCGCCCTTTATTTTATCTTTATCTTTTCTGCTGAAGAAGTAACGATGGGAGCAGCCCAAAAAATCTTTTATTTTCATGTTAGCTCAGCATGGCTGGCGTTCATGGCATTTTTTGTGACATTTGTCTTCAGTATTTTATTCTTAGTCAAACGGAAAAGAATATTTGACACCTATGCTTATATTTCTGCAGAAATTGGTGTGGTCTTTACGATTATTGTCTTAACAACTGGCCCAATTTGGGCAAAATCATCATGGAATACTTGGTGGGTTTGGGAGCCGCGGTTAATTACAACGTTAATTCTTTTCTTTATCTATATAGCCTACATTATGATTCGTCAAATGGATGGAGTATGGGATAAAAAAGCCAGGCTTGCTGCTGTATTTGGAATCATCGGGTTTGCTGATGTTCCAATCGTATTTTTCGCGATTCGCTGGTGGCAAACAAAGTTTCACCCAATCGTGTTTGGTGAGGGACCTTCCCAAAAAGGTGGAGGTATTGAGAGTTCTATGCTAGTGGCGTTGTTTGTTTCACTTGCAGCATTTACCATTCTATATTCATACCTTCTTCATAAAGGTGTTTCTTTTGAAAATATGAAAATTAAAGTAGAGCGCTATAAAGAAAAATTAAGAGAAGAATTGGAAAAATAGGAGGAATTTATCATGGGTCTTGAATTTATGTATAGTGCCTATTCTGTTGCATGGGTTGTTATTTTTGGATATATGTTAATACTCGGTAAAAGACACTCAAAGCTTAAGAAAGAAATTGAATTCTTAAAACAACTAGAAAAATAACTAGTAGTAATAATTAGGCCTGTGAAGCATAAACAGGCCTTTTGCATAGAAACTTACTGGTGTCAGGAGGAAATACGATGAACAAGCGGGTCATCAAATTACTCGTATTGATTCTTATTGTTGGTATGTTTGGTTTCTTTGGTTATAGTTTAGTTACAAAAGGTGAACATACAGATGTTGGTGATAAGGCATATAATTTTTCGTTGTCAAATTTGGATGGAAGTAAAACCAAGCTCTCCGATTTTAACGGGGAAGTGGTTATTCTGAACTATTTTGCCAGTTGGTGTGCTCCATGTAAAGAGGAGCTGCCAGAGCTAGAATCCTTTCAAAAAGAATATGGTGATCAATATCATTTTTTTATGATTAATCGCGGTGAGACAATGGATAAGATTAATAAAGTAACGGAGAAAAATAAAGCCGGAATGAACTATTTATTTGATTATAATGCAAAGGTTTCTAAAATGTATAATGTGACAGGGCAGCCTGAAACCTTTGTGATTGATAAACAAGGAATAATTAGAGAACATTTTAACGGTCCAGTTACAGAAATGCAGTTATATAATTGGGCAAAGAAATATGACAATTAAATTCACAAAAAAAGGATTGAACCGATAAATTGGGTTCAATCCTTTTTTCTAGGCTTTGTTTAACTTGGCTGTTGATTTCCGCTCCAATCAACGTAGGCTTTAAATCAACAATGTCCTTTTACACAGCTTTTTTTCTAAAATGGTTTAAAGTGAAATTCTGCGATCACATCAGCCTTGACTGTTATTTGTCCTGGTTCAATTTGTGTGGAGGCAGCTCCTTTCACGAAAGCCCCAGTCTGATTAAAAACAGGCTGGACCGTTTTGCCTCCTTCGATAATTAACCTCGGTGTGGGGATTAACGATACATTTAAGGTCCCTGCAATGGTTTTAGCCCTTTCAATTGCATTATTTACTGCCATAACTAAGACCTGCTTATAAAAAGACTCTTTGTCTTTCACTGTAAATTGGACGTTAGAAACATAGTTCACACCATTTTGAACAGCGGTATCCACGACCTTGCCAACGATTGATAAGTCCTCTATTTTTACCTGCAGGATATGAGTTATTTTATAACCACGAAATATTTGTTTCCCTTGGTCATAATCGTAATCGGATTCAATTCGATAATCGAAGGTCTGTATATTATTTTTGGTAATTCCCAGTGAAATAAGAGAGTCGATTACCTTTGTTACTTCAAGAGAATTCTGCTGCTGGGCGTTTATTACCTGCTTGCTTTCCGTTATAATTCCTAGGTTTACCGAAGCGGAGTCAGGTTGGATTGCCAATTCTCCTTCACCAGACACTTTAATTAAATAGTCCTTGGGAGGTAATCCATTTCGATTTAACGGATGGTAATTGTACACTTCCCTCTCCCCCTTTATGTTTATTCTTTCTTTAAAATACGACTGACTTCCAAAAATGTTCCGATATTAAAATTTATCCCTTTCTACTTTTCTTATTTTTGTTCTAGCATTCATCTCAGAAAATAGAAAAGAAATGACAGTTTTGAAAGTCATAATGTGACCAAGCAGGCATACATTTTAAATAATGAGAAAGGCAAATATGAGGAGGTTGCACACGTGGAAACGATCCTAAACTTTTTACCAAAAAATATAGCCGACCTAATCAGCAAAATCCCTCCTAGCCAAAAAGAAGAACTGGAAGAAATCCGCATACGAATTAGCCGACCGATTGAAATGACAATGAAAGGCGCACCCAGGTTTTTACCGTATATTGTCCAGCCTGATGATGCTTTTCACCTAATGAATAAAATAAGTCATTTCTCCATCTATACCCTCGAAGAGGAACTTAAGCAAGGATTTATAACTGTTTCCGGGGGCCATCGGATTGGGCTGGCTGGTAAGGTGATCCTTGAGGGTGGAAAGGTCAAGGCGATCAGGGACATTTCCTCTTTTAATATTCGGATAGCTAGGGAAAAGGTAGGGATAGCTGAACCAATTATCCCTTATATCTATCAAGGAAATTGGATGCATACGATGGTGATTGGTCCGCCCCAAACTGGAAAAACAACATTACTGCGTGATATTGCAAGAATTGCATCCTCAGGTTACTTAGCAAGGGGTATACAGGCAAATAAGGTAGGGATTGTCGATGAACGAAGTGAAATTGCTGGATGTGTTAATGGAATACCGCAATTGACCTTTGGTGACCGTTTGGATGTGCTAGATGCCTGTCCGAAAGCTGAAGGAATGATGATGATGATTCGCTCGATGAGTCCAGATATTCTAGTTGTTGATGAAATAGGCCGGAAAGAAGATGCTGAAGCCATCCAAGAGGCTGTTCATGCGGGAATAAAGTTAATGATGACCACACATGGGACGAGCATTGAAGAAGTAAGAAATAGACCATCTTTACGGACGATTCTTGATCAAAAAATTTTTCAACGTTTTGTTGTCCTTAGCAGGGCATCAGGACCAGGAACTATTACTCATATTTTAGATAGAAATGGTAAAGAAATGAATCAAAAAGTGAGAGTGACATAAATGATTAAGCTTATAGGTGCTGTTTTCATAATTGTCGCAACAACATGGATCGGATTTGAGATTTCTAGACGTTTTAGTGAACGAACAAGGCAGCTCAGGGCATTAAGGACTGCACTACAATCACTTGAAGCAGAAATAATGTACGGTCATACGCCATTACATGAAGCAGCCAGAAGGTTAGCAGAACAGCTTTCAAAGCCGCTTTCAACCTTTTTTGAGTCCTTTTCCAAGAAATTAACGGACACCGAAACAACAGTAAGAGACGCTTGGGAAACGAGTTTAAGAGAAATATGGAATGCTACAGCATTAAAGCAGGGAGAATTTGAAATTATGAAGCAATTTGGGGAAACCCTGGGTCGACATGATCGTATGTCCCAGCAAAAACATATCATGCTGACACTAACACATCTTGAAAGAGAAGAGGCGGATGCAGTTCAAGCCCAAGCAACATACGAAAAAATGATCAAGAGTCTAGGATTCTTATCAGGATTATTACTGATTATTTTATTATTTTAGGGGGAAATGCAATGGGGTTAGAAGTGGATATTATTTTTAAAATTGCTGGTGTGGGAATAGTTGTTGCCTTTTTGCATACCGTTCTTGATCAGGTGGGGAAAAAAGAATACGCACAGTGGGTAACGTTGTTTGGGTTTATCTATATATTATTTCAGGTAGCATCCATTGTCGATGATCTCTTCCAAAAAATTAAATCTGTATTTTTATATCAATAGAAGGGGGGTCCCTAAGATTGAAATCATAAAAATAGTTGGCATAGCTCTTGTAGCAACCTTTCTAGCTTTAATTGTGAAAGAACAAAAGCCCAATTTTGCATTCCTCTTAGTTGTCTTTGTAGGCTGTGTCATTTTCCTTTTTTTGGTTGATAAAATTTATGAAATCATTCATATGCTTGAGAAACTGGCAGTGAATGCAAAAGTGAATATGGTTTATATCGAAACGATTTTAAAAATCATTGGAATTGCTTATATTGCTGAATTTGCCGCTCAGATTACAAAGGATGCTGGTCAGGGAGCACTCTCTTCTAAAATTGAATTAGCTGGAAAAATTATTATCCTTGCTATGGCGATCCCGATTTTAACTGTTTTGATTGAAACGATAATCAAACTTATTCCTAGTTGATGACAAACCTGAAAAAGAGGTGTAGATAGAATTGAAGCAGCGATTGCAGTTTATTCCTATTATAGTTCTTGTTTTCTTTTTTTTATCCTTTACAGGTGTACAAGCTGCCGAAGAGACTAAAGACCCAAACCCTCTTTCTCCGCAGGAGTTAGTTGATGCCCAGCTTAAATCCCTTGATATTACAGAACTCAAACAATTTTGGGAGGACATTACCTATAAATACGGAGGATTTCTTCCAGAAAGTCAAAAGGGGAGCTTGTATGACTTCGTAAGCGGCGAGAAGAAATTCTCATTTAAACAATGGGGGTTGGGAATAGTAAAGTTTGCCTTTCAAGAGTTTGTTTCTAACGGGAAATTACTGGGGTCATTGATCATGCTAACCATCTTTAGTATGTTCCTTCAATCGATGCAGAATGCCTTCGAGAAAAGCGCGATTAGCAAGGTTGCATATTCAATCGTTTATATGGTCTTAGTCATAATTGCCCTGAATAGTTTCCATATCGCCATAAGTTATACAAATGAAGCAATCGGATCGATGATCTCTTTTGTGCTAGCACTTGTTCCACTGTTACTCGCATTAATTGCAGCCTCTGGCGGTCTTATATCAGCAGCTTTCTTTCATCCGGTGATCTTGTTTTTAATGAATATAAGCGGTTTATTCATGCAGTATATTATCCTGCCTCTCCTGTTTCTAGCCACCTTGTTGAGTATTGTAAGCACGATGTCAGAACAGTATAAAGTGTCACAATTAGCTGCCCTGCTAAGAAACTGGAGCATTGGGTTAATGGGAATCTTCTTGACGGTGTTTCTAGGTGTTATATCAGTACAAGGAGCATCAGCAGCTGTAACAGATGGTGTTACGATTAGGACAGCGAAATTTGTAACGGGGAACTTTATACCTGTTATCGGCCGGATGTTTACAGATGCTACAGATACGGTGGTTAGTGCATCTGTCCTATTAAAAAATACAGTAGGCATTGCTGGTGTTGGTATCCTGCTTATCATTGTAGCCTTCCCAGCTATTAAAATCTTAATGATTGCCTTTATCTATAAATTCGCTGCCGCAATCTTGCAGCCATTAGGCGGCGGGCCAATCATTACCTGCTTGGATATTATTAGCAAGAGTGTCATTTATGTATTTGCAGCTTTAGGAATCGTTTCACTGATGTTCTTTTTATGTATAACAGTTATAGTTGCGGCAGGAAACCTGACGATGATGATGAGATAGGGGGGATTCATATGGAATTTTTAATAGAGTGGGTAACGAATATTATTCTCTTTATCTTGTTAGCCACGGTAATTGATATGCTCCTCCCCAATTCAAGTATGCAAAAGTACACAAAAATGGTTACAGGACTCCTTTTAATTGCCATTATTCTTACCCCAATTTTTAAATTGATTTCCAAGGATTTTGAATCAGCAATGGGTTCGATCCCTTCATATCAAGCCCCTGGAGAAAAAAATATGAAAAATTCAATAGATTTAAAGAAAAAAGAAATACAAGCCCAACAACATGCATATATTTTAGAAGAAATGGCTGTCCAACTGAAAAAGGACGTGAAAGAGGAGTTGATGGAACAATACGGATTGGAGATAGCAAAAATTGATCTAGCTACAAATGAAAAAAGCGACCAAGCATTCCCAGACAACCTCCAAAAGGTTATGGTTCTTCTGAAGCAACCAGAAAATGAAGTGAAGACAGTCGAAGCGATCAAACAAGTCGAAATTAACACAGAAACACCTCTTCCATCTAAAAGCTCAACAGAAGAAGCTGAAAAAATTGCCGCTTTTCTTTCGCAAAAATGGAATGTGACCGAAAAAACAGTTGAAGTTTCGATTGAAGGGGGGATTAATAACCAAAATGAATAACAACCAAGGACCATTTTCATGGCTTAAAAAGGTGCTCAAAATAGAAGGTAAATCTGACAAGAAACCAGGGAAATACCAGTATATGCTTGTTGTTCTATGTATCGGTGCAGCCTTTATGCTTGTTGGCAATATTGTATTTAAAACAGATTCGAACTCAGCGAATACACCTGTTGCGACGAGTGAAAAAGTAAATTCCGAAGATGTACCGGCATTTGGTCTAAATAAGGGCTCAAGCAATAAGGCATTGGATAAATATGAAGAAAAATATGAAAATCAGCTTAAGAAAGCCCTTCAGGAAATGCTAGGGGTTAACGATGTTACAGTTGTTGTCAATATTGATTCCACTGATAAGAAAGTGCTTGAAAAAAACAGGGTTTCCAAATCACAAACGACTGAAGAAACAGATCGAGAAGGTGGGGAACGGAAAGTTGAGGAAGCCTCAATTGATGAACAACTAGTGATTATCCGTGAGGGTGAAAAAGAGGTTCCGATTGTAGTAGAAACGAAAAAACCTGTAATTCGCGGTGTCTTAGTAGTTGCGAAAGGCGCAGAGAATATACAAGTTAAAAAGTGGATTGTAGAGGCAGTTACACGCGCTTTAGATGTACCAAGTCACCGAGTTGCTGTCATGCCTAAAAAATAAAAGGGGTGTTTTCCTATGCTATTGAAAAAACAAACAGTTTGGTTATTAACGATGTTAAGTTTAGTAGTTGTCTTATCCGTTTATTACATTACCTCTCCGGAACAGAAGAGTAATGATCTAGCTGCTGTTTCGCAAAAAGCGAAAGATCAAAATCAGGGTAAAACAAAAACGGAAGCTAAGGATGATAAAACAATTGTATCAACTGTTGCGGGTGATGAAGCGTTTGAAGAATTACGTATGAAGCTCGATGACCTAAGGAGCGAACAGCGAGAGGATCTAACGACGGAGCTTGCCTCCACAGATATTCCTGCGGTTGAGCGAAGTAAAGTAAAAGATCAAATGGACAAATTGAATCAAACGGCCAAACAAGAAGAAATTCTTGAAACGTTAATTAAAACAATGGGCTATGAAGATGCATTAGTAAGAGCCGATGGTGAAAAAGTAAGAGTCACAGTTAAATCTAAGAAGAAACCTTCAGCAACTGAGGCCAACAAAATCATCTTACAGGTGAAAAAAGAAATTGGAGAAACCAATTATGTAGCAGTAGAATTCCAACCAATGAAATAAATGAATGTAAAAAAGGAAAGTCAACGACTTTCCTTCAGATTGTCGAGAAAGGGTATTTTTCTCGGCAATTTTTTATTCTCAGCATTTAATTATTCATTGTACCTGCTAATGGGCCTGTTGATTTAGAATCCGAAAATAAGACACGACCACCTACCATTTTGTGATTCATTGCCTGGAGAACCATCTCATCATATATTTCCTGAAAGATTTCGGTACCTTTAAAACGATGTTGGCGATTCCAACTAATCGTTGAGTGGTGTGGAACAGGATCCTTAAATTTCAGGCCTAAAAACCAGCGGTAGGCAACATTCATTTCAATTTCTCTTTGTAATTGCC
>NZ_JBPXRO010000045.1:0-32312 GCF_051842875.1 Neobacillus sp. C211
GTCCTGAGCCAGGATCAAACTCTCCAAGAAAGTTGATTAGCTCATTTTGTTACGTTGACTTAGTTTCTTAATTGAAACTAAAAATTTTTGTTTGTTTGCACGATTTTGTTTGTTTAGTTTTCAAAGAACAATCTCGTTACTTCGTTTGAAGCAACTTTATAACTATAACATTTCAGCAATTCGTTGTCAACCAATTTATCAAATGTTTTTCAACACCAACAAGTTGTTAACTCGTCAATAACGACTGCTTTAATATAATACCACCTAGATTAGACAACGTCAATAAAAATTTCAAATGAATTTACCTATATCAACTTTCTTCTATTAATAAGTATAAAAGCCGATCCAAACATTTGGACCGGCTCTCAATTTACTTAGTAATCTTAATGATACCTTCTTGCTTCAACTCCACTTGACCTTGCTTATTAATAACAATTTTTTCACCTTCAGCTAAGTTCGTGAAGACAATCGGTGTGATTGTGGATGTTGCGTGTTCTTTAATGTAGTTTAAATCTACTTTCAATAAAGGCTGTCCTTGTTCGACAATGTCATTTTCTGACACTAATGTCTCAAATCCTTGGCCTTTTAAATTAACAGTATCAATACCCACATGAATTAGTATTTCACGACCAGTATCAGATAAAATACCGATTGCATGTTTTGTTGGGAATAGGTTTACGATTTTTCCATTGACAGGTGAAACAATCATTCCTTCTGCCGGTACAATTGCAAATCCATCGCCCATCATTTTCCCAGCAAACACCTGATCCGGCACTTCAGTAATCGGCTTGATTTCCCCTTTTAGCGGTGCTGCAAATACTTCATTTTCACGTGCTTTTTGAAGTGCATCTGAATTAGTGGCCTCGTTCTGTTTTTCTGCACCTTTTTCTGGTGTAGCAACAGAAGTCGTACGAGGTCGCTTACCTGACATGATATCTTTCATTTGTCCTTTGATTGTTTCAGAACGTGGTCCAAAAATCGCTTGAATGTTATTACCTACTTCAAGGACACCTGCCGCACCAAGTTTTTTCAATTGGGCTTTATCAACGTTTTTACTATCATTAACCGATACACGAAGACGTGTAATACAAGCGTCTAAATGAGCAATATTTTCCTTACCACCCATTGCATCTAAAATATTAGCAGCTAAATCACCTTTGCCTGCTTTGCCTGCCGGTACTTGGCTCTCATCTTCTTCTTCTAATTCACGACCTGGTGTTTTTAAATTCCATTTGCGGATCGCAAATCGGAAACCGAAGTAATAAATCAATGCAAAAACAAGACCTACAGGTATAACAATCCACGCATTTGTTTGTGGGTTGATTAAACCGAATAGAACATAGTCAATTAATCCACCAGAGAATGTCATCCCGATTTTTACATTTAACAAGTGCATTGTCATAAAGGATAATCCCGCAAAAATTGCGTGGATTCCAAATAAAACTGGAGCAACAAACAAGAATGAGAATTCAATTGGTTCTGTAATACCTGTTAGGAAAGAAGTTAACGCCGCAGAAGCCATCAATCCCCCTACAATCGCTTTCTTTTCTGGTCGAGCCTCATGGTAAATGGCTAGTGCTGCTGCAGGAAGTCCAAACATCATAAACGGATATTTACCCGTTGTAAATGTACCTGCAGTTAAATGTTGTACATTATCTTTAATTTGTTCCATGAAAATACGTTGGTCACCACGTACAAGATCGCCAGCAGCATTTGTATAGCTGCCAAATTCATACCAGAATGGCGCATAGAAAATATGATGCAATCCAAATGGAATTAATGAACGTTCAATGACCCCAAAAATAAAGGCAGCAACAGTTCTGTTTGCATCAACCATGTTAGTGGAGAAAAGATTCAAGCCTGTTTGAATTGGAGGCCAAATAACAATCATTAGCAATCCTAAAAGAACAGTACTTGCAGCTGTTGCAATTGGAACGAATCGCTTACCAGCAAAGAATCCTAGATAGGATGGCAATTCTATTTCGAAGAATCTATTATACATATACGCGGCAATCAGACCGACGATGATACCTCCAAAAACTCCGGTTTGCAGTGTTGGAATCCCTAAAACTGACGCGTAACTTTGAGGATGCTTCGCAAGCGCATCTGCATCTATTCCTAAAGCAGTTCCCATGGTTGCATTCATAATCAGGAAACCTACAATCGCAGCAAGTCCAGCTACACCTTCTCCTCCAGCTAGTCCAATCGCTACCCCAACGGCAAATAATAACGACAGGTTACCAAATATAACACTACCCGCCTGTTCCATAATTTTCGCAACCATCGCAATCCCACTATTATCTAAGAATGGGGCGAGGTCAATTAATGTCGGGTTTTGAAGTGCATTACCAACTGCTAATAATATCCCGGCAGCAGGCAAAATCGCTACTGGTAGCATAAGTGCTTTACCGACTTTCTGTAAAACACCAAAAGCATTTTTAAACATAAAAAATACCTCCTAATTTTTTGTTCAGCTCATAAAGCGGTTACATTATCCACAAAAAATACAATAAAAAAGGCATGAGTAAAAAAATCCAATTGAACGAAACTATGGGTATAGATTACCCCATTAACTTCATTTCAATTAAACTTTTTACTCATGCCTGATCGAATCAGTAACACGTAAAAAAATAAGTGCTATTTAAATTTTTTTTGAAGTCGCTGCAAATGCATTGTTAAATATACTGCTTCTGCATCAAAGACTTTTAATTTTAATGATTGTTGCATCACTTTAATGAGCTTCCATGAGAGATTATAACATACCGGATATTCATCTTTCAATAGGGAAGCGATTTTTTCTGGTTCATCGACTTTTTCACCCTTAACTACTCTATCAATCGCAAAGCGAAGGTGACGAACAAGTCTCATATAATCGATTCCTTCTTTATCTATCTCTATTTCAAGCTGTTCTTCTACCATATCAACCAATCTGCTGACTAGTTGTGAATGTTGATTTACATCCGAAAGATTTTTATTTGTTAGCGCACTATGAATATGCAGGGCGATAAATCCTATTTCACCAATTGGAAGGCTAATTCCTGTCTTATCCTTAATAAGCTCCACGACATCTTTTGCCACTTCATACTCATCACGATAAAGCGCTTTCGTCTCCACTAAAAATGGATTTTTCAATTCCATCCCTTGCGAGATCCTCGTTAAAGCAAACATAAGATGGTCCGTTAACGCCACATGGATATGTTCATTTAACATTGAATTTGTTCGTTGCTTGATTAATTCAATGGAGGCTATGATTACCTCTAAGTATTCATTATCAATAAAAGGAAGCAATTTAATATAATTTTCTTGTTCCTTTTCATTTTTTAAGACAAAAAGTTTTTCCACTGAATCTGTTTCGATATAGTCCCCGCGCTTGCGATTAAAGCCAAGTCCTTTCCCAATCAAAACAACTTCTCCATAGGAAGGGTGTTCAGCAATTAAAACATTATTATTTAAAACCTTTTCTATCAGCAGTTCTGCCATACCCAATTCCCCATTTCTACCTTTTAACCTATTATTTACAGGATAAAAGAGAGAAAACAGGAAGTCAACGACAAAGTTCGACAGCTACATGAACTTACGACTAGTAATTTATTCAAATTTCATCCCTCTCAACCCAATAAAAAAGAACTGTGGCAGCCCACAGTTCCTTTTGACTTATTTTAAGAAAATGAAATATAGTACAAAGATTACAAAGAAGAAGTACATGACCGGGTGTATTTCTTTTGTTCTGCCCTTTACGATCATTGTAATTGGGTAGAAGATAAACCCAACAGCAATACCAGTGGCAATACTGTAAGTCAGTGGCATCGCAATCATCGTTAAGAATGCTGGAACAGCAATCTCAAAACGCTGCCAATCAATTTTCCCTAATGAAGATACCATTAATACCCCTACAATAATTAACGCAGGTGCCGTTACAGGTGCTGTAACAACCGATAATAATGGAAAGAAGAATAACGATAAGATAAAGAATCCGGCTGTTACTAAAGCTGCAAACCCAGTTCTCGCTCCAGAGGCAACCCCTGCAGATGACTCAATATAAGACGTTGTTGTGGATGTACCAAGTACTGCACCGACAGTTGTTGCAATCGAATCCGAAATTAACGCGCGTCCAGCTCGAGGCAGTTTATTGTCTTTCATGATTCCCGCTTGGTTCGCTACTGCGACAAGTGTACCAGCATTGTCAAAGAAATCAACAAACAAGAAAGTTAGAATAATTCCAAGCATTGCAGTTGTATAAAAAGAACTATCTCCAAACGAAGAGAAGGCTGCACCAAAGGTCGGCGCTAAACTTGGAACTGAATCGACTACTTTATGCGGCATATCAATTAAGTTAAAGATCATTCCGACGATTACTGTGATGACCATTCCATAAAATACGGCACCATTAATACCTCTTGTCATCATAATTACTGTAACAACGATCCCAAAAATAGCAAGCAAAGTAGGTCCTGCTGTCAAATCGCCTAAACCAACAAGTGTTGCATCATTATTGACCACAATACCAGCATTTTGTAATCCGATAAAGGTAATGAATAAGCCAATCCCCGCACCAACCGCGTGTTTTAAATCAACTGGAATGGCGTTAATAATTTTTTCTCGCAGGCCAGTGAGCGTTAATAAGAAGAAAAACACACCTGAGATAAGGACTGCGCCAAGGGCATGCTGCCAAGGAATCCCGCTTCCTAATACAACTGTATAAGCAAAGAACGCATTCAAGCCCATTCCCGGGGCTAGTGCTAGTGGATACTTTCCAAGAAGTCCCATGACAATCGATCCTATCGCTGATGCGAGGGCTGTTGCCACAAATACGGCACCATAATCCATTCGTAAAGCATCAGGATAATCCTTTATTGATGCTAATGATAATGTTAACGGGTTAACAACTAGTATATAAGCCATCGCTAAGAAGGTGGTCAGTCCACCAATAAACTCGCGGCGATAATTTGTACCGTGTTTCTCAAACTCAAAATACTTCTGCATTTATTTTCCCCCTATGAATCTTTTCTTTATTATGCAAAAAAAAGCTCCGGCATATTCTACCGGAGCGTGACTTTAGGCATGTGCAAAAATAGAGGAAAGGAAGCTAGCCTCTTTATTAATGACACTGCCTCGTAGTCAAGCCATTTACGGTGGCTCGGTAGAAACTTTTGGGCCATATCCCCAAGATTATACGATGCAATTATTATATTCTCTTAACTCGTTTTTTATTTTAGCAGGAAAAAAATATCTTGTAAACAAAAAATACGAACGATTTTAAAATTAAAATTGAAATCGTTCGTGAATATTTCACTCCTAAAGAAATAAGAACCAGGACTATAGTCCCGGTTCTTACGCTATCGCTTTTCTTATTCCCACTCAATCGTTGCTGGCGGTTTGCTGGTAATGTCGTACACTACCCGGTTCACATGCGCTACTTCGTTAACAATACGCGTTGAAATTACTTCAAGGACATCCCACGGAATCCTTGCCCAATCGGATGTCATCCCGTCAATCGAAGTAACCGCTCGAATACCGATGGTATAATCGTAAGTTCTAGCATCACCCATTACTCCGACACTGCGAATGTCTGGAAGTACGGTGAAATACTGCCATATTTCTCGGTCAAGCCCAGCTTTTTTAATTTCCTCACGAAGGATCCAATCCGAGTCCCGAACGATTTCAAGTTTATCATCTGAAATAGCTCCTAAGACACGAATCCCTAGACCTGGGCCAGGGAAAGGCTGTCTCCAGACGATATCATCCGGAATGCCAAGCTCTGTTCCAAGCGCACGGACTTCATCTTTAAACAAGGTGCTTAATGGTTCAATTAAAGTAAACTGCATATCTTCTGGAAGGCCGCCTACATTGTGATGTGATTTAATCGTCTGTGCCGTAGCTGTACCACTTTCAATGATATCGGTATAAAGCGTTCCTTGGGCTAAAAACTCGATGCCCTTAAGCTTTGTTGCTTCATCATCAAATACATAGATAAACTCATTGCCGATGATTTTCCGTTTCTTCTCTGGGTCAGAAACGCCTTCCAACTTCGATAGGAAACGTTCTTTAGCATCGACCTTGATTACATTCATATGGAAGCCTTCAGAGAAAGTCTTCATCACACTTTCTGCTTCATTTTTACGGAGAAGACCATGGTCCACAAAAATACAAGTTAGTTGGTCACCAATAGCTTTATGAATTAACACGGCAACAACGGAAGAGTCAACCCCGCCGCTTAAGGCACAAAGCACCTTTTTATCGCCAACCTGTTCGCGAATCTTCGCCATCTCGATTTCAATGTAATTCCCCATTGACCAATCGCCAGTGCTTTTACAAACGTTGAAAACAAAATTCCTAAGCAATTCATTCCCATAAACAGAATGACGTACTTCCGGATGAAACTGAACAGCGTAAAGCTTTCGTTCTTCATCACTCATTGCTGAAATCGGGCAGTGCGGGTTTGTTCCGTCAACAGTGAAACCTGCAGGGGCTTCTACCACAAGGTCGCCATGGCTCATCCACACGGTTTGCTCTTTAGGCAGGCCGCTAAATAGCGCTGATTCATGCTGCACCGTCATGGTTGCTTTTCCGTATTCACGCTGGTTTGCTTTTTCAACCTTCCCATTGAAATGGACAGTCATTAATTGCATCCCGTAACAAATTCCGAGGATTGGCAGACCCATTTCAAATATTTCTTCATCACATCGGAAGGAATTTTCATCGTACACACTGTTTGGTCCGCCGGAAAAAATAATCCCTGTTGGGTTTAATTGGCGAATTTCTTCTGCTGTAATCGTGTGCGGATGCAGTTCACTGTATACCCCGAACTCGCGGATCCTGCGAGTAATTAGCTGGTTATATTGACTCCCAAAATCTAATACAATAATCATTTCATGCTTTCCTGGCAAAGCATTCACCCCAATTTTCTAAAGATATAGTTATTATTAACCATAACAACAAATGATATAAAAAAAACTAGAATTCTCCCTCCATTTAAATATCAGGAAGGCAGAATTCTAGTTTTCTTGCAAAGTGCTCACAGAAAAATCCTGCCTTCATAGTCAGGTCATTATACGGTGACCCGGTAGAGACTCTCGAACCTTATTTTCGAGGATATATGAAGGAAACGTACATATTTTGAAAAGCGCACACCCATTTTGCGAATTCCGCTAATAACTTACGCTAGACATTGAATAGTACATATTGTAACAATAGGTCGTTTTTCTGGTCAAGCAATTGTTTTTTTGATTAAATTTTCCCACAATTCATGCGATTCTTCCCAAGTTCCCTTTGGCAGGTTTTGATGATACACATAATTTTCATAAATAGCTGTCAATCGGGACATCTCTCTCGTCGAAAAGAACGAATCAATATAACGGGCATAGTTCCTCAGTGTTTGGTTCTCCTTCCGCTTTAAACCGTAGCGATCGAACTGTTCTAATAAAGCCAGGTAGGCAGTCCCGAAACTTTCGTCCTTTTTCTTGAACCGATAAACCGCTAACAGCAAGTACGGAACCCACTTCCCACGGATCAGATAAAGAATCGTAGATACTCCTGCTAAGAGTATGAATATAAGGACCATCCGCTTCCAATTATTTTTCAAAAGCAATTTAAAATCAGTCCATATTCTTTTGATATCAGAGAATTGATTCGAATCCTTTGACGCCTTCGTATCATCAAGATTTTCCTGTTGAGGCTTTTTCACAGTTGGTGTGCTGGTTTGCGGATTAGATGATGATGTCGCTTTTGATTCATAATTGATGATGATTTCATTTGAAAAGCCCTTTGTCGGCTCAAATGGGACCCAGCCTTGATTCGGAAAAAAGACCTCCACCCAGGAGTGGGCATTATTATTTGTTACTTCATAAACCTGTACCCCTGAAGCCTCATCACTATATTGGAGAAAATCTCCGCCCGTAAACCCTTTGACCCAGCGAGTGGGAATCCCCAGTGTTCGAAGCATAACTGCCATGGATGAGGAGAAATTATCGCAATAACCCCTTTTTGTATCAAATAAAAACTGATCGACATAATCATCGTTGGTGTCAGGCACCGCAACATTTTTTTGGTCGTAGGTGTATTCCGCTTTTCCAAAATAACTTTCCACTGCCTTCGCTTTATCGAACCAATTCGATTTTGAGGCAGTAATTTCTTCTGCTAACTCTTTAACTCTTGGTGGCAGTTCCTCAGGCAGTCGGGTATACTTTTCATAAAATTCAGGGTTGATGCTCGTCGGATCAAAACTAGTTGTTTGCACTAAATCCTTTGCTTTATATTTGGGTGTTTCAAATTCAACTGTAAAGTCGCGAGGTACAACGGGAGCTTTGTTATCATTGTAAAAGCTGATTCTCTCATTTGTTGTATCGACCTCAAAGTCATTTCCAGCTGCATCAAGCGGCAGAATTTTTAACACTTTATTAATACCGGCAGGATACATAAGATAGTTATAATTATAACCTACATGGGTTAATACACGGGCAGTTTCCTTAATGGTCTCCACTGTTTTTGGCAATGAATAAACAGGGACCAAGTCTTCCTGACGGAAGGAAATGGGCGTTGTCCCAGATGTTAGCCAGCCTTTTCCTGTGTACACATCCTTCGTTTCCATCTTCCAATAATTTTTTCCGTTCGCTTCATAGTTAAAAACCGGGTTGTTGTCCCCTGTAAATGGACCGCCTAAAGCCGAATCATTCGTTCCGTACCCAATTCGATGAACACCATTTGGATTGCGTTCTGGAACTTTATCGTTATTAGCTGTTAAATAGGGAACAGGATCAGGCCATATCGGTTCAGCTTTTGGTGCTGCTATTCCAAGAAAAACACTTAATGCAATCATTCCTGCTAGCGGCACCATCCACTTTCGAAAGAAAGCTGGCTCAGTGTTTACATTCTCCCTCTGGATAATCCGGTTAAACGTCAGCATCCCCATCACCGCAAAACCAGCCACCACTGTTCTGACAATCGCCGCTTTTGCGCTATAAGGGGTAAACGTATCCAACACGGTAATATAAATCAATGTCATAAAATAAAAGATAAATATTCGCTTCCGGTTTAGGAGCCAATAATGAATTAAATAGACCATTAGCCAAAGCAGCACAAAGAATAATAGTGTCCGGAACACATTGGATAAGTCGTTCCAATCCCTTGCAGCGATCAAGCCAATATTATCGATCACATCCGTTAATAAGGACTTAACCCAGCCAAACTGAAAGAACCCTTCATCATAGTGGATGCGGTTGATAGAATATAAGATAAATATCATTTTAATCAGGTATTGCCAAATCCATTTTAGATGTAAAAAAGAGAGGGCAAACGAAATAATCAGGAAAATAATAAATGTTTCAATATGTTCCGTTTCCGTTAATTGTTCAACTGGACGAAGCCACTCCCATAATAATAGAAAACCAAACGTATATAACAGAAACGACGGATAATCCCTTTTAATCAAAAAAGTTCACCTCCGAAAAGGCTGCCTTGTGTTGACCTTCATGAACCATAACAATCCGCACCCCTCGTGCATTGGCCATTGCAATGAGTGATCTTTCGTTTTCTATTGGGGATTCTTTCTCCCCCTTTATTAGAAAAAGCGTAATGGTTTCTCCTTTTCGTTGTCCAAGAAAACTTGCTTTTTCAATCAAGGGTTTGGTTATCTGTGCAGTGACAAGCATAAATGAAACCGTTTGTTGGATAAACAGACCATCTGTATCTAACACCTTTTCAAAAGGTGAGATACATTTCGCTTCTATTTTTGCTAAATGATAAAAGAGTTGCTGGAGATGCCGTTCTCCGCCTCGGATCGGGAACGATGCCCGCTCGCTGCTAATCGTTAATAGGCCTGTCTGGGCTCCTCTTTTCAAAATGGCCCGCAGCAAGGAGGCGGTAAACGATACAACCGGCTCAAAGTGCTTATCCGGTACACAATCCATGACAACGAACACGTCGTGTGATTGCCGTTGCTCAAATTCCTTCGTCATTAGTACGTTTCGTTTCGCAGAGGCTTTCCAGTTAATCCACGAAAATCGGTCACCAGGCTGGTAGTCCCTTACTCCCGTAGCCATTGAGGTATCACGCTGCACACGTTCCCTTGATGCAGTCAGCCCTTGATCATAATGATTCTCGACTGGTCGATATAATAGCTCTGAATATGCTGGATAGACAATAACTTTCCCCTCTGCAACTAACCTTTTTTCTTTTTCGAATAAGCCTAGCGGGTCACCGATTCTTACGGTAAAGGACTGAAAAAAATGTTCACCGCGCGGCAGCTCTTCAATGATATATTCATAAGAAAATTCCTTTTTCAATCCCGGTAAAAGAAGTGCCTTTGGTTTCTTTTGCGGATTGGCAAATTTCAAGGAATCATCTAAGTTGTCCTCGACAAGTAAATAAAATAACGGAAAGGATTTTGACCTTTTTACTGTAACTGCCACCCTTAAAGATTCCCCCGCGTTGTAATCTAATTTTTGCAATGTTCTTGTGACTTCAAGTTCATTTAAGGAGTAGAAGGCTATGGCCACACAATAGATCGCAAAGGGTAAAAAGCTATAAAATAAAAACCAGCTGACAAAACCCCCTTGGAACATCGCGTAAGAAAAGGTTAATAGAATCAAAAAAAGTAACAGGATAAACTTCCACACTTTTTTGATTGGAATCCAGAGCTTTTTCATTCTATTTCACTAACCTTTGGACCGGTACAGGAACTCTTGCAACCACCTGGTTGACTATTTCTTCAGCAGTAATCCCTTCAAACTTTGCCTCTGATTTTAAAATGATCCGATGGGATAAGACAAAACGGGCCAAATATTGAATGTCATCAGGCAGGACATAATCATGTCCAAACATATACGCATAGGCCTGCGCTGCTTTCATTAAGGCAATTGAACCCCTTGGGCTTACCCCAAGGTAGACGCTGCCATGTCCCCTAGTGCGATTGACAATGTCGACAATGTAACGCTTAATCGTATCATCGACGAAGACATCTTTAATTTCTTTTTGTAAATCGAGGAGGCCTTCAAGGTCAATCACTGGCGTTAAATCCTCAATCGGCGGAACCCTTTGTGCTCGGTTCAACACTTCCATTTCCTCTTGTAAGTCCGGGTAACCCATTCTCATTTTTAATAAAAAACGGTCAAGTTGTGCCTCGGGAAGCGGATATGTCCCTTCATATTCGATTGGGTTTTGCGTTGCCATAACGAAAAATGGCTTGTTCAGTTGATGGGTTATTCCATCAATGGTTACACTCGCTTCCTCCATCCCTTCTAAGAGTGCCGACTGTGTCTTCGGGGATGTCCGGTTAATTTCATCGGCAAGAATGATGTTCCCCATTAACGGACCGGGACGAAATTGAAATTCCATTTCTTTTGGATTATATATGGAGACTCCGGTTACATCGGATGGCAATAGATCGGGTGTGAATTGAATTCTGCGGAAGTTGGCATTCACAGACTTTGCCAGGGCACGAACCATCATCGTTTTCCCGACACCTGGTACGTCTTCTAACAGCACATGGCCGCCTGCTAACAGGGCAACCAGACTAAGTTCAGCAACGTCTCTTTTTCCAATCATAACCTTTTCAATGTTTACGAGTATTTTTTCAATCACGGGATTTATTTGTTCAAGAGACAAGGTGACTCCTCCTTGGAAGTTTTGTATCTATTTTGGGCATTCATCTAAATATTCTATATGCTCCTAAAATATTCCTTTATAAATAGATACACAACATTCAAAACTAGGTAACTACTAGACGAGGTGATAAGTATCTATATTGATACCAAGAAATGAAAAAAGAGGCTTCTCATAATCACGATTACGAGAAGCCTCTTTCAAAGAGTAGAATATTTGTCATTTTTGTAAATTTACATTCAAACTTTAGAAATTTCTATCTCAATACCACTTGGCAATGCTTCAATAGCTCCTATTTTTGTACAAACAAGCGCTCCAACCTTATTTGCGAAAGACACGATGTCATGGAGCTTATCAAAATCATTACTAATAGTATTGATTTGTTCAGCTTCAGCAAATCTGTATAAGGCTGCTCCGACAAAAGCGTCACCTGCACCTGTAGAATCAATAGATGTAACCCGAATGCTGTTAACAATCTCATTTTTCTTTCCATTAGACAGCAATGTTCCTTTTTTACCAAGCGTAACCGCTATTATTTCCGCTCCCATTTCATGAAGGAGACTAACACCTTCTTCATGATCTTTAGTCTCTGTGATAATCTCCAATTCCTCATCACTTACCTTAACAAAATCACTTAAAGCAATTGCTTTTTTGGCAATTGTGACAAACTCATCGACTCTTCCCTTCCATAAATCGCCTCGATAGTTAGGGTCAAACGAAATAAATTGTCCCTCATCTTTAGCATTGGAAATAAGATTTAGGTAGGTGCTGCAAAATGGCTCAGATAACATAGCTGTCGCCGAACCAAAATGGAGAATCTTTGCATTCCTTATTTTATCTTGATCAATATCGTCTAAGGTCAAAAAAGCATCTGCTCCCCTATGGAATACAAAGTCCCGCTCTCCACTTTTCTTTAATGAAACAAAGGCTAAAGTGGTTGGTACTTTCTCATCCATGACAAGCATAGAGGTATCTACGTTTGCAGCGTCTAATGTTTGTTTCAAGAAATCCCCAAATGGATCCTTCCCTACTTTTCCGCTAAACGCTGCGTCCCCGCCTAATTTTGCAATGGCAGCTGCCACATTGGCCGGTGCACCACCAGCACTTTTTAAAAATTGACGTCCCTTTATTAAATCCATGTCAATATCCGTACAAAAGAAATCAATTAATAATTCTCCGACACAGACAACTGAAAGATTTCTAGTTATATTATTTTGCACATCTATCACACTCATTTACTAAATTTAAATTTTTATATAAAGAATAATTAATCTGGTTGTTTTGATCTTTGCTCCAAATCTGACATCATATTTTTATATTTTTTCTCTGTTAACGGATAGAAGCTTATGATTAATACAGCAAGTAAAATAAAAAGTCCTGGGATCAATGCATTCATATTTTTAATAGCATTTAGTGAAGTTACTGTCTGTTCTGCATTAGGTACATAGCCTGCTATCCCTAAATAAATAGCAGAGAACGACCCTGCGAGGGCAACTCCTAATTTATTAGTAAAACTCATGCTGGAAATAACCACGCCATCAGCCCGAACTCCAGTTTTCCATTCAGCATAATCTACACAATCGGCAATCATACCCCAAGCTAGCGTATTTAAAGGAGTGGTAAAAAAGCCCGAAGCAAATAACCAAAATAAAATTAACGTAACCGAAGAATATGGAGTAAAGTGCAGCCCGATGTACGAAATAAGAGATATAGCAGCTGAGATAATCATCACGTTCTTTCTACCCCATTTTTTTGAAAATACAGGGATAAATAAGTTACTGATTAACGCTGCCCCAAAAAATAAAACGGTTCCCCAAAACACTAATTCCTTTTGATGGATATTGTACGTAAAGTAGTACACCATGGTACTAAGTTTAATATTAAATCCAATAGCAAACGCCAAAAATGATGAGGCTAGAATTAACAAAGGCTTGTTCTTAAATAAAACAGATAACGTCATTTTAATTCCATGTTTCTCGCTCTTTTTGGGGACAATTCGCTCCCGTACTGTAAAAAAGCTAAAGAGGTTCAAAACGATACTTACCATCGCATAGACTAGAGCAGTCATCTGAAACCCAAGTTCTTGATTCTCCCCTCCAAATGCTGTTGCAAGTGGTGTTGCAAATGAAATGGATAGTAGGATTCCTATATAAACCAATATCATCCGAGTAGTTGTTAATACGGTTCGTTCTTGCACGTCATTAGTTATTCGCGCAGTTAAGCTGTTAACTGGAATCGTTTGCATACTAAAGGACACTCCTAGCAAAATATAGGTAACATACGCATAGATAATGTTTCCAGTCGGGCCAAAGTGAGGGTTGGTAAAACACAGGAAAGTAAATAACGCGAACGGAAGGGAGACCCATAATAAATATGGTCTTGCTTTCCCCCACCGTGTGTTGGTCTTATCTAAAATCATCCCCATGAATGGGTCAAAAATAGCATCTAAAATTCGTACGACAAGGAATAGAGTTGCAATCACCGCAGGGTGAATCCCACCGACATCCGTATAATAGAAAAGGAGATACGCGTTTACAAATTGGAAAACAATATTATACGACATATCACCAAGTCCGTATCCAAATCGTTCTAACCAGGATAAACCAGTACTAGTATTACTAGAGCGGGAACTATTTTTGCCTTTGGCCTTCAATCCTGCTAATTGTCCTGTTTCTATCATAGAATATCCCTCCAGAATCCGTTTTCAATATTAAGTTCATTGGAAGTATTCGATAAATGGAAATACTACACCAATCTTTTCAATCCTCTTCCTCTAAAAAATGGAAGGGGTAAGAAATAACCCCTGTTTCTCATACCATCTCCATTCGTTCAGTTTTAGTCATTCGGATAGACTATAATTTTTAAGCATTCATTTTTAAAATTAAGGGCTCGTTCCATCGCTTCACGCGTGTCTGCTAATGAATATCGATCCGTCACAAGATGCTTGGTGTCAACTATGCCAGAAGCAAGGAAGTTTATTCCTTTTGGATACGTGTTCGCATAACGAAAGATGCCATAAATATCAATCTCATTGTCCGCGATAAATGGTACATTTAGCGGGATTTCATTCTGGGAAGGCAATCCTACAATGGCAAGTTTCCCACCTCGACGAACGGAAGCCAGTGAGGATTGCAGCGCTGCTGGATTCCCGGCTGTTTCCCAAGCAACGTCAACGCCTCTGCCATTTGTAATGTTTTTGATTTCCTCCAGTGGATCCTGTTCCCGAATATTGATAACATGAGTTGCCCCCATTTTTTTTGCTGCTTCGAGCCGTAACGGCTCCAAATCGGTCACTATTATTGTGCCTGCCCCAAATGCTTTGGCTGCACCAACAGCCATTAAACCCACCGGTCCCATTCCCATAATTGCAATGGTTGATCCAGGTTGAAGTTTCGTTCTCATCGCTGCATGAATACCAACAGAAAAGGGTTCGATTAGGGCAGCATCTTCAAAGGAAAGAGTGTCCGGAATTGCGAAGACAAAGTCTTGCCGCATTTTTATATATTGTACAAATGCACCGTCAACTGGTGGCGTTGCCAAAAATTCTACATCTGGACAAAGGTTATAACGACCCTCTTTGCATGCTTCGCATTGTCCACAGGTTACACCTGGTTCAACTGCAACTCGATCACCGACTTTAAATCTATTAACAGCCGTTCCAACAGCAGCAATCTCACCCGAGCATTCATGGCCAAGGATGATCGGCTTCTCAACGATGTATTTCCCAATTCTACCGTGAGTATAATAATGTAAGTCCGACCCACAAATTCCAACGGCCATTACTTTAATTAAAACTTCATCGTGACCAATTTGCGGGACAGGCAATGATTCAATTGTAATTTCTCTTGTACTGTGCATAATTGCAGCTTTCATGTGTGTAGGTAGTGTGTTTTTCATTATAAAATTCCTTTCTTTTTGTAAGTGCATACATTTTATTTCCCTCTGTTATATTTTGATTTTACTTGCTAACCCAATGATCTAGTAGCTTTTTACACTGTATAAAAGTACAGCGGCACTGTACTTTCTAATTTTTCATATACAAAAAGAGAAGGATTGGTAAAATAACATAAAAGGAGGTGTGCAAGGCATTATGGCTGAACTTGAGGACCAGACAGATTTTGCGGAACTGTTATCATCTGGTATTAAGTCTTTAAAACTCCATCCTGACTTTAAGATCAGAAGGAAAAAAAATGAACTTAATACATCCGGACAATCTTACTTAGACAAAGTAGCTTACCAGCTTGGGGTCTCTTCTAACACTATTAAAAGCTGGATAGGGCAAATGGGCCCAAAATATATTCCCGGTCGAATTGACGATGGCAAACTATTTGGAATTATCTGGATTATAATCGAAAAGAGTGACAGGAATATACAGTGGTTTACAAAACTCCTTGAGACTACTTCCATACCTGTAATTAAACCTGCATTACCTATCTGGGTCGTTTCATGTCTAAAAAAAGCTAAAATCTTACGAAATAACGGGACATTCGGTGCACCGCTTGATGAAGACATTGAAAATGTAATTAATCGATTGTTTCCTGATACGCAAATAAGCAATACTATTACACCTAAAGAACAGCCAATGACGCATAACTTGCCAACTCGCTGGTCAGGGGGCTTCATCGGTAGGAGCTTTGACTTAGAAGCTATTCGTCAGTGGGTGCTTTCTCCTTCACCAGTATGTACAATTACTGGTTGGGCTGGCATGGGAAAAACGACCATCGCGCTTGAAGTAGCATATGGCTGTGTTGGGGGAAATCTCCAGGGGGATTCTGTTAATGTCGACGAAAATTGGCCAACCTTTAGGTGTATAATCTGGGTAAGCGCTGATTGGAAAGGGTTAACCTTTAGTGATTTCCTAAATACAATTGCCTATCAACTAGGACGCGTAGAACAAATAGATAAATCAATTAATGAAAAACGTTTTGTTGTCCGTAATGCATTGGCGAATTATTCTCGGCAAGAACCGGTATTGCTGATTGTAGACAGTATTGATACTGCCGAAAGTGATATTCACGATTTCATTACCAATCTCCCACAAGGTGTTAAAGTAATCCTAACCTCTCGTGAGAATTTGTATCAAAAATATCGGGAAGCCTTTCGAGAAATGGTTACCATTCAGCTGAAGGGTCTTGAAAAAACTGAAGCTTTTGATTTTTTTACTTATGAAGTACGCCGTCAATTACAAACTTGTAACTCTCCAGATAAGCGAGAAAAGATAGAACAGTTATTGAATATATCTCCTGAAATCCAGCACCAGTTATTTTTAGCGACTGCTGGTAACCCTAAAGCTATTGCACTCAGCATAGCCTATATTTCAGACGATGACATTCCTGCTCAACAACTTATTCAGGAATTAGGGAAAGCCGGCTACACATTGTTGGAAATGTTTGATTTCCTCTTTGGGCGTACATGGAAACGCTGTGATGAAGGTACCCGGCGTCTATGGCAGGTGCTATGTTTTTTCAGCAAACCTCCTGATGAAGAGAGCTGGGCTGCAGCCGCTGGATTAGATGTTCGAAATTATCATTATGCTGTTGAACAGATGCGGACCTTTGCCCTGATCCAACCAGAGCGGATAGAAGGGAAATTATATTTTCTTGGGCATCAAACCGTAGTGGCTTATGGCGAGCAGCACTTGTTAGAGAATCAAGACTTTGAAATGGAAGCACGCAGTCGATGGAGCCGATATTATATTCAGTACTTAGAAACCCATTTAAAACGGGAGCAGCTTAATTCTGTTTATTGGAGTTACCTGCTTGGTCGTGATTTGGATAAAATTAAGAAAGAATGGCCGAACATACTTAAAGTTATAAAGTGGGCAAGCCAAGTTCCAGATAAGGAGCTGCTAATTGATCTGGTAACACGTATAAGTCACTTTTTAAGCCGGATTAACTTGCCGCTCCGAATCGAGTACGGACTGAAAGCCGCTGATTACGCCTACCAATTGGATAAAAAAACGCATGAAGCTTTTCTTCGAATTGATACAGTAGGCTGGGCATTAATAGAAGTCAATGAATTGGATGAAGCCCTTCAACAAATTGAAGCCGGGCTTCAGATACTAGAGCATTTAGATTCTAATCACGCGGATGTTTTTGATTTAAAGGTTTGGGGACTTGCCTTAAAATCTAGACTGTTCTTAAAATCAAGCGATCCTGAAAAGGCAGAAGCAATTTTAAGAGAAGTCATAGATATATCCGCGACCCCTATTATCCAACATAGAGTTTTATTAGTTCGCGGGGACTTAAGCTTGTTGCGAAAAAATTATGAAGAGGCAATCAATTTATACGAAGCCGCTAATCGAATCAGCACAATGTATGGCGGTGAAAAAACGATTGAAGCATATTTTAATTTAGGTGTAGCTTATGTTAATTGCGACGAATTTGAAAAGGCAGAAGCAGCGTTTGATAATATTCTCTATCACAAAAATAATGCGAATCAGATTGAGCTAATTTATTATCATTATGGGATGGCCCAAATGTTTTCTAAGAAAGGCGATAATGAAAAAGCACTTCAATCAAATCAAATCGCTATTACCCTTATTGATTCGTGGGAACCAACCATCAGTATTCGAAAAGAAGTAGAACAATTTAATGATGTAATTGAAAGTAATTTACATAGTTAGCCGTGTTCGTTCAAGGCTTAAGGCTTGGAATTTAAATTTTAACAGCAAAACCACTACCTAAATTTAATTAGGAAGTGGTTTTTTAATAGAAGAAATAGTGGCATTTTGTCGCTCTATATACTCAGAATTTGTAGATATTTCCCGGGAATTTGTTGAAATTTGGAGGAATGTCCGTATCGTGTACCGATATAAGCGCATTAATGTCGGATTGAAGAACGATACACCAGCAGCCTCTATTAAAAACTCATATTTAATTCGTTATATCGCCGGGCGATACGATACAGGCAAGCAAAAAAAAAGCCTATACAGGCACCTTATTTTCGGAATATGGAGAAAAGCCTCTCCCATTTTTCTTTAGGTTTTTGTATCGCTTCTTCTAAACGTTTATTGAAATCATTTTGTGAACGCCATTCTTTTTCCAGTTCGTCCCGCATATTTTGTATTTCTTTTTGTAAAAATTCACTTTTTTGTATTTCTTGCTGCAGTAAAGTTTCGTAATGGTTATTTTGTTGTTCCGTTAATTTTTCAATTTTCGCATGAGTTTTTTGCGCTGAATTAGCAATACTGGAACTTATAGCATGGTGGTCTTGCTGGAGTCGGGAAACTGTTAGTTTAAGCTGGGACATATCGTTTGTCAGTTGGACATTCATTTCACGCGTGGCGGCAAGTTCATTGACCAAAACCTTTAAAATCTCTTTTAATTGATTAGGGTCTTGGGGTAAATTTTCATATGTATCGGGTACCGCTATTTCCGTTTCATTGAAATCTACTAATCTTTCCTTTTGTTGATACGCAAGGTCTTTAGCTGTATCGTCTAGGGGCTTATCCGTATCGCGTAGCGCTATAAGCGCTCCGATATCGGATTGAACAAAGATACGCCGATCGCCATCTTTTAAAAACTCATATCCATTCCGTTCTAAGATTTGGCCATACTTTCGAACAGTTGGTGTTGCAATCCCAACTTCTTCTGCCACTTCCTTGGATGAGAAAGCTCGTTCATTCGATTGTATATCACGTCGCATATCGAACCTCCTTTTCTATTAAATATGAAGGTTTATTGGTTCATTTGCAAGATATATCGCCCAGCGATACGAAACAAAAAAAAGAACAGATCAGCCCTTTTTTGATGCTATCTCGAAAACATCAAATTAAAAGCGCTCCAAATGAACGCTTCTTTCTACTCAACATCGAAATTCTCCTGTATAAATTCCATTTCCTCTTCAGGTGAGGCTATGCCATAAGCCTTTCCAACCGTGCCACCCTGCAGCGACCAAATGGCATTGTGGTTAATAACGACATGATCAAAATTGCCTTTATCCCAAGATCTTAATATATTTAAATATAAATCAGCATTTCCATATTTTTTCTTATTTGCTTCCACCACTTGTAATAATCTTTTAACCCGTTCAGGCGTTAATGGCAACGCACCCCATTTTTTTTTCGCTAATACCTTTTGATGTGACATATTATGTATGGCTTGCTGAACAGAGTTTTCACTCATGCTAAACGGAAATTCACGATCAACCTTATTATTTTGTTCATTTACTTGGACCACTTTTTCGCCACTAGGTGCTGTTCCTACCCTAACTGTGACATTTTCCTTATCAAGATATAAATAACCCCCAATTAATACCCCCGCGAGTACTACTGGGATCCATATTTTTTTATGTATTTTTTTCATAGTTTCTCCTGCTCCTCTAATGTGAAGGTCTGGAACATTGCTCCGTCCCTCCAAGATAGGCTTTAACTATAATAATTCAACATTTTCCCTTTACTTTCCTTTAAAACCTTTTAAAAGTCTCAATTACCGAATAAGCTTGGCGAACATCTTCAGGGGAAAAGGGAGCAATAACTTCAAACCCTTACCTATCTGTATGAAGAAGGAATGGCTCTAGGGGGTATTAGAAGTTTGAGATTTTTAAGTATTGTACTATGATAAGTTTAATTCCATTTTTTGAGTAGGCAAGTGTATGGGACATTGACCCTTACTCTTACACAATTTAGAATTACCTAAGGAGTGGTAGAAATGGCACGTGTTTTATTTATTAATGCCGGATCAGAAGGACATATCAATCCAACTATTGGAGTTGTGCATGAGCTTATTTCGCGCGGCGAAGAGGTAGTGTACTTTACGATAGAAGCTTTTCGAGAGCGAATAGAGAAAACGGGAGCCATTGTACGAACATTGGACGGTCAAAAATTTATAACAGCCTTTATCTCGGGTGGAAGAAATTATTTACATGAAAGAATTAACGGTCTTTTACGTACGGCAGATATTGTCATACCTAGCGTGCTTGAACAGATTGAAGGAGAACATTTTGATTACATCATCCATGATTCCATGTTTGGTTGTGGACGTTTACTTGCCCAAATCCTTAAGCTTCCGGCAATCAATTCTTGTACTTCCTTTGCGCAGACAAAGGAATCATTCGATCAAATGTTAGAACAGCTTTCTAAAAACATTCCTCCAGAAGTGTGTAAAGAAATAAACGATGAATATCAAAGCCTGACGGCAAGGTGTGCGGAAAAATATGATGTCGAGATCCATTCTCCTTACGAAGTCTTTTGTAATCCTGCCCCACTTACAATCGTTTACACAACTAGGGAGTTTCAACCTTTTGGAGAAGCATTCGACCAAACTTACAAATTTATAGGTCCATCCATCTCTACACGATTAATTCAAGAAAACTTTGACCTTACAGCAATCAAAGGAAAAAGACCAATTTATATTTCATTGGGTACTGTCTTTAACCAAGCCATTGATTTTTATAAGCTTTGTTTTGAAGCATTTGGAAATAGCAATCATACGGTTGTCATGTCGATCGGGAAACAAACCCCACTAATCGATTTAGGAGAGATTCCCCAAAACTTCATTGTAAAAAAATATGTTCCACAAACAGAAGTGTTAAAATACACTAAATTATTTATTACACATGGTGGAATGAATAGTACCCATGAAGGTCTCTATTACGGGGTTCCGCTCATTGTCATCCCACAAAGCGCGGATCAACCGATCATTGCCGGACAAGTTGCCAATATCGGTGCCGGTATTAAAATACAAATGGATGGCTTGACTACAAATCAACTACGTGAAGCCGCAGATCATGTGTTAAACACCCCATCTTTTCATAAGGCTGTTTCAAATATAAGGGAATCCTTTCAAAAATCGGGTGGATATCACCAAGCTGTTGATGAGATTTTTGAATTTAAAAGTCAATATGATATCTAAATATAAAAATTTCTCTGCTGCCATTGGCTTATTTTAGTGGTTACGGCAATTCCCTTTTTAATCATCCGGATATTTCACAAGATGTGGAAGATGAATTGGAATTCTTTAATAGTTACATGAAGGGTGAAGGTAGGTTTCAAGCAGCTGGAACGTACTAGAAACGCTAATTATAGACATATCCAGAGCTTCCTAAAAAAAGACTACCCCCCTTGTTTTTAGGAAGTAGTCTTTACTTCGGGCTTACCCATTTACCGCCAAATCGGATTAATGGAGAAGGGGCCAAGTGTGATAATCGTAAAATCATTTTTTTAAAAAGGGAATATTTAAATTCATTTGTTTAATATTTATAAATTATTTTGCGTACAAATAATAAAGTCGTTTAATTCATCTCTCAAAAATACCAAAGGAGATACTACTTAAAACCGTAGTATCTCCTCTTAAACTTCTTTTAGAGATTGAATATGAAGTGCATTTTTATTTGTTAATAGGCAACTGGACCCTGTTCCCTGTTTTATTAACATCATTGGCATCCTTGTTTTAAATAGGCAAGGAGAAATTGATTATCAGGAATAACTTCAATCAGTCCATTTATATATACATAAACTTCTTCCAATATGGCACCGGTTCCCTCAAAATATGGAACTAACCAAACGTTTGATTAAAACTGGTACCAGCCCTGGTAAATCAACGTTTTTCTCTGTAATTGGATAAAATACTTGTCGATAACTGGGGCAGCGAAGCCTTCTATTCACCTTATTTCCCTTTAAATTTACACCCTTCGACCAACTACAAACTAATCAAACGTTTAATTAAATAGGCTGAATAGCCTTCTCCCTCAACCTTTAACTCCCAAATCTAGAAAAAAGATTGTTGAATTTACACTACTCCAAAAAACTAACCAAACGTTTGATTAGTTAACCACGACTCCATATAAGTAAAGAGTTCTCAGCCTTTTCATAAAAAAATCTTTGTCGACGCAGTTCTATTATTCCTATATAAAAAATAAGAAACAAGTCGATATTTGGATTTCCTTAGGGAAACTCACATGCTTCGACACGTTTCCTGATCATTCCTTACTAACCAAACGTTTGATTAGTTGCGGGAAAAACCCTTTTAACAAAAGGATTTTTCCCCGGGAAATGGAGAAAAGAATGTCGAAATCCGCTCGACAAAACAAAAGGCGCAAAGCCCGTATAGCGGCGTATGGACTGGAGCAGTAAACCCCATTCCAACAAAATAAAGAAGTAGATTTTTCACCCTTTGTATAATTTAGGGATTTTGTAGGGCACCATATCATTGTTCTTATCAAAATTAGATCCTCTAAAGGAGGGAACAAACTGGTACATTTCATGATCAGTGATTCAATACATATTAAGATTTCATAATGTGAGGAGGAATTTTCGTGAGGCGTTACTTAAAGGCAACAGGTTCGTTTTTTTTGACCTGTATGATCCTTGTTGGCTGTCAAACGAATAATAAGCAGAACAATGCAAATAACAAGGAAGAAACCAAGAAATCCAACCAGGCAAATCAGGTAAAGGAGACAGGATTCCCAAATTGGGGTTATGACCTCCAACATACCCGACATGTGCCCTATAAAGAGATTACAAAAGATAATGTAAAAAAATTAGGGATTGTCTGGCAGCAGGATATCCTGGAATGGAATCAGGATATTCCTAATTTACAAGAGGATTTCCCTGTCGTTCAAAACGGGGTCATGTATGTGACGAGTGCAAAAAACCATGTGTTTGCAATCGATGCCGCAAGCGGAAAGAAAATTTGGGCATGGACACCTCCTAAGGAAGTACTTGACCATCTTGAAAGTTTGCCATGGCAGTCCAACGTGGCAAGCAGAGGTGTCGCGGTGGCCAATGGAAAGGTATATGTCTTGATGATTGACAATCGGCTGGCCAAACTTGATGCGAAAACCGGAAAACTGGAAAAAATGGTCAACTTCTGGGATCATGCTCCCTCCATTAAATTAGAAAACCGATACTATGAATCTTCGGCTCCCATGTATTATGACGGCAACATTTACGTTGGAAGCAGCGGCGGTGATAATGGCACTCGAGGTTTCGTTTGGGCATTTAAGGCTGATAGTCTCGAACCGCTCTGGAAAGAACCATTTTGGACCGTTCCTGAAAGAGGAACAGGCTGGGCGAAGGGGAAATACACGGGCGGAGGCTCCGTATGGACACCAATGTCGTTCGACCCAGATACCGATATAATGTATTTTGCAGTAGGGAATCCAGCCCCTGACTTTTACGATGCAGATCGAAAAGGGAAAAATCCATATACGGATTCCATCGTTGCTTTGGACAGTAAAACGGGGAAATTTAAGTGGGCCTCCTCCGAGGTTGATCACGATGTATGGGATTATGACGCTGCTGCGACACCGATGGTTCTCAATACCAAGGTCAGCGGGAAAAAACAGAAGATTGTGGTGGAAGGCGGAAAGAATGGGAAATGGTATGCATGGGATGCCAAAACAGGAAAAACCATTTATGATGGTGTACCATTTGTCAAAATTCAACATTCAACACCACCAAGCGATCAGAGTAAAGTGAAACTTCAATGGCCAGGGACGCCAGGTGGAGAAAGCTATGCCCCAGAGACGTATGATCCCGATACCAACTATGTGCTGATTCCAGGTATTAATAACCCGAATTTAATGTTAGCAGCAAAAGATCGAAAAGCGATTGCAAAAGATAACAATACCTTCCCTGGTACGAAGATACTTCCTTTACCAGAAGATATTGATCCTACTGGTAACATTACAGCTATTGACGTGAATACAGGTAAAAAGGTTTATCAAATCAAAACTGACGACCCGATGTATGGAGGATTAACAAGTACTGCTTCCGGCCTTGCTTTCTACGGGGAATTGGACGGAACGGTGAATGCTCTCGATATTAAAAAAGGAAAAGTATTATGGGGCATGAAAAGTGGAGGAAAACAAATTAAAATGGCCCCTTCCATTTATATGGTTGACGGCAAACAATATATTGGGGTGATTACTGGTGGAACGAGGGTAGTGGTTTATGGACTCGGTGGTAAGGAAAAGATCGCTGCCCCTAATAAAAATGCTAAATTACAAGGGCAAGCCGACGTTGTTATCGACCCGGAAAAGGTTTACAAAAAAAGTTGTATTTCTTGTCACGGAGATAATCTTCAGGGCGCAACTGCTCCAAATCTTCAACACATCGGTAAATCGATGACCAAAGAACAAATATTGAACCAAATCTTAAACGGCGGCGACCGCATGCCGGCGGGCCTCGCTAAAGGTGCAGAAGCTGAAGCACTAGCAGAATGGCTGTCCAAAAAGAAATGATGTGTTTTCTTGAAGCAGTTCGAGTCCGATCACTTCTTTCGGACTCAGATTGTTTCAAAGTGGAGCAACCTATAAACGAAAAATAAGGATGGTGGTAAAATGAGGAACCTAACGAAATATACCGTGCGATTCAGGGCTATCGCCTTCTTCCTTTGCTTGCTCATTGGCTTTGCCTCCCCTGCTTTGACCAGTGCCGAATCCCTAAATCAGGGCTTAGGCTCAGCTGAAGATAACGGAATCAAGCTAACACTCAATGGCTATTCCATCGTAAACCATGGTCATACCATTAGGTTGAATTATACAATACATTCCAATTCGAATATTCAAGTAGATCCGTATGTCAAAAGCCTTATGGCAAGTCCTCATATTTGGATTGAACACACGTTAGTTCGTGAAAATTCCGATACGTTTAAAAAAGTAGGTAACAACTTATATAAAGGAACGATAGAAGCACAACTACATCAATACAGACCTGAAAATCCTCATATGACATTTAAAACTCATGGGATATTGAATCAAAAGGGCCAATGGACCATTCGATTTATCCTTAATAATGCTGATTTCTAAAATATGTGTGTTGAAACCCTAAAAGCATCCCGTATCATCCCTTAAAATGGTACGGGATTTGATTCTCCCGATTCATTATAAGCTTTGTAAAAAGCCGTCTAGACGGGCAGCCAATTTTCCAAAGATGAAATTAGTTCCAAACCTCTTCAAGCGTATCTCTGAATAATTTATCCAGCATCGGTGTAAAGTCTGGTATGGAAATATTTAAGGTGTTTGTGAATTCACGAAGACGAGTGATTTCCTCATTTAAAAACTGGCTGATGACCTTGATTCGAGGCTCCAGATCCAGTTCTTCCCCATGCATTTTTCTTTTTAAAAGGATGTGAATTTCTTGCTTTAATTCCCCATCTGGTACTAATTTTTCCAACAATGTGGAGAATTCTAATGGAGGAAATTTATTGAACTGTTCTATCCACTTTGCAGCCAATACCGGTCTTAGTACATAAAAATATTTTTTTATCTTCACGTCATCACCTTGTAAATATTCTCGGAAGTTATTACTGGCCATATTCAAATAGTGATGAAGACAGGAATGTGGGGCAAAAATAGTTTTACTAAGCTCCTTCATTTGATCAATGGTGGAAAACGCTTGATAGTAGACAATTCCTGAATGAAGCCATTCCATTAGAGGCGGATTGGATTTCCTAAAAAGCTTTAAAGCTTTGGTCAATTCCCACCCGGTAACATCAAGTAGGTTATTGATGGGAAGTTCAATGACATCCCGTTTTTTCCCTACCCCTATTTGGTCAATCGTTAGGTAATCATCTTGGCGATGTACATAAATAAACCGAACATCATAATCACTATCTTTAGATGGAAACTCCCAAGCTCTGCTGCCGGATTCACACGCATAAAGGATTTTAACGTTATAGTCTATTTCGATGTTTTTCAACGTTTTAATAATTGTTTCTATCAATTGTATTCCCCCCTAGTTTCTAATCGTGAAAATATGTTTTTAAAGTGCCTTCGCAAAGGTCTGTATATAATGAATGTAAGCATGATTAATAGTATAGCAATCATTAATTTTTTCTTCATATTGCTTTCCAAACCTAAACAAGCGTCTCTACATATTGTATAAGCGTATCCGATTATTTCTTTCTTAAAAATGGTAAATCCGCAAAAGCTGAACCGAGTGATATTGCTAAAGGCGTATATATAAGCCTATTAACATTTATTTCTGAGGGCTTTTTTAAATAGAAAAAAAGAAAAGAAAAACCACTAAGTAGGACAACACTAAGCAGGAAAGTATATACCCTTTTTCGTATATCAACTGAATTTATGTTCCTTACATTTCTAATAGATCCGATGACAAAATAAAAAAGGAAAATAATCAGAAAAATCACATATCCAATTACAAATATAAAAGTAAATGAATTATCGATTTTCATAAATATGATGAACAATGTAATGATGAAACCTACTAAACCTACTATATACATAATCCATGCAAAAACATTTTTCCTCATTATTTACCACCTTAGATTCCCATATTTATCACCATAAACCGCTGCTTCTAATATTCCGTTTATTTTTCTAAATTTTAACATACCAGTTCTTTTACAGTTGTTTTTTTTAAAACTTAATGAACAAAAAAGCCATCGAAATAACAGCTTGATCCTATCATCAATTCGCCCCTTAAAATTTAGTGTTAAAAGATATTACCCATTGATTATTAAATCTAATTAGATATTCATTAAATTAGGTTTATTCCATTCCATTTAAGTGTTGCAAAGGAATTTGATATCAACAATCAATAGTTAAAGGAATTTCATGCGCATTATGCCACATTACGATGTGAGCTATTTTTTGCCTCACTAATTAGATATCTATATCTAAAGATGGTTTGGCGTAATGAAGAAAAAAGAGATTGGGGTTGCCATGCCTCAATCTCTTTTCATATTTAACTCTCTGACAATCGTTGTGGGCATAATCAACTGTCAAGACGAGCCTTTTTCACCCATCCATTTAAAGCATTCAACATAATAAATTAGAGTATGGAACCGCATTTGGTACCATACTCTTTGTTACAACTTACTATCCGTGGATTTTACTATTTCTTCAATCAATTCTTTATCATCTTCTATTAAATCTTTAGTTGAATTTTTAAATTCCCTCAATGATTGGCCGACAGCACGACCAAGTTCCGGAAGTTTTTTAGGTCCAAAAACGATTAGTACAAGTACTAAGATTAATATTAATCCTGGAATCTCAATATTTTACAAAAATCCCCGTTCCTTTTCAAAAATATTAAATTCCTCATACATTTCCTGCTCCCTTTATTCTAAATTCCACTAATCTGTCAAAAGCCAAGGATTAAATTTTGATTAAAATCCTAAATCAAATAGGATTTCATAGTAAAATCATCAAGTGCTTTACTTCCCAGTTAGGAGGCATTTATGAATTCATTTTTTCATTATGTAAAATCTTTATTCTGTCATCCTACCACAAGGTGGATGATGAGATTGTTATTTTATTTTTTAATTCTGTTAGGCTTACTAACAATTTATGGATTTAAAAATTCCGGTACTTTTATTTATAACGAATTTTAGAGGTGACACTATGAATTTTTATTCACAACTACAAAAATGGTCTGAATTATATCCTGAAAAGACCGTTTTTTCATGCGGAAATGAGAGCCTTACATATAGGCAGCTTTATAATATGTCCGAGTCTTTAGCTTATTTTTTAAACAATCTTTTGCTGGATGATTCTACTCCTATTGTGGTTTATGGTCACATGGAACCATTAATGCTTGTTTGTTTTTTAGCATGCGTTAAATCAGGTCATCCGTATATTCCGGTTGATACATCTATTCCAGATGAAAGAATTGCAAAAATTATAGAAGATTCTGGAGCTAAAATGATGTTATCACCTATTGATCTGCCTCAAGTAGGTTTGGAACATCTATCCCATCCTTTGAATGGAGATCGTTTACGAGATGCACTCGTAAAGAATCAAGGAAAAACCGTTTCTTCCGAGTCATATGTTCTCAATGATGAAAACTTTTATATCATCTATACGTCAGGGAGCACAGGAAATCCAAAAGGTGTCCAAATTTCTTACAACAATTTAATGAGTTTTACTCACTGGATGACGAATGACTTCGGTTTAGCAAACCATCAAGTCTTTTTAAACCAAGCACCTTTTTCGTTTGATTTGTCAGTGATGGATCTGTTCCCTAGTTTATTCTTAGGAGGAACCCTTTGGATGCTGCCCAAAGAGTATGTGGCAGCGCCTAAAGAATTATTTTTATCGCTTGAAAAGTCCTCCGCGAATATTTGGACGTCTACTCCATCCTTTGTGGACTATTGCTTATCGGATGAACAGTTTTCAGCATCTCTACTCCCTGAATTAACAACATTTTTATTTTGCGGAGAAGCATTACCAAGTGCAACGGCTTTAAAATTGAGAAAGAGGTTCCCAAATGCGACTGTATTCAATACGTATGGTCCTACTGAATGTACAGTAGCAGCAACAAGTATTAATGTGGATGATTCCTTGATTGAAAAGTACGAATCATTGCCAATTGGCATTTCGAAAAAAGATGGCGAAGTTTATATTCTGTCAGAATCACTTGATGAACAACCAGATGGGGAAAAAGGTCAAATTGTTATAACCGGACCTCATGTGAGCAAAGGGTATTTGAATCAACCAGGTTTGACTCGTAAATCATTTTTCGTCCTCAATGGGCAGCCTGCTTATAAAACAGGAGACCTTGGCTATAAAAAAGATGGATTGTTATTTTACGCAGGAAGAATGGATTTCCAAGTGAAAGTGAATGGATACAGAATGGAGCTTGAAGAGATTGAGGCACAGCTTTCTTCCCTGCCGTTAGTACAAAACGTTATGATTGTACCTAATTACAAAGACGGGAAATGCGAATTTTTAACAGCGGTGATCATCCCAGCTCCACATAAATTCGAAAAGGAATTTCAACTTACCAGTCAGTTAAAAAAAGAATTGCGTGCTCTATTACCGCAATACATGGTACCGAGAAAGTTTGTTTATCGCCCAGCTCTTCCCATGACGAATAACGGCAAGGTAGACCGAAAAAGAGTTTTACATGAGGTTACTGCATGACGCCCTATGCAACTTTACTTTATTTTATGATTGTTGGCATCTTGCTTATCCCTGTCGTAGCAGCGGGATACCGGAAAAAAAGGTTAGGTTGGTATAACGCTCTCGTTACGTTTGTCGTGCTCTTTATGGCATTCGCAGCTGACCTTCATCAAGCGTATTCCTTTATTGCCTATGTCATTTGGGAGATCATCCTTGTTTCCGTTTATATACGGTATCGATCAAAGCAAAATTCGTCACTTGTTTTTTATCTTGCTATTTTTCTTTCCATCATCCCTTTATTGTTAATAAAAATCTTGCCTGCATTCGAATTGAATAACTGGTTTGGATTTTTAGGAATTTCTTATTTAAACTTTAAAAATATCCAAATGGTAATTGATATTCGAGATGGTTCGTTAACATCTTTGACCATAAAAGAACAACTTTCGTTTTTATTGTTTTTTCCAACCA
The DNA here is from genome assembly GCF_051842875.1 of Neobacillus sp. C211. NCBI lineage: Bacteria > Bacillati > Bacillota > Bacilli > Caryophanales > Bacillaceae > Neobacillus > Neobacillus sp. C211. The sequence continues at coordinate 29,878 of NZ_JBPXRO010000045.1, forward strand.
TATCCTCCGGTCCAATCGACCGTTACAAACGTTTTAAAAAGGATATAGGCACCGTTCCTTCCAGAGAAGAGTATCATGAGCTTCTTTATAAGGGAATTAATAAGATTTTTTTAGGCCTTTTATATAAATTTATTATCGGGTTTCTCATCAATAGTAAATTAATTTCAACACTTTTTATCCAAAACCATACGCTGCTATCCGATATTAGTTATATGTATCTGTACAGTTTATATTTATTTTTTGACTTTGCTGGATACAGCAACTTTGCCATCGGTTTCAGCTTTATTATGGGGGTTAAAACGCCTGAAAACTTTAATCTTCCTTTTTTGAGCAGAAATATTAAAGACTTTTGGAACCGTTGGCACATGTCACTTTCATTTTGGTTCCGGGATTATGTGTACATGCGATTTGCCTTCATAATGCAAAAGAAAAAGTGGATCAAAAACCGTTTCACCATTTCCTATCTTGGTTACCTGCTTCTCTTTTTATTAATGGGGGTATGGCACGGTCTGGAACTTCACTATATTGTGTATGGGTTATATCATGCTCTTTTAATCATCAGTTTTGATTGGTTTGCACGAAAAAACAAAAAATACTCATTCTGGAAAAAGAATAAATGGACACATGCAATCTCGATCGTCATCACCTTCCACTTCATTTGCTTTGGATTTTTAATCTTTTCCGGTCGATTATTTTAATATTAGGAGGAATTATCATGTCAGTAAAAGAGACAGTGTTGGATATTTTAGAAGAGATTTGTGATTCGGATATTGTAAGAGAAAATTTAAATATCGATTTATTTAAGGAAGGTCTATTGGATTCGTTCGGAACGGTTTCATTGCTTGTTGAAATTGAAGAACGTTTAGAGATCACAGTGGGGATTTCTGATTTTGTCAGAGAAGAATGGAATACTCCGAATGCAATTATTGGTCAATTGGAGAATCGGTAATGGTCCGCTCCTCCTTTAAACCCTTAATTGTAGCAGTCATCTTATTTTCCATTCTTTTGTTTTTTCCAGCCCAATGGTTACTGCCTTTGATTAATGAGAAGTTGGTGGAGCGAGATGCAGCAGGATTAGACCGCAATATGTTTCAAGGCTATTTAGTTCAACAAAAGATGTTAGAAAATCCTGCCTATTTGCCTATTTATGGTTCTTCTGAATTGGCTCGATTAGACCCTTTTCATCCGTCAAACTATTTTCATGTGAATCCACAGGGCTTCACGCCGTTTTTAGTCGGAACCGGGGGGACTGAGGCACTCATTCACTTTTTAAACTTTTCAGCTCATGCAGATAAGTTAAAAGGCAAAAGGATAGTTTTCGTCTTATCACCACAATGGTTTGTGCCTAAAGGCTCGGATGAATCCCACTTTGCACCCAACTTTTCTGTTTTACAAGGATACCAATTTGCGTTAAACCCAAAAGTGAATCACCCATTAGTGACAGAAGGTTCAAAGCGCCTTTTAGCCTTTAATGTAGTCAAAAGTGATTGGATGCTTTCTTCTCTTTTGGAGGCGAATGTATATCATGATAAATGGCACCAAACCAAAGCCATGGTCATCAAGCCCTTTGCTTATGGCTTTTTACATTTGTTGGAACGAAGAGATTTAATCCTTTCTTTACTAGATGTCCATTTGAAAAAACTTCATCCAAAACCAGCCCTCACACAGAATAAATCATGGGCTGAGCTTGAAGACGCTGCCACCCATCTGGCTGCAAAAAAAACAACATCCAATCCGTTCTATGTGAATGATTTGTATTATAAAGCCATGTTACAACCTAAATTGGATAAACTTCAAGGGTATAAAAAGGGAGCAAGTTATGCAAAATCTAGACAATATCAAGATCTGCAACTGGTCCTCGATGTACTAAAAGAAGCCCATGCAAAACCTTTATTTGTTTCCGTTCCAGTCAATGGTTACTGGTCAGATTATACCGGTTTTCCAACCAAAGGACGCACGGATTATTATGTGAAGGTTAAAAAACAAATTGAAAAGAACGGATTTCCTATTTTAGATTTATCCGGTCATGAGTACGATAAATATTTCTTTAAAGATACGATCCATCTGGGGTATAAAGGATGGGTATCTGTTGACAAAGGTATTCTACAATTTGAAAAACAAAAATAATACGAAAAAGAAGTCTAATCCCTATTAAGAGGTAGACTTCTTTTTCGTTTTCTAGGCATTATTGATTACGTTCACAAAATTTTACCACCCTTGCCATCTTTTTTACCAATGTACGCCAAGAGATTTACCAATTAAAAAACCTACTGCATAATAAAGAAGCCAAAATATGCATTTGAGTGAATAAAATAATGCATACTTTGGCTTCATTGAGAATTTAGATTGTTTTACTAACGCACCCTTTAATTTAATAAGCGAGATGAATAAGTTGCAAAAAGTGACCTGCATTATTAATGCCTTATTTCCTCATT
>NZ_JBPXRO010000046.1:0-32256 GCF_051842875.1 Neobacillus sp. C211
CTCTCCAAGAAAGTTGATTAGCTCATTTTGTTACGTTGGCTTAGTTTCTTAGTTGAAACTAAAAATTTTGTTTGTTTGCACGATTTTGTTTGTTTAGTTTTCAAAGAACAAATTCACTTTCCAATGAAGCGACAAAAACTATTATACTATTATTTCTCTATTTAAGTCAACACTAATTTTTAACACTCAATGTTTAACTCGTCCGAAGAGAACTTTCCTATAATAACATGTAAGTTACTATAAGTTCAATGTAAAGTTTTTTCCATTTCAACTTCAATTAACAGCACCGCAAGTAGTATTTATTAACCACTCGTTTTTGCTGTCAACGACTACTATCATATCATGGTAGACAATAGGGTTCAATGTGTAATGTTTTCCATTTTGCCAAAAATAATTAAATATAATTCTAGCTGAAATAATAGAAGGAATTGATTATAGTTCCTTAGTTGATCCATCAATAGATAATCAAAATAAAAAGGCAGTGGATCATTTAACCACCGCCTTCTTGGGACCTCTACCAAACCTTTTCAAGTGCCACTTTATTCAATCCCTAGGTTTTTCCATTCCTTATATTTGGATGGGTTAAGCTTGTTCACATGTTGCAAAAACTCTTCTGAATAACCAAGTTTTTTTAATCCAGATAACAATTTGGTAGGAACAGCCCTGTCAGTATAAAATGCCCTCTTGAGGTCGATTACTTTTATTTCCCCTAGTTCATTGAAAAAAATGTGGCGAACTTCAATATCAAGTCTTGTAAAACCCACAGCTTTCATTTCATCCAGCATCAATAAAATTTTCCCCACGATTGCCTCTGAGAGTTTTTTCTCTTTTTTTAATAAATGCTTAAGATTGTATCCTTTTACAAACTCCATCACAATATAGTTAGAACCATATTCATATAATTTAGGAATAATAGGAGAGGATTGTCCAATTTGCAGGGCAATTAATTCCTTTTTTTGTGTGTCTTCATTAACAAAAACTTTGACGCACTTCTCAGGTGTCAATTTAAAGATGGATCCATCAGCCCCCTTCCCTATCATTGTGTAACCGCTCAGATCTTGAATGGTTACAGTGCCTTTATTCTTGGCTACTATTTTTTCAAAATCTTTCATTTCTAATCTCCTTCTATTTCGATTTCAAATCCCTTTGTTGTATTTAAATCTTGGGAACTGCTCTAATATAATCCGAGTTCTTTTCCCCATACTTCTATTTTCTCTAGATATCTTTTTAAAAGTGTGCTCTTTCCTCCATTCAACACCTTTTGCAAATGACTAGAAAGCTTTTTTTCTAGAGTTCTCTGTAAATATGCCTTTTTCAGAAGTTTCAATGGATCATCACTGAAGGTTATTCCATATTTCTGCATTTCTTCGCAATACAGCTGCACACATTGACTTCGAATCTCTTCTTCCCGCTGTTGCCAATCTGAGCGAAAATCAATTAATAATTCGACTAGGACGACCAAATCATACCAGCATGGATACTGTTTCGCAGACTCCCAATCAATCAAAGAGACTTTCCAATTCTCCTCCTCATCATTGGCATTTTCACAGCAAATATTGTGGACATGGAGGTCACCGTGGATGAGACATTGTCCAGATTCCGTAATTTCAGGAAAGTACACAGGCCCTTTTTTTAATATTTTTTTGATCATTTTATACCTTGGTGCCACCAATTCTCTTAAGTTAGGATCTTTCATTGCCAAATCCAGATTCTCTTTTGCTTTTTTGATACCCTTAGTCCTCTCCTTTACCTTCTCTTCAGAATCAAAATGGGGAAGAGAGGCGTCAAAAAGATCCGCATGCTGCAAAAATCGATGATCAAAGGTTATGGCATGAAATTTTGCCACAGTTGGGATAATTCGTTCCAAATGTTTTGGAGCTAATTTTATTTGTCCTCGTAACGGCTTCAAACATTCGGTGAACATCCATGTTTCATTACCATTTACATTCGGTTCAAGCCAATATAATCGCGGCATAAACTCATGATAAATGTTATAGGCTTTTTGATACATACTGATTTCTAATCTATGATTTTCTTTCAGTGGTTGCTTGTAGATTTTAAGGACTATGGGAATGAACTCCCGACCATCAGTTAGAACCAACTTCCAAATACTTGTCTTTTCCCGTGTATTTTTGAGGCATTCTATTCTTTCTTCCACTAACTTTACTTTTTTACCAAGGACATTTTTTAGCTTTTCTTCCCAATCAAATTGCTTCCAACATCTAATAATTTTTTCTATACTATTCAAAACCTAAGTTCCCTCCTTCCTCTGCCATCACTTATTTTCTCCCCCATAAGTTTCGTAAATGGGAAACAAAACTTCGAACAAACGGAAGAGGGTCACTCCAAGCAAAAAGAGCCTCCACCTTTTTTCCAGATAAACTTTTCACCCATTCCACGAACTTCATTTCCCCATTTTTTTGTTTTTGGCGAAAGGAAAGAAAATCACGGACAAAGTAAACCCATTTAACCCCTTCTTTCTGCACTGTCACTGGTGCTGGATTTTGCCCGGTAAGGGATAAATAATACAAGTAGGCCAAATTTACCCCACAAGCCATTGATAACGCTTGAGTTAAACCTATTCTTGAATTGATTTCGATAAATTTCAGTTTCCCATCTCTTGGATCCCGTTTAAACTCAGCAATCGCCAAGCCTTTGAACTGAATATCTTTTAGAAAGGTAGTAGCGAGTTGAATGACTTCTTCGTCCCTAATACTTAGGGCAAGTGCAGTAGATCCAAAATGAGGGGGAAATTGATGTAATTTTTGGTTCATCCACAAGCCAATCAAATTCATCTGATCGTCAAAAAATGTCTTGACGGAATAAATACAATTCTCCTCACCAGGGATGACCTCCTGGATCATTAGTTCACCGAATGGCCGATAAAAAAGGTACTCTTCTCTCAATTGGGAAGCTTGTTCTACTACAATGGCTTTCTTATAAAGACGATGATCAATATTTGAGCGGAAATGAGAAGAATGAACTGGTTTTAAAATACAAGGAAAGGTAATTTGATGGATGATTTGCTCAAACTGCTCTTCGTTATTTATTGCGAAGGTTTTGGGGCATGGCACATTTGATTTCAGGGCCAATTCATACGTTAATCTTTTATCTAATACAGCTTCAACTAGTGTGTGTTTAGGTAATAGAAATCGATAATAGTGTGAAAGAACAAATCTGTTTTTTGAAATAAACTGTACAAAGTCATCAGACCCCGCATACAGGACAGCCTTTTGGCCAAACTTTTGGGCTAATCTGGTAAGAAATAGAATTAATGCAGCTCCTTCACTAACTGGATTTGGGCAAATTCCACAGGTGGCAAACCGTGTTTTACCGATTTCATATTTCCCTCTCGTATCAAACGCATATACCTTAATCCCTTTTTTCGCTAAACTCCTCACAATACCAATTCCAGTCGCACTTAGATCAAGGACAACGGCAGGAACATCATGTTGCATACTTTTTTCCTCCTTTCATAATAATGATCGATAAATGCCTTCAATCTTTTGAACCATGGTACTAACGGTTAAATGTTGTTGTGCAAATGCCTGAGCATTGTCCGCGAATTCTTTTCTAATTGATTTTTTTCGTAATAGGAGCAATAACTTTTCGGCAAGTTGTTGTGGGTTAGCTGGTTCAACTATAAATCCTGAATAGTTATCCTTAATGATTTCCGGAATGCCGCCACAATTGGTCGTTAGAATTGCTTGATTGGTAAACATTGCCTCGATTATTGAGATGGGCAGCGTATCGCTTGTAGTTGGAAGAACAAAAATGTCTGATTCGCTTAATAATTTAGGTACGTCTTCTCTGCTTCCTAAAAAGGATACGTTTTTTAATTTCAACTCACTAACCTTCTTTTCGAGCTTCATTCTCATCTCACCATCGCCTACAATCCGTACTTCTACATTTTTCAACTTGTCTTTAATCAAGGCAAGAGCTTTAAATAAATACTTATGTCCTTTGCGGGGCCGAAGACGTGAGATACAGGTAATTACAGTTTTGCTTTGGCTATTCTTAACTTTCTTCTGAATATTCCATTCCTCTAAATCAATCCCAGTATATACAGTGGTCATTTTATCTTCTTCAGCGCCTATATTTATTAGGAACGGGCGAAAGACATCACAAAGGATGATTAATTGGTTGGCATTTTTAATTGCTTGTTTATCAATGGCTGAAAAATAGATTTCCTCAACCGAACCTTTTTCCATCAAGTTAAACTTTAATCTGTTTTGGGTCATAAATCCATGCGGAGTGAATAGAAGAGGTTTTTGATGGGATTGGTTAAGTAATCCTATTACATTAGCAGTATAGCGATCTTGTGCGTGAATAATATCGTATTGCGACAGATCAATATCTTCTAGCATCAAATAATAACTGTATAGTTTGCTGATATTGTGTAGTATTTTTGGATTACAGCTGCCATACCGATTGATAAAAAAATGTGAGAATTTCTCTGAACAACTATCGCGTAATGCATTCATTTCATCGGCAGGAAAATGGTTTGGTGCAATAACATGGACACTATGTCCTAAATTTTCCAAGCCGGTTTTAAGTGCAGTGATATAGTTCTGTAGACCACCGATAAATGGATATTCCCAAAACGTTGTGATTAATATCTTCATTTTTTTGTTTTGAATTTCTGCTGATTCGAATTGCTCCCATTCGAATTGCTCCCATTCTAATACATTTTCTACTTCATAAGTCTCATTTACCCCATAATATTGGTCCATAGCAAAGATTAAGTAAGGAAAAAGGGTCGGCAGAAATGGTTGGTCATTTTGTAGTTCATCTTTCACTTCCACACCCTCCTTATGATTTCAAATGCTTCAGCATATTCTACCCCCACGGTCATTCCTCTTACCCTAGCTAAATATTCTACTCCATCATAGGAACGAGGATGTGGGAATGGTCTCATTTCTACATCATAATGGTGAAGAGATTTGAGCTTATCGTCGATGGTATCTGTAATATCCACAAAATAATTAGGTTTAAATTCTTTATCATTCGTGTGCTGGCTCCACTCACTGGAAGAAACAGTTTCGAAACAAATAATTTCAACCGGCTCTTTTCCTGGCAACGGCCGAGCTGCTGTTAACACTGCCTGAAACAAAATTTGATGGTCTCTGTTGGTGTCACCATAATGATGCGTGAAAATCTTTGTAGGCGCATACTTATCCAAAAGTCCTTCGATAGTTTTGTTGATTTCATGAAGAGGTATGGTTTCCAATAATAAATTGGGGAATTCCAAAAATAGCACCTCTTCCACTCCTAAGTGTCTGTTTGCCTCCAGCATTAATGGCCGAATGCGATCTTCCTCTTCCTTCCGTCCTTTTGCAGCAATAACTGAAATTACCTTATAGCCAAGATTAATTAACTTCTTTATCGTTCCGCCGCTCCCAAGAATTTCATCATCAGGGTGAGCGGCAATCACAAGCACATTTTTACTCACTTAAGCACCTCAATTCCAGATAAAAATAGTTTTCTTGTAATTATATGGAATTTAGTCAAAGTGGATATGGACAATCTGAATAAAATGAAAAAATGGGCTGATTTTAAGTGATATTCGTTTGTTTCGACTTGGACACCTGATTCTATCGCTTTCATAAAAAGCAAAAAAACGTATGCATTTCGCATATGTTCAAATTTGCTTGATTAATTTTTTTAAAAACTCTTCAATAGGTACCGGTTTACAATTTTATGTTTCTACTAAATTAGTTGATTAAAACCTCGTCAACCTTTTCATAATCGCTGTTTTTCGTTCCCTATCTTTAATTCTTGTTAAATCAAGCGCATATTCATGACCTTTATTTTTGGCTTTTAAGATTTCTCTTACCGCATTTTTCACACTTTCTTCATTATCTGTAACCATAATTACCTTCCGTAGCATTCCTTCCCACACTCCTTATCTTCCCATAGCGATTAGTTTTCATTGATGCCTACCACGAAGCCATCCGTCTAGAACTTTGCACTGACTTTATTCATTTATTACTAACTGAGATCAGTCATAGAAATTTAATTCATGAAACTATTATCTAAGCCTTTAGACCATCCGAATTCGGGTGGTTTTTTTAATCTAGTATTGCTAACTTCCTATATAAGTACTTTCTTCTTTCCTCAATATACTTCGTTATTACCGATAATTCATGGTCAAATATATTTATATCGTGTTTTTTATATGGATCCTGTTTGACAAATGGACGAATCGATTGAGCCATTTTTTCCACCTTCGGAATCATACTTTCTACAGTAAATTGCTGTTTCATCATTTCTTCAAGTAGCATTCGATATTGTTTTCGAAAGGTATCTACATTTAATATACGGGCGGTTAATGTATTAAACCCATCAATCGGTACATAATCGGGCTCCATAATCTTTCCATTAACATCCCTGCCCCATGTCGCATCATAATCCCAAGGAATGATTTCAAAAAGGCGCGTTTCACCATTCCTGTAAAGCGCATAGTTATGAACGAAACCATCATAATTTGAAGTAAAAATTATTCCAGCCATCCAGCGGAGATATTTTTCAATATCTACAAATTTTTGAATTTCCTTCTCGAATTCATTATTCGCAATCGTATTGATATTAAATATTAATTCCTTTAAGAAATAGTTATCTTCAGGACTACCTACCTTTCTTTCATACCCTAACTCCAGTGATTTTTTGGTCTCCTTATCTAAATCGCTCATCAGCGAAAAGTTTGCATCACCATCGACCGCATAAAAAATGCTTCCGTTTGAAAGGTTTCTTCTTTTCAAAAAATTTTCATCTACTGATTCGATTTCCAAATAGACCCCTTCTGCTTTTCCATTTTGGATTAAAAAGATATGGCGCGATAGTGGTGATAAAACCCCAAGCTCCGCAAAGAAATCAAACGACAGCTTATTTCGGATCAATGAAGGATCCTTATATTCTGCGTTTAAATGAATATGATTTGAACCTCTGAATTTTTTGGGTTTATAGAAGGAAACCTGATATGATTTTTTCGGAAAATCGCGGATATGTGATCCTCGATAGGCCACATCAATCTCGAGTCTTTTCCCTTCAATCGTTAACTGAGCAGGAATCGGTTCATCAATCCAAATGTCTCTTCTGAGTTCCCGAAGGTCATTCGGCCTAATAAAAAGCTTGTATTCCGGTATTTTTGCAGCCTCGTCCATTTTTTAATTCCTCCTTCCTTTATTGGTATGAAGGAAAATGGATGCTGGTCACGTTTGATTAGCATTTTTTCTTATTTTAGGCTTTTGGCTCATTCCATTGCTTCTGACGATACGTATTTTGATAAGAGAAGAGTGAGTATATTGGACAAATAGTTTCGTACTCCCTTTTCAAGCTTAAAGGAGGTGCAAAAATAATATGAGTGATTTTTCAGCTGAAGATATTCAAAGAGCTGCAGATGAAGTAAGACGCGGTGGTTTCGGAGACTTTATGTTCCGTGACCCAGGTCAAAATCGTGGTACCACACGCAGAAGAACATCCGGGCGTCGGATGACATCACGCCGGAACACCTCTAGACGTATTACATCCGGAAACCGCAATACATCCAGAAGAAATACTTCAAGAAGAAATACTTCAAGGAGAAATACTTCAAGGAGAAATACATCCAGAAGAAATACTTCAAGGAGAAGAACTTCAAGATGCTGTAAATGGTCAGGGTGGCGGTACAACTCACGTAGCAATACTCGAATAAATAGATGTTGGAAAGATGGAAATATGTGGAATTTACGAGTCCGCAGACGCTAATAGGTTTAAAAACAAGAGGGGATGGAAACTTAGTTTCCTTCCCCATCTTTTGTTATGGTCAACATCTACTTTTTTTCAGGGATGGCACAGCTGCCATCTGCACAGCTAACATCGTCTTCGGTGGAAAGATCCTTCAGCACTGGTGTTGGAGACTCTTCCTCCCAAACTTTTTGTAGTGCCCCCATGAAAGTTTCCGTCGGTTGTGCACCAGAAATGGCATATTTTTGATTAATAACAAAGTATGGAACACCGCGAACACCATACTGCTGTGCAAGGGATTCATCTTGACGAACATCAGTTGCATAGGCTTCCTTATCATTAAGGACTTGCAATACTTCCTGGCGATTTAATCCTGCCGCTTCAGCTAGGTCTGTCAATGTTTCAATATCTCCAATATGCTTCGACTCTGTAAAGTAGGCATGCAGCAGCATTTCTGAGACGGCGGCTTCCTTCCCTTGTGTTTTTGCAAATTTAGCCAATCGATGAGCATCAAACGTATTTGTTGGCTTCATCTCATCAAAATTAAATTTCAACCCAACAGTGGCTGCCTGCTGCCCCACCCCTTGATTTGCTTCCTTCGCTTTTTCAACACTCATTCCATATTTTTTTGCTAATACTTCATGGATGTTCTGACCAATATTTTTTGGAGAATTTGGGTCAAGTTCAAAGCTTTTGAATTCAACTTCTACCTGATCCCTATGTGGAAATTGATCTAACGCCACTTCTAATCGGCGTTTCCCAATATAACAAAACGGACATACATAATCTGACCAAACTTCAATTTTCATATAGATACCTCGTTTTCTTCGATTAAACTTTATAGTAACACAAGGTCAGAGAAATCTATTCATAGTTGCTCATGAAAATTGGTTGAATTTAATTGCAAAGAAAGTAAAATTAACCCAGTGTAAAGTAAAGGATTTTTCTCGTAAAATGAAGAATATTGATTAAACTATTCAAAAAATAGCACGAGGTGATGATTGTTGAAAGAATGGATGAAGGAAATTGAAATAAATGCTCCCATCGATCAGGTTTGGGGATTGTTAAATGGCTCACTAGCGGATATGCAAAAAATTATGCCGCAAGTCGTTGATCATCAACCTGTAAAAGTGACTAATGAAGGTATCGGCACTATCTACCGTCAAAAATATAGGGAAGGTAAACGAATCGAGGAGTATGATGTTGAGACCTTAGAATATGTGAATATTCATGATAAACGGAGATTAAAAGTGGGCTTTACGCTGGCCAAGATGTTTGAAATCACCGCTTTGTATGAATTAACGGCAATCGATGAGCAGAAAACTCTTTTTAAATACACCTGCACAAACCGACCTTTAAAGGCATTTCTCAAGTTATTTTTACTTTTTGCCAGTGATAAAATAGTTGTTCAATTTTGCGAGCGAGTCAAAAAAGTAGCTGAAGAAGAATTTAAAAATACCAAAGTTCTTGTTAAATAACCTAGTTAATATCTAGGTAGCTAAAGAAAATTCCACATGCTTGAAACCTGTGGAATTTTCTTTTTTTCCTAAAGTGCCCTTAATTGGTTTGGTTCAATGAAGTAAAGTAATTCTTTGTTCACGGATTCTTTGGTTAATTCCTCCCAAGCCTGTTTATAAAAGGATAATTGGCTGTTATAGAATGCTTGGAGCTTTTCGTAGTCTTCGACCTGTTTTGCTCGGTCTGTTTTATAATCAACGATGTTCCATGAGCTATTTTTTTTGTAGATAAGATCAATCGTTCCTTTGACGTAGAAGGGCTGGATATCTTCAGGATTTTTAGTGATTAACGAATAAAGAGTATGGCCCTTTTCAACTTTTAAAGTAAAGGGAACTTCTGTCAGTACTTCTTCCGCTGTCACTAACTCATCCCAAAGGAGTGATTTTCGCAAGTTTTGCAGATAAGACTTTACTTCTTCCTCTCTTTCGATAGGAAGCTTAAATTTGTTTAAGGCAACCTTTATATAATTAGAAAGTTCATGGCCCTGAACAGCTTTTTCAAAGACATCATGAATCAGCGTTCCCCAATCTTTTCCACCACCCGATTCTCGTTCAATCGTGATTAACTCTGAATAATCTTTGTCTTTTGTTGGCGACCAATGTTCAAAAGTTTTCATTTTACTTTGGTCAAGCCAGGCGTTTTTACTCACGGTTTTCGCCTTAAATTCGGATAAGGTAAGCTCCTTTGGCTTTATGTTAATTTCAAACACTTCTATTTCAGGTACTTCCATTTCCTCGATGTTTTCCATTTCAAAAAGGATATTCCAAGGGTTTTTCTTATTACCAGTGTGAGAACTGATGATTAGTGCTTTTTCGGCACGAGTTGCCGCGACATAAATAATCCGCTGTTCTTCTTCGGTAAGGTACATTAACTCTTCTGTCTTATGTGTCTCCCATTCAAGTGGAATCGCAATTTCTTTTTCCGCAAAGCCATTCTTCACTGTAAAAGTAAAGTACCCTTTAGAGGTATAGTCCTCACGTTTAATATGCTGTGATAAAAAGGATTCAGGACTGACTGACTTGACTGGATGTGCCAAAAAGACAATTGGTGCCTCTAGTCCTTTTGCTTTATGAATATTCATAATCCGAACCGCATCTGCGTCTTCTTCAAGGTTTGCAACCACTGTTTTTTCAAAAATCAGCTCGGTCAGTGCTTCGATTACTTGTTTATATGTTGTATTACCAGTCGTCTCCTGTTTACGGAGAGCTTCTAGCATTTGAAGCAGACTCTTATACGTTCGTTTATTCCGGCCATTTTTCAAAAGTAATGGATAGAAACCGACCTCTTCGATGATTTTTTCAATTGCAGCTGTTGGCGACAGCGTCCGAATTAGCTTTTGACATCGCTGTAATTTATCCCATGTTATTTCAAATTTATCTTTTAGCACTTTCGGAATTTCAGCCGGTATTTGGGCGTAAATGGAAAATCTTCCACCAGCTTGTTTCCATTGATAAAGTTCTTGATCACTGATACCGCAGAAAATCCCCCGTAACACAGCAACGAAGCCAACTTCATCGGTTGGGTCCAAGAATGATTTTAACAGGATCCATAAATCTTGGAACTCTCTTGTTTCACCAAGGATAACTTCACCACTGATACTAACAGGAATCCCCATGTCCTCAATCGTTTTCTCATAGGAAGCAACGCCAGCGGTATACCTGGTCAGTACCATGAAATCCTTGGCATTATGGCCTTGCTCGATGAGATTTTGAATGGTCAGTGCGATGTTCTCAGCATCGATTAATATGACTTCTTCCTTCTTTTTATAATCGGCAGGAACGGATAAACGCTTCACACCTGTAAAACCCTCGCCTTTGTCCTCATGAAAGGCTATTAATGGGTGGTAGGCAGCTTGGTAATCGGATTCCACTTCAGGTAAATGCTTTTCAAACACTTTATTTAATTTCTTAGTAACAGTGTCAAGTGTCCGAAAATTTGTCGTCAGCTGCAGCACTTCTCCTCCATGCTCCTCGATTAACTGTTTGACACGATTGTATGTATCAATATCGGCGCGTCGAAAACGGTAAATAGCTTGTTTGGGATCACCAACAACGAAGAGTGAGCCTGCTTTCGGTTTGCATTTTGTCCAGATTTTTTCATTAATGTCATCACTCGTTAAATAAAACATGATCTCCGCCTGAATCGGGTCAGTATCCTGAAACTCATCGACGAGTAAATAGCGATATTTCGCTTGGAAATAGGCACGAACTTCTGGATTACCTTTAAGCAATTTTGATGTATGGATCATTAAATCTTGAAAATTTAGTAGTGATCTCTCTTTCTTCATTTGCTCGTAGGTTCGGACAGCCTCTTGTAAAAATTCGATAATAATGGGATGACAATATTCTTTCCAAGCTTGTATAAGCGGTTTGATGGATACTTCAAACACTGCTGTAATTTTCTCTTCATAAAATTTTGCATCTTCCTTGGCTGTCCAGCGATTATAGGTTGGCTTTAAGTTCTTATCAAATAATTCAAAAATACTAATGATGTCCTTTTCCTTCGAAGGATTGATGAATTTTTCCTTTTGGACAGCCGTTAAAATTGCTTTTTGTAAACTATCATACCCCTTCGGTGGTTCCTCCTCAGGAACGCATCGTTTTGCTTCTTTAATTAAGAGCATAAATGATTGGTATTCTGGCTGCAATACTGGTTTCGGAACACTTCCCGTCACCCATTCCACATCGGAATATTCCTTTAGCCTCTTTAACCAGGGAAACAGGTTGTCAACGGATATCCCTAATTCTCCAATGAGTTCAAAGTGATGCGGTTCTTCATTGATTAAATTTTGTAAATGAAGTTGCCACGCTTCTTCTAAAATATCTAAATCATCCGACTCTTCAAGCTCTTTAAAGGTTAAATCTAAATTTGCTTCAATCGGACGCTCTCGGAGCAGTTTGGCACAATAGGCATGGACCGTTCCTAAAAAGCAGCGCTCAATATTTTGCAATGCCTCACCTAAACGAAACTCGATATCAAGGTCCATTTCTTTTTTCCACGCTTCCTCTAATTTTGCTTGAAAACGAACCTTTAACTCATCAGCGGCCTTTCGTGTAAAAGTGATCGCAACAATTTCCTGAATTTCTGCTGTCCCGGTACAAATGAGGTTGACCATACGATCGACTAAGCTCGTCGTTTTACCAGAACCAGCACCAGCTTCAACTAAAAAATTCCTCTTAAGTTGTGATTTAATTTTATCCCGGGCCGCTTGATCGAGAATTTCCTTAGTCATATGCTCTAACCCCCTTTAACTTTTGATTCGACTGCTTCATTTCAAGGCTTTCTTTATTATAAAAATGGCGGCGGCAAACAAGCTTATATTCACAGAATTTGCAATCATTCACATCATCAGTCATTTCAAAATGACCATGCGTGACCGTATCAATCAGTTTTTCCAAAATTTCTATACCATTTGTTCTGAGTGTACGGTCCTGCTTCCTCGTAAACCTCTGTGCCAATCCCTTTGGGGTCGGAAAATAATAGGAGCTCTCCTCGACTGCACCCTCACCAAGGTTTAAATGCTGTTCGATGGCCAAAGCATAAATCATGTGCTGAAGCTGTCGACCGCCTTTGAAGGCTGCATTTTTCGCATAACCGTACGTGCTCCCCGTTTTATAATCGATAATGTGATATTTACCTTCCTTGGATTGGTCCACACGGTCAATAATCCCTGAAATTTTTACTTCTCCTGATGGAAGAGTAATAATCGCTGGTTCCTTTTCACCCATCCCAAAGGAATATTCGAAATAAAGCGGTTCGTAATTTTCGCTATGAAGCATTTCCTCTTTTAGAAATATCTCACAGCAAGCTAAGATGTCACTCCTCTCACGTTGATAGACTCTTTCATTTGGAGGCGGGAGAACTTCCTTTTGCTGTTCCATTAAGTTTTGAGCAATTGATATAATCAGCTCCAAATGTTTCTCGTAAGAAGGCTTGGCATGATCTTGCTGTATTTTTTTATAAAAGTTTTCAAAAATACTATGCAGCAAGCTTCCACGGGTAGCCGCATCCATCCATTTGTTTGCGTCAAACGAAAAGTCATCGACAGGCCTAACTTTTAACACTTCTCTCAAAAAATAGGAATACGGACATTTTGCAATTGTTTCGAGCTTGCCCGCACTCAGCGTTTTCTCCTGATTGAGACTTGGGTCATATTGCGCGTCATCAATTTGAACCAGTCCATCATATTCAGAGAAATTCCCGGTATTTCGTGCGGTTTCGGCAGCGATTCCCTGTTTAACATTATTAAAATGGGTTAGAATCCCTTCATTTAGCTGATGTGAACTATCATTTGTTAATTTTTCATTCCAGTAGTCTTTATCTTCAAAAATATCAGTAGCGATGATTGATGACGGCAGTGACTTTAACGATTTAAATTCGGCATCTATATTGCCTGTGATTAAGCGGTAGCATTGCAAGACAACAAATGCCGGGTTAACGACACGGTTTTCGTTCATATCGAAATGGCAGTAACTGACCGTGACATGACCATTTGAATTTGCCAAAACTTGTAGCAGCGTATACAAGTTCTCTTGACCCTTTTCACGAAGTAATCGCAGGCCGTTCCCTAACTGAATCCTCTCTGCATCGAGCAAGAGCGGATCTTCACTTACGTTACCAGGAAACTTCTTGTTATCAAGTCCAACGAAAAATACATTTGGTCGACTATTGTATATTCCACTCTTAAAAGTTGAAACATGGAGGTGACCTGGTTTTGGCCGCGATTGATTTATACGGACAGAAAGCAATAGGTCCTTTATCTTTTCAAAGACATCATAACTAGGTAACTTTTCATCCGCATAAGGGAGCAGTTTTTGGATTTCTTCCAATAAGGTGGATTTTGCGATCTCATCAAAAGCTGAATTTGTTTTACAATTATTTTTGAGTACATAGGCGATTCCGGTTAAACATTTTTTATAGTTCATAGTTGGCTCTAATGGTGGAAGCTTCTTAAAAATTTCTTCAAAACTCAACCAAATCCATAACATCTCTTTTGCAGGATTTTCATAATAAGGGTCCTCTTCATGATCGACGCACTTCAAACTTAATCGACCAAATTCCTTAGAAAGAAGTTTTAAATACCGTTCTTGAGACCAGCCAATTTGAAGATCCCTGAGCACTCTGGAAATTTTTGATTTTGAAACCACCACTTCATCAAGTCCAACAAATCCACTCTCAATGAAAGGAACTTTTTTACCCAGTTCAAGCAAGCCCTCATTGAACATGTCCAGAAAAGCTGGGACACTATAATTTGACTGAATCCACCCTACAAGCCCTGAAACTAAACGTCCAGGGCGGCTGAAAGAAACCGGAAGTCCTTCGCCAAAGGTCATCGGGAGGTCCATCTTTTGTGACAAGTGATAAAATTGAGTTATGTATGCATCAGCATCTGTATAATAAACAACATTCTTATCTAGAGGAGATTTTGCGACCTTAATCTTCTCTAGGATTTGTTTCACTTCCATTTCTTCTGTTTTAGCAGTAAAGACTACTAAGTTTGGCTCACCCCTAGTTTCTTCCTGTTGATAGAGATAGCTAAGCGGAGTCGGGGGGCCCCCATGAATGGAACTAAGGCTTGACCGCTCAGGAGTATTGACCCCCAAAACGGGTGCAAGCGGCAGTTTATAGACTGTCTCAGGGATAATCTTTCTCAGGAATTGGTCTTCTAAATGCGATAGGGTTAGACCTGATTGTAAAATAAATACTACTTTTTCATTGATCTGAGCCGTTTCAAGTGCCTTATTTAACAATCCGGCCTTGTCGGTAAATTGCTCAGAAATTAACTTATTTTCATATTCAGCAAGGATCTCATAAAAATCCTCCGCTTTGTCTGGATTGATAAATGCATTCTTTTTCAACGTGTCCTTTGTATAGCCAGCTAAATGTAATGTTTGGATGGTTGTAAAAATGGCATGACTAAAGGCTGGCGTAATTTCCATTCCTGCAAAGTATCGGAGCTTATCTTGGTTCTTCAACTCTTTAAGGAGATTGTAGGTAAAATGAACTCCAACCGTATGATCTAAGCTATTTTGCGGTTGCTCTGAATTCAAGTCAACAAGAGTTTGGGCAAGGTCGATTACTGTTTTATACTTAAGATTAATTGCTTGATGTCCTTCCTTAACAAATGCCTCATTGATTTGTTCCCCAATTGAATGAGAATCAACGATCACGACTTTTTCTTTATAAGGAAATTTACTGCAGATTTGGTTAAGTTCGCTT
Organism: Neobacillus sp. C211; assembly: GCF_051842875.1. Classification (NCBI taxonomy): domain Bacteria; kingdom Bacillati; phylum Bacillota; class Bacilli; order Caryophanales; family Bacillaceae; genus Neobacillus; species Neobacillus sp. C211. Next base: position 15,463 of record NZ_JBPXRO010000046.1, read on the forward strand.
ATTAAGGCTTGCATGGGAACCTCCAACTTTCTAAAAGAAAAATAATATTTATCTACCTATTCACTCTGTTCTAGTTTCATATTTGTTATTCCTTCAATATAATTGAAAAAACATATTTTTTTCAAAGTTGGTAATAATAACCTCGATTAACTTTGAAAGGATGGGATGTTTGATGTCGTTAGAATGGTTTGACAGAGTTTGTGGAGAACTGCAAGAACACCTGGAATCTATTTGTGAAGAATACGATCAGGTTGGCCAAATGACAGTTGAAAGAGCTGCCAAACATCCAAGGATTGAGTTTTATGTCGATACCGCAGATGTTGATACCGAAGAACTGGAGCGTGATTATTTTTGCTCACTGTTCTTTGATCCGCAAAACGAAGAATTTTACATCGATACATTCGATGTTGACAGCGGACATACGGCGAAGGTCATCCTTTCAGACATAGAAGACCTTATCGAGGAAGTTCACGCCAGTCTTCATGATTACATGAACGGCGATGATCACTATACAGATGATGGGGTCTATCTTCAGACCAGCGAGGTCTTTGATGATGATGATGAGGTCGAAACTGTTTATGTGGAAGATGATGAGGATGAAGAATATTACGAAGCCGAACAAGTCAACAGTGACGACATCTTTGAGGAAATTGATGTTGATTGGTCCACCCCTGAAGTAACGGCCTTCAAACATGAAGACGAAGTCGAAGTAACCTATCAATTTGGATTGGTGCAAGCTACTGGAGACGGTGTTCTCAAGCGCGTTAATCGGATTTGGACGACGGACGATGAATTAATCAAGGATGAGTCCCATTTCATTTTTAGTAAAGAAGAAGCAACCACCATAATTGCGATGATTGCCTCTCATATGGACCAATTAAGCGAGTTTGAATTTTAAGCAAAATAAGCCGAATACAACGAGCATGCCTAAGCGGTATGCTTGTTTTTTTTCCAAAAATAAAAGTTCTCCAAAGCAGGAGAACTTTATGATTACTCAACCGTGTAATCGATTTGAATCCCATGGTAAAGCTCTTTTTTATTATTTATTCATTATAATAATAGTAAAATCAATACTTTAAATTTTCAAGAAATTATTTACGCTTGTTAAGTTCCATCTATCTATTTGAGTCGAGGTTATTGATTGGCTAAAATAGTAATCAGCTTATCCTCCACCTTTTTTCCTTTTGAATCTTCCATTAAGTTATTTAGAAGGATTGAAAAAATTAAGGTTTGTCCACTTTTTGTTTTCACGTAGCCTGATATTGAACTCACCGTTGAAATGGTCCCTGTTTTTGCGTAAACTTTTCCTCGAACCAAAGAATCCTTCATCCGATTTCTTAAAGTTCCGCCGACCATCTTTTCACTTTCACCGGCGACAGGTAATGAGTGAAGATAACTAGGAAACCACTTTTCCTTTCGGACGGCAAATAACAGCTGCGTCAGCTGGTTGGCTGGTATCAGGTCGACATGGGAAACGCCCGAACCATCTCTTAGCACCAATGTGTTGGGGTTAACCCCGTATTTTGTAATCTCATTTTTTAAAACGCTTAGTCCCTTTTCCCAGCTTCCTTCCCCTTTTACGACCCGGCCCATTTCCTTAATTAATATTTCAGCATGGACGTTATTGCTCAGTTTCATAAACGGAACCAGCAGCTCAGATAACGCCATCGATTGATGTGTCGTTAAAATTCTTGCGGTGTCAGGCACCAATCCTGTTTTTAGTTTTCCTGGCACCTGTATCCCGTGTTCTGTTAAGGATTGGTGCAAAAGGGACACGGCATATCGAGTGGGTTCCCAGACACCAATCCATTCCTTTTCTGTTTTTGCCTTTGTTGGGATGGTTCCTTCGATTGTTATGATGTTCCTCGAATGTTCCCGTTCGATGGTGATATCCTTTTTACCATCCTCCGGAACGGTTACCGCGTGGTTGTTTATTTTTAGATAATTTGTCTTCGGGGTTATTTTCACGATCGGCTTGTCACCTTTTTTTATTCCGGGCTGCACGAGTACCTTGACCGATCCGGCATCAAAGTCTCTGGTCGGTGAGGCGGTGAGTGCGGAAATCTGTGCGCCGTAATGGGTTGTTTCGTCGCTCCAAGGCAGGTCGAGCGAATAGCGGACATTATCATACCAGGAATCGTCTCCAACAAGATTCCCTTTTATCTTTTTGATGCCTCGCTTTTGAATGTCCTCAGCCATTTTATCAAAATCAGATTTCAATAGGGTTGGGTCACCCTTCCCCTTTAAATACAGATTCCCATGGAGTGTTTTCTTTTTCACTAAGCCATCCGTATGGATCTCCGTCGTGAAGGTGTGGTCTTCTCCGAGGATAGTAAGAGCGGCTGCAGCTGTTAATAGTTTCATATTGGAAGCAGGTCTTAAGCGGACGTCACCTTGGTGGGCATAGATGATTTTTCCGTCCTCAGCGGTACGAATGCTTATGCCGGCAATTGCTCCTTTTAACTCAGGTTCGTTATTTATTAGGTGATTTATCTGCTGAGCCATATTTTCCATGGCGGATGCTTTTATAGAAGGAACGAATGCTGCGAGCACCGTAATGAAGATGAGGGTGTAATATTTAAGTCTGTTAATCAAGCTTTGGTTCCAGCCTTTCCTTTTTTCTAAGAGTTTGTCCGAAAATAACAAATAATATCATCGATGGTTTTTTTATTTGACAACCACAAATTTTACAATTTTTGTCTAAATGTACAAAACCCATTGAAAATGTCACAAAAACTGGTGAAAATGACACAAAACTATCCCAAAATGACACAAAACTATCCCAAAATGGCACAAACCCCCTTCAAAATGGCACAAAGACAAAATTCACCCGCAACACTGTCAAGAATAAAGTGTAATTTTATACGATTCTCTTCACCACATGGATATTTTTACTAAGATAAGCCCAATTTTGGGGTGCCGGCAAGCTAATTTGCCAAAAAGTCGTCCCAGCTAATTGATACCTATCAATTAACCTATACTTTTCTATAAAACTCCTAATATCTTCAAACCATACCACATGCTCCTCACTACCCTGCCAGTAGCGAAACCAAGGTGCCCTAGCTGTGTTATCAAACTCGATGTTCTCAGGCAGTGATATCGCTTTATTTTGAGCAGCAAGTACCGAAAAGGCTTGGGTTGCATTCGTACCAACAACCTTGTCATACCCATATAACGCCACGGCGATTTGCAGTTTACGAGAATTAATTTGTGTCACCGAGTATTGAATCACTTGCTCCAGCCACGGAATCGGGGCAATCGGATCGGGCGGCCCCCCCGGGTAGCCATAATCCATGGTCATCACCGCCACGATATCAGCCACATTGCCAATCGACGCATAATCATAAGCACCAATGATTCGATTCGTTGGAATATCAGCTGTTTTGGCGTGAACATTTACTTGTAAAATAAGCCCGTCTAAGCTGCGCTTTAATTCTGTTAAAAATAAATTGAAATCATTTCGTCTTGCCGGTGGAATAAATTCAAAATCGATACTGACGCCACCGAACCCTCTTTGCCTGGTTAAGTTGACCAAGCTCGCTACCAAATTTCCCCGATAGGCTGGATTTTCCAGGACACGCCCTGCCAACTCCGCGCTGAAATCATTTCCGGCAAGATTTCGGACCATCAATAATGGGATGATCTTCAATTGATTACTTCTCGCAACCAGGGCTGCATCCTCGCTCACATTAAACGCATAGCCTTCCTCTGTGAACGAATAAGCGACAATCGCTAAATAGGTTAATCGGTTAGCTAAACTATTAATTGTGGCAAGGTTTGCACTCTCAGATGATGGCACTAAAAACCCTAGTGTTACGAGAGATAATCTTATTGGAGTGGGAACATTTATGATTTGGCCAATTACGAGTAGGTTGGGATTAATCCCTGGATTTGCAGCGAGAATAACCGAAGGATTGACCCTAAATTGTTGAGCCAGCTGCCAGATGTGATCGCCTGCTTTAATTTGATAGTAGCGGAGTGGAGGCAAGATATCCGGAAGATAAAGTGCAAGACCCGGGACGATGGAACTTGCTGAAGGTAACCCATTTAGCTCTACAATCGTTTGAATTGAAACCCCATACCTAGTGGATATCGCCCACAAATTTTCACCTGCAATTACAACATGAACAGCCATTTTCTCACACTCCTTCATTACTATCATATGGGCAAATGATGATAAATTATTACACATAGAAAAACGAACTTGCCGGCTGACAAGTTCGTTTCCCTATTCCTATAGTCGCGGGTCAATCGGATCCGATTCAAGCGCCAGAACACCTAACACACATTCATGGTAGCGCTCCAGTGACTCTTTTCTAACAAAACGATTTACCGCTTCCACACCTAAAGCAAATTCTTTTAGGGCATTTCGTTGTTTCTTACCTGCATTTCGCCGCTTAAGACGGGAAAGATTTTCTGGTTGTAAATAGTCGATGCCGTAGATAATATGAAGATACTTTCGGCCTCTTACTTTAATGGCAGGCTGTAAAAGCTTGCCTTTATGACGAGCCACATAAGACTCGGGTTTCACGACAAAGCCTTCATGTCCATCCTCCGTCATTTCTTCCCACCATTCGATGGCCGATTTCATAGAGTCTTCATCGTTAACTATTCGATATTCTGTTTCCACGAACAAATCTGTTAGGACGCTAAATTCTTTATTTTTCTCCATATGCCACGTGTGAGGTTTATCGAAAAACGTTTCATTGCTGTGGGCAAGTGTATGAAAAGGGGCAATTTGAATGCCTGCTAAACCTTCCGTTTCCCAGCAATACTTTTGATACACTTCGTTAAACACCTGGGCATTTTGAATCTTCTCAGCCGTTTCTTCGAGCCATCCTAATACATCCCTGCCGTTTTCGGCCGCTTTCTCCAGCTGTTCCTTTAATTTACTGCGATCAAGCAATGCCATCTCACCAACATGAGCATATTGATTCATAATTAATTCTTTTGCTTTTAGATTCCACGGAAGGATCTCTGCGTCCATCAGGACAAAATCAGTGTTGTATTTTTCAAAATAACCACTCAAGTCAATATTTAATACTTGTAATATTTGTTCTTCCAGTTCTTTTTTGAAAAAGGCCCGGCCAGTCCGCGTGTATATCAATCCTAATGTTTCCCTGCCAATATACTCTTTAGCGGTTTCTTTATTTTTAAAAAGAAACAAAATGCCGCGGCTGCCCATATGCTTTTTCTCGACAACCATCGTGTCAACGCCATTCGCCTGATAGTATTCAAATGCTTCAATCGGATGCTCTAAGTATCCTGCTAAACTCGATGGTTTCGGTGTCGGGCTCATCGTAGGAGGAAGATAGACAATCTCCTCAAGCGGCAATGTGTAATGGGAAAGGTCATCCAGTGCTGATTTCGTACTATCCGCATAAATTGCAATCTCCCCATATAGTCCCGTTAATACCGAATATCCTTCTAAAAATTTTGCGATATTGGGCGGTGCCAGCCTTTTACTTTCCAATACCTTTAATGGATTGTCCGGCAGATTTGCATAATCGGCTTTCGCTTTGACAGAAACAAATTTCCTTTCCGGAAAACAATATGCCGTTAGGTTGCCACCAAAAACGACTCCTTGGTCAATATTGAGGGTGCTATTAACCAATAATGGCTGCGTCCTAGGATCATGCCCCCAGAGAATAAGTTCGCTGGACTGATGAGCAATTGACCAATCTTTTCGGACGGGTTTGCCGTTTTCGTCAAGGCCATCCGAGTCTCCGTACCGACAGAAATCGGAAATGCGCGGCGATTGTTTGCCGATATAATGGTCTTTGATTCCTGCATGGACTGCAACAGCGACGTTGACTCCATTTTTCTGGATAATGTAATGTGATTTAGCCTCTAACAGCATGTCTCTTATTTGTTCCTTTAAACGATCGGCCTCATCCTTACCAAATTTACCTTCATACTCATCAAATTCAGCCTTTACATTTTCATCACCATGAGCAAGCGTAACATTCTTACCCTCAAGCCAGCGGGCGATTTTCCAACCATGATTACTGTCAATCATATAGGCAAGTCCTGCTGCTACATGCTTTTGAAAAAATTGCAGCGTATCGATCGAACGAGGTCCCCTACTCATCACATCCCCAAGGGAAAGGATTTTCCGCCCTTCTGGATGGATAAAATAACCCTCTTCATTTTCTATATAACCAAGCTTTGACAGGATTTCGCTAAACTCTTCAAAGCAACCGTGAATATCCCCAATAAAATCAATGCCATTGCCAACATCAATTAGTAATGGATTACCAAGTCGGTTCACATTTAAGACTTGCAATTCTTCATCACCGAATATGTAGCATCGCCGAAAGCCCTCCTTTTTAATGGAGCGAAGCGTCTTCTTGAAATGTTGGTATTGCTGCTTGATACGGTTTTTACCTCTTGGGAAATCCCTCTCTAAGTCACGTCTGAGTAATTCAGTTTCTGCCAAATTCAGCACGATTGCAATGGCCGGAACATGATACCTCTTAGCCATTTGCAGGTATTTTTCACGTTCGTAATCACGTAAATGAGTAGCATCGATAAATGTTAATTTATTGAGGCGGCAACGTTTGGCAATGATATAATCCATCGCTTCAAAAGCTTCTTTTGAAATTTTTTGGTATTCATTAAAAAGAGCATCTGCTTCATATTTAGGTCGCCGATTCCAATCAATAAATTCAACATCGCTAACTAAAACACGGAACTGATCGGAACTTACTACTTCCGATGCATAAATCTGTTGTTCTTGCATTAATTGATTTATTAAAGTCGTTTTACCTGAATTGGACGGGCCTACAAGTAAGACGATACCCGCATGAGGCAAATTAATTTTCGCCATCATCCCTCCTCCCTTCTGAAAATAACCATTTGAGTAGGATGCCCGTATAGTTGGTTTTCTTCACCAATGCCTTTATAACTTACTTGGTATGGATAGATTTTTGTCAAAGCTTCCATCTTTTGGTGAAGCTGTGCCCTTGTCCATTCAAAGCGATGATCGTGGTGTCTCATTCCCTCATTCATATCATAGACAACATTGTATTCTTGGTTAGGCGTGGTCACGATCAACACTTCTGGTCGATAGTCTTTAAAAATCGTCTCGAATACCCTTGTTAACCGGTATTCATCAATATGTTCAATCACTTCACATAAAACCATGACATCCTTGTTACTCAACCGTACATCATAATAAAATAACGATCCTGCCAAGGACTTGGGTTCTACAAATCCACGTTTCGCCTTTGCATAGTCGAATCGTTCCAATGCCTTTAACCGAACTTTATTCGATGGTTCAACAGAAAGTATCTCTTGCACCCCTTTAATAAATCCCAGCTGAACAGATAACTTCCCTTCACCAGCACCAAAGTCAACAATGGTGGCTTTTTTTTGCAGGGCCTCAATATATTTAATAATCGCTTCGTAACGAAGGTCATTTAAACGGATTCTCGGAGGTTCATGATTCTCATTGATTTTCGTCTCTTTTTCATAGAATCTTGACTGAGAAATCACCTTTTGAAACCGTAACGAACGTTTTAAAATCAGCGCCTTTTGTGGATGCTCCTCTAACCATCCTTCCCCGTAGCGGTCCAACTTTTCCAATTCTCTTTCGTCAATAAAATAATGCTTATAGTTATCAATAACGGGAATTAAAATCGAAATATGTTTAAGTGCATTCTGGAGCGTTTGTTTCCCTAACAGGGTAATAAATCGGGCAGAGCTTTTTTCGCGAATAAAACTTTCCCCGTATTCCATCTTGATGGTGTAACCCATTGGAGCAAATAACGCTTCAAGTTCCCTAATGCTTAAATCAGTAGCAGTCGGTCCAAAGGTTAATTCCATTTCAAAGGAATGCTCGACCCATGAAGCATATTCCTCTGCTGGTTTCCCATTCAGTGCAGTTCCCAGCGCTTTACGAATCGAGGAAACAAAAATACTGCTTGCCGCAAACTCGCGGTCATTTATGTAATGGGTAATATCAAAAGAATCAGGTGAGTTTTTCACTAGTTCAATTGGATCCGTTTTGACATAGATTAAAAACTGTACTTCCTCGCTTGAAAAAGTCGGGTAGACCAGACGGACAGTCAACCCTTTCTCTCCACGCTCATATAGATTATTCGGATTTTTAGCTATTAGGTAAGAAACCGCTTCAACACCAGGGCCTCTTACTGTTAATGATAGTTGCATCTTTTTCACTTCACTTTCATGGAACGAATTATCAGAGTTTTATTTTAACATATTTACATTAATTTGGTTTTAATTGAAGAATAACCCGGGTTCCTAAGGTTAGAACACCGGGTTATTCTTAATATTCATCATATCGATATCTTCTAGTCTTCGCTGCATAACAGGCTTCACAGGTAGGAAAAGAATGATCCCATGGCAGCTTCTTTCCACAGGTTTTGCATTTTTTAACGAATTTATTTATATCCGTCTTTAAGCGGTCCTGCACTTTATCGCTGACCTCTTCTCTTAGCCGCTCCCAATAGATTGCTGTCGTTCGCTCTCCTAGTCGATATAAAAATAACAAATGAAGTCCAATTGCTTTGTAACTGAGTTCTAATTCCTCCAAGCTTCGTTCCTTTACAATCGGTTCCGGGAGTTCTCTCCCATGGATAATGGCATACATTTTTTCTTCCCATTGCTTCGTTAATACCGGTTCATTTTTTGAAAAAGGCAGATGTAAAAATCCATAAAGGTCCATTAAGGATAAACGTGCTTCAATTTCAGTACCTGCTACCATTTGATACAACGACTTTTCCTCGGCAAGGGAAGCTTTTTTCGTTCCGTTTGGACTTTCAAATTTCCCCCATAATTCAAAAAATGTACCTAAGTCGTGATAATAGCGTTGAAAGCGTTCAAAAACTGAATTGGTTGGTGCAATTGCAAAGGTATGAACAGGCTCATCCTCCTGCAAAAGCAAGTTTCTCATTTTTCTGATATCACTAGTAAAGGCCACTTTGCCAATATTGTAAATACCTTTTCGACCTGCACGTCCAGCAATTTGCTTCACTTCTTGTGATGTCAGCAGTCGTCGTCTAGTTCCATCAAACTTATCATTTTCTAAAAAAACAATCCGTCGAATTGGCAGATTTAAGCCCATTCCAATCGCATCTGTAGCAACGATGACTTTTGTTTTTCCCGTGTTGAATTGCTGAATTTGCTTTTTTCTTGTTTCTGGCGGCATGCTGCCGTAGATCATGCTGACAGTATGTCCGTCATTTTGCAGTCGTGAGGCGGTTTCAAGAACTCGCCTTCGTGAAAAACAAATCAGCGCATCGCCTTTTTTAATGTGTTTAATATGAAACTCCTTCGTTTCAACCTCAAGAGGAGTATCACGACTGTATTCATAAACTTCGATAATGGAATTACCTAAAAGCTGGAGCAGCATAGTTTTTGAATTCCTGCTGCCTATGATATGGACTTCCTCTGCATTAGCTTTCGTGATTGCCTTATACCAGGAAAAACCACGGTCTTTATCGGTCATCATTTGTGCTTCATCAATGACGATTATTTCATAAAACTCTTTTTCGTGAAACATTTCCACGGTGCTGGAAGTATGATTTGCACCTGGGGTGATTTTTTCCTCCTCCCCAGTTTTTAAGGAACACGGCGTCCCCTCAGCGTTTAATTTATCAAATACCTCAAGTGCTAATAATCGAAGCGGCGCTAAATATAACCCGCTATAAGCATCTTTCATTCTTTCTAGCGCATGATGGGTTTTCCCTGTATTGGTTTCGCCAATGTGCAAGATATAACGGACCTGACGTTGTAACGAAGGGTCGTATTCCGTTGCAAAGATTTCCTTCATCATCCGCTCTTCTTCTGCTTTTTTTCGCTCGAGTTCTTCTTGCGCTTCTTTTTGTTTTTGCTCGCGCGCTTGGAAGTCTTTTTCAAAAATTTCTTTATGAACCTTTGCTTCAAAAGGTATTTCTGCCAAACGTATTAAGTCTGATAGGTATTCAGCTTGGATATCCTCAATAAAATAACCCTCGACATCATAAAGAACCTGAGCAATGCTGCCCTTAACGAAGGATGCCGATAGTTTCTCAAGAAAGGTTTCATGAAAATCATCCTTAACCTTTTCAGAAAGCTGCTCTAATATTTTTTCCGGAATAAGCTCAGACAAATAGTCAGCAATTAAGCTTTCATAAACGAAAAAATAGGTTTGATATTCATAAAAACTCCTGCCCCAATTCAAAGTTTTATGGATATCCCCTGTCAGTTCTTCAAAAAAGGTGGCAACAGTTGTATAGACTGAGGGGTTAAAATGGCCTTCATCCACTAATTTTTCTTCTAATGCAAAGGTATCAACCGATTGAAACTTTACATTATTTTGTAGGTCAGCAACTAGTTGTACGGCAACGAAGTAACGAACATATAAATAAAACAGCTCATATTGTTCTTCCAAGATTCCAACAGCGGCATCTTCAATCTCACTTCTAATCAATTGCTTCTGTTCTTCGTGCTGTTTTTGTTCTTCTCGTTTTATAAAATTAACCTTCGCCTCCTGATACTGTTTCACCCACTCTTGTTCTTTACCTAAAAATGTTTCATGAACCCACCCCATCGTATCAAAGACATGATAGGTTCGCATTTCATCCCTAAATAACTTATTGATTAGTTTTTTGTCGATTCCCTGTACCTCGAAGCCTTTATCAGTTAAATATTGCTTTTTTTCATTCCTTGGAACATCATTGGTCGACTTATTCAGCCAAACATTGGTCCAAATTTGCTCAACATAATGGCTTCTGTCAGTTAGGTATTGTTCAAGGGTTGGCAGTGTTTCCATCGTTTCGAAATAATGGTTAATATCTTCATACACTTTCAATTTTGTACGTTCTATCGCTTGAGGGTATATAGTGGTTAATTTATTCATGGATTTCCCTCCATTTCTATAAAATGGTTTATTATATCCATTCTATCACAAAATAAAAAACCGAACAAGCATTCGGTTTTAAAGTTGATGCTGGCTGCAATATTGATCAACCAGGTCTTCGATCTGATCCAGTTCAGGAAACTTCCCTGAGAAGTGGAATTTAATTTCCTCGATGAAGTTATCCTGATTATATACATGAATGGCCCCATTTTGTTGAATGACACTAAATTCTGGTACAAATCGATAACCGCTGCGTTCAATAGCCCCCATTGTAAGTCCCCTTTAAAATAATTTTTTATAGTATTTGCATAAACTGGGCGTCTATCCAATTACATCACAATAAAAAAGGGATGATGCATACTGCAACATCCCTTGTTCTTCCTTTATGCTGTTGTAAAAACTTCTTGTTTATTTTGTTCATGTCGAATGGTTGCTTGTGCTGCAGCCAAACGTGCTAGTGGTACGCGGTATGGTGAACAACTGACATAATCTAGGCCGGTTTTGTAGCAGAATTCAATCGAGCTCTTTTCTCCGCCATGCTCGCCGCAAATACCTGTTTTTAAGGACGGTTTTGTTCCACGGCCAAGCTTCACCCCTGTTTCAACAAGCTTACCTACGCCTTCTTGATCAAGGACAGCAAACGGATTATCCGGAAGCACTTTATTTTCAATGTAAGCTTGCAGGAACTTGCCTTCCGCATCATCACGGCTGTAACCAAATGTTGTTTGGGTTAAATCATTGGTCCCAAACGAAAAGAAATCAGCTTCCTCGGCAATTTTATCTGCAGTTAAAGCAGCACGCGGAATTTCAATCATGGTTCCAATCGTGTACTTGAAGATTTTTCCAGTCTCCTCCTGGACAAGTAATGCCGCATCGATCACCAATTTACGCATATCCTTTAATTCATTCACATGACCGACCAAAGGAATCATGATTTCTGGTTGTACTTCGATGCCTTTATCAGCGAGCTTAGCAGCTGCATAGAAAATGGCTTTTGCTTGCATTTCATAAATTTCCGGGTAAATCATCCCAAGGCGGCAGCCACGGTGGCCAAGCATAGGGTTAAACTCATCTAATTGGCGGACCTTTTTCAGCAATTGCTCTTTTTTCTTCAATTCTGGTGATTGTGGATCTAAAATCTGAAGCTTCGTTACTTCCACTAGCAGTTCCTCTTTATCCGGTAAGAATTCATGTAAGGGTGGATCTAGTAAACGGATAGTGACAGGAAATCCTTGCATAGCTTCGAAGATTCCTTCAAAGTCCCCTTGCTGCATGGGCAATAACAGGTTCAAAGCTTCCATTCTCTCATTATAAGTTTCAGCAAGAATCATTTTTTGCACGGTTGGAATCCGTTTTAAATCCATAAACATATGTTCAGTACGGCATAAGCCAATTCCGCCTGCACCAAATTCAAATGCCTTTTTTGCATCTTCTGGGTTATCTGCATTGGCACGGACCCCTAATTTACGTTCTTGGTCTGCCCATGCAAGCAACATTTGAAACTCATCCGAAAGTTCTGGGTCAATCATTGGAATCTCCCCAAGCATAATTTCACCCGTAGAGCCATCAATCGTTATGATATCTCCATAATTAATAACTGTCTCACCAATTGTAAAATGTTTAGCTTTCAGATCTATCTTTAATGCTTCGCATCCGCAAATACACGCTTTCCCCATACCACGCGCGACAACTGCAGCGTGGCTTGTCATGCCGCCTCGGCTTGTCAGTATTGCTTGCGATGCAACGATACCATGGATATCATCTGGAGTGGTTTCAGGACGAACAAGAATTACTTTTTTTCCATCATTATTTAATTGCTCTGCTTCATCGGCATCAAAAACGACTTGACCTGTCGCTGCACCTGGTGATGCTGGCAAGCCTTTAGCTAAAACTCTTTTCTCAAATTTGTCGTCAATCCTGCGATGCAGCAGTTGATCTAATTGTTCCGGGTCAACACGTAGCAAGGCCGTCTTTTTATCAATGATTCCTTCTTCGACCATTTCCACGGCGATTCGAATCGCTGCCTGGGCTGTTCTTTTTCCATTACGGGTTTGCAGGATAAATAGCTTACCACCTTCAACCGTAAATTCGATATCTTGCATTTCTTCGTAATGCTGTTCCAAGCGCTTGCAAGTATCAGTGAATTGCTTATATACTCCTGGCATTTCATCTTTTAAAGTAGCGATTGGCTGTGGAGTACGAATCCCTGCTACTACATCTTCCCCTTGGGCATTGATTAAGTATTCACCGTAAAGGACATGCTCACCAGTCGATGGATTTCTTGTGAATGCTACGCCTGTGCCTGAATCATTCCCCATGTTGCCAAACACCATACTTTGAATATTTACAGCTGTTCCTAAATGGTCAGCAATTTTGTTAAGGCGACGGTAGACTATCGCACGCTGATTATTCCAAGAGTTAAAGACTGCATGAATCGCAAGGAATAGCTGCTCTTTTGGATCTTGCGGGAAATCCTTTCGTTTATGCTTTTTGACTATACCTTTATAGCCAATAATCACTTCTTTCCAGTCATCAGCACTCATTTCTGGGTCAGAGGAATAGCCTTTTTCCTCGCGTATTTCTTCTAATAATTGTTCAAAGTAGTAGGTATCGATATCTAGTACAACATTACTAAACATCTGTATGAAACGACGGTAGGAATCATAAGCAAACCGTGGATTATTGGTTAATTCTGCTACTCCGATAACGGTTTCATCATTCATTCCAAGATTCAAGATGGTATCCATCATGCCAGGCATGGAAAAAACAGAACCAGAACGTACGGAAACGAGCAAAGGATTTTTTGGGTCGCCAAGCTTTTTGCCCATTTTTTCTTCAAGACGGGTTAGAGCCTCTAAAGTCTGGACTTCAACAAAGGTTGGAATGGTTTTGCTAGCTTCATAGAATGCATTGCAAGCCTGTGTAGTGATTGTAAAACCATACGGAACCGGAAGACCAATACGCGTCATTTCCGCTAGGTTTGCCCCTTTTCCCCCAAGTAACCCCTTCATATTGCCATTTCCTTCATGAAATAAATAAACGAATTTTTCCATTATTAGTAGCTCCTCTCTTTTTTTAACACGTCTAAAATTAAGCCAGCTGTTTCTTCAACAGCTTTATTTGATACATCAATAACAGGACAGCCTAATCGCTTCATTACTTTTTCAGCATGATCAAGTTCCTCAAGAATTCGCCCAAAGCTTGCATAGTTAGCCTGTGAGGCTAACCCTAAAGCCTTTAGACGTTCCTTGCGAATTTCGTTTAATTTATCTGGTGATATTATTAATCCAATACAATTCTTACGGGGTATTTCAAATAATTCATCTGGAGGTGGCACCTCTGGAACCAAAGGAACATTGGCCACTTTAAATCGTTTATGTGCTAAGTACATAGACAAAGGGGTCTTAGATGTACGTGAGATACCGACTAGAACAATATCCGCCTTTTTGATCCCTCTTGGGTCACGCCCATCATCATACTTAACTGCAAATTCAATTGCTTCAATTTTCCGGAAGTATTCTTCGTCCAATTTTCTCATCAATCCAGGTCGATGGTGCGGCTGTTTATTGAAGCTTATTTCAAAAGCATTCATCAATGGACTTAGTAAATCTACAGCAAAAATGCTCTCTTCTTTTGCACGTCGATCTAAATACTCTTTTAATGATGGAATAACGATCGTATAGGCAATAATCGTCCGTCCCTTTTTTGCTAGTAAAATGATATCTTCAATATCTTCAAAATCATCCACATAGGAATTACGGCGAATTTCTACCTGCCCGCCATTAAATTGTGTAGCCACTGCCTTTACTACAAACTCAGCTGTTTCACCTACTGAGTCAGATACAACATAGACAACTTCTTTCTGTACCAAAATGGCAGCCACTCTCCTTAGTTTGAATTGTTTTCCATGATTTCTAAATATGCCCGCGTTATGGTGGTTTTGGTGATTCTTCCTACCAGCAAATATGTACTTCTTTGCTCCTCTATTTCCTTAACAACTGGTAAAGAGTCAATGCGATTATGGATCATCTTTTTGGCTGCTTCGAGCAAGGTCTCTTCAGGATTTATTGTAATAATATTTGGCATTCTAGTCATGATGACACTGACAGGCAATTCATTTAGATTTTGATTTCCTAGTGATGCTCTGAGCAAATCCTTACGGGAAACAACCCCTGCTAGATGTCCTTTTGTATCAACCGCATAAAGTGTGCCCACATCCTCTAAAAAGAGCTGCACGATCGCATCATACACGGAGGTTGATTTCTCAACGACAATTGGATGGGCTTTATAATCCGTTACCTTTTGGTGGATAAACCTTTTAGCCTGTTGCTTTGCTTCAAAGCTTTCATTAAAAAAATAACCTACTCGCGGCCTTGCATCTAAGTTACCTGACATCGTTAAAATGGCAAGATCGGGTCTTAGTGCAGCTCTTGTTAATGAAAGCTTCTCTGCGATGTCTTTTCCTGTAATGGGCCCGTTTTGTTTAACAATCTGGAGGATTTCATCCTGACGTTTAGATAATTTAATAATTACCCCCCCCTTATCTACATTAAATATGTTATATTCAATAGATTCATTATAAATGTGTTATACTTATTTGTATATAGTATATTACATTATGTTATAAACCGAAACAATAAGTTTTATTTTTTTACAAAATATTAAACTATTTTTTTTAATAAGGAGCCCAAACAAGTTAATCCCGCCGCATGCGACGAAAGAGGCAAAATAAAAAAAGGCAAAAAAAATTCCAAGCATATACTTGGAATTTTTTTTGCCTTTTTGACAGGGGCAGTAGGAATTGAACCCACACTGAAGGTTTTGGAGACCTTAGTTCTACCTTTAAACTATGCCCCTAAACATGGTGGAGGGGGACGGATTCGAACCGCCGAACCCGGAGGGAGCGGATTTACAGTCCGCCGCGTTTAGCCACTTCGCTACCCCTCCACATATAAAAAATAATAAAACTGGAGGAGGAAGAGGGATTCGAACCCCCGCGCGGTGTTACCCGCCTGTCGGTTTTCAAGACCGATCCCTTCAGCCAAACTTGGGTATTCCTCCATGGAAAAAGAAAATCATATAATAGTATTTTGGTAGCGGCGAAGGGAGTCGAACCCCCGACCTTTCGGGTATGAACCGAGCGCTCTAGCCAGCTGAGCTACACCGCCAAAAAAATTATATTATTAAGGTGGAGTCTAGGGGGATCGAACCCCTGACCTCCTGCGTGCAAAGCAGGCGCTCTCCCAGCTGAGCTAAGACCCCAAAATATTTGTAATAAAGAATGGTCGGGAAGACAGGATTCGAACCTGCGACCCCTTGGTCCCAAACCAAGTGCTCTACCAAGCTGAGCTACTTCCCGATAATATGACGCACTGAGCGCTATATTTGATGTGTTAAATTACCTTGGATATAACATGGTGCCGAGGACCGGAATCGAACCGGTACGGTAGTCACCTACCGCAGGATTTTAAGTCCTGTGCGTCTGCCAGTTCCGCCACCCCGGCACTGTTTGGAGCGGAAGACGGGATTCGAACCCGCGACCCCCACCTTGGCAAGGTGATGTTCTACCACTGAACTACTTCCGCTTATATGGATGTTTTTTTCTAACGCAAAAACCTATGGTGCGGGTGAAGGGAGTCGAACCCCCACGCCTTGCGGCGCCAGATCCTAAGTCTGGTGCGTCTGCCAATTCCGCCACACCCGCATAGTAAAAGAAAAATGGTGGAGGATGACGGGCTCGAACCGCCGACCCTCTGCTTGTAAGGCAGATGCTCTCCCAGCTGAGCTAATCCTCCATATAATACCGCCTGGCAACGTCCTACTCTCACAGGGACGCGTGTCCCAACTACCATCGGCGCTGAGAAGCTTAACTTCCGTGTTCGGTAAGGGAACGGGTGTGACCTTCTCGCCATTGCTGCCAGACTATTTAA
>NZ_JBPXRO010000047.1:0-30776 GCF_051842875.1 Neobacillus sp. C211
CCAAACAATAAAAAATTAAGTGGTGAAATCTATGTTTAAACCAAGAGTATCTACCCAAAGTGATTATGAATTTGTTTCTATTGATGAATTGGTTCCTGACTATCACCTTCCCTTTTTGCCCGGTTCAGCGTGTTATCCGGTTGAGCAAGAAAATCATCACTTACGAGTAAGTTACTCTTATATGAACGAGCAATTATTACAACAAGGGGTTACAACATTATGTAATATTCTGCATTCCCAAATTACATCAAAAACAGTCCATGAAAGCTCACCATATTTTTGATAAAAATCAGGTGTAAAAGGCTTTGGAAGTAAATAATGAAAGGACAGCCCAATTTCACTTCAATCCTGAGGTAAAATCGGGCTGTCCTTAACTTTCTTTTTTCAACTGAGTTTGAAGGTTGAATTACTTTTTACTTCTTAGAATTTCATTTACTGTACTTTTCATTGAATAAATCACGGTTTTTTTGTACCGAACTGCTATAAGTAGCACTCTTATCTGTTCGGATCGGGAGAGATGTTTAAAACGGGGTTCTTGTTTCAAAAAGGAACGAACGATTGACCAGCTGGTCGGCATTAATGGAAAGTCATCTAGGGGTTGTTTGTTCCGTAACCGCTGAAGCCATGATTTTATTCCGGTCGAACTGTTACTTTTATCGATTATACATGGCGCATATATATTTTTAGTGTGTTTTTTAAGGGATTCAAATCGATCTTGCCCGCTAACAATGATGTAACTGCCATCCTTCCGATTTTTTTTGACAACCAAAACAAACATGCAGTCCCACATTAATCTCTGCAGTTTCTTAATATGCTCAGTAATTTTCAACGATAAATCAGGTTTGATTTTGTCCAGTGGTATATACTGTATCGTGAATTTCATACACTGCCCCTCCTGTTTTTTCATTTACCCGTCCTCAATTGCATAGGTTTTCTTACAGCAGGTGCGTCATACTGATGAATGGTAACTAGTTCGGCCTTTTCTATGGTTAGTGTCAATTATCGTTATGAAAAACACAGATTAAACTGAAATCCCATTAGTTTATATGTATGAAATGGGCGCATGTCACATACGAAGTAAGCAAAAAACATTTAACAATTGTTTTACCTGCCTTTATATGTCTTATTCAATTTTCCAGATAAATTACCCACAATAAGAAAAAGCCTCCAAGAATGGAAGCATGATATACGTGAAGAGGTTAGCAGACTGAAATAGAAAGACCAACATTTATCTGACAGTCAACCCTATCCTGGTCGGCACCAGATTGCTCAGTAAAATTGCCTCTTCCCCTGTATGGAAGACCTGCTCCACTCATCTTTAGATCGTACTCAGTTTATCGAACAACCATACAAGATGATTGTATTTACCACAGGATTGTATGTGATCTCTCTCGATCAGGATACGTTCCATTGCAATCGAGTCGTCGCCGAACCCGGTATTTTGAACTAGGTTAACAGGGGGGCGGTTTTCTGCAATATTTATACGAATTTGATGAAGTAATGTTATGATTGCTTGGTTAAATTCATGAAACTCATCGGGAAAGCTTGCAGTAAGGGATTGATGTTCTAATATAATCTTTTCCATGAGTCCATAATCCGTCGGATGAATAGAGTGCAGGGCTCTAATGGATACATCAAGAACCGGATGCTTTAGTTGAAACAACAGACGATTTAAGTTCATATCTTCCTCCTTCGTTTTCGACGGCGGATGTTCTTGATGAAACGTTTCTAAATCTTCTTCGATAATAAAATTAGCATTGGCCTTATATAATCTATAAGCCAACTCAGCATCCTCGGGTCCCCATCCTTGGAAATTCTCCTCATAGCCGCCGACTTCCTCCATAAAACTTCTTTTAATGGAAAGAAAACCTAAGCAAGCCATCCAACGCAATGGGCTGCTATAAAAATGTTCCCTAAGGTATTTTAATAAATGATGAGCATAACTTCTGTATTTTACCATCGAGCATAAATTTTTTATATCGTCAATATCCTCTCTCTTAACCACTTGTTGGGGCTCTTGTAAAAGCCTGATATGAGTCGTTAAGCTACTAAGTGTCTGTTCTTGCGATACCACCTCTTTAAGGCGTTGGTTGAAGAGAGAATTTTTTTCGCTCCACTTATAAATCGCGTTGATTTGATTATTAGTAAAATCCGGGGAAAAAAAAGTATAAATGCGCCCCCGCTTGCTTCCTGCAATAACAACGGATTTCTCGTGAGTTAGATGATGCTGGCGGTTAAGGGTAACATAGTTAGGGGAAACGATGGTTTCTGCATCCAAAATGATAATAATCTCTCCTCTCGCATGCCTAAGACCAATATTTCTTGAAGCAGCAACTCCAACATTGGTACTATTGCGAATATATTGAAAATGGTAGGGAGGACAGTATTCCTTAATTTTTGGGGTCTGGTCGGTAGAGGCGTCATCAATCAATATCACTTCCATTTTGGATAAATCAAAGCACTGTTTCTCCAATGCATAAAGGCTAAGCAGATTAAGGGGATAGCGGTTATATGAAGGCATGATGATTGTGACTTCAATTTCCATGTTTTTACTCATTCCTCCTTGAGAGCCTATAGCTCGAACAATTATAAAAGTTCGGCTTAATTTGTTTTATTTAAAACTAGTATTTAACGAAAAGATATACCGACAATAATTAAAAGGATGAAAAGCACCACGAATAATGCAAAATTAACGCCATAATCATCTGACATAATATATCACCACCTTAATTATTAGATAGAACATCGTATGTCAGAACATTAAAAATCGAATTGGACAAGGACAAAAATTTACATATATTTACATAATCTTAATATTTAAAAATGCTATTAGCTTGCTCCACTCGAAGGTATTTTGCTTGTTCAAGTAACCTGCCACCTTCGAATAAGAAAAAGGATCGCCGCAGCAACCCTTTTGAATTCAAGCACCCATTAGCCTAATTGGAGATTTCTTCAATCAATTGTGAAAGTCTTATTAGCCCCTTTTTTAATTCGTGTAGTGATGCATAGGCATAGGACAAACGAAGATGAAAGTGATTATTACTGTCGTAAATATTTCCTGGGTTTAGTAAAATCCCCTCGTTTAGTGCTTTTTCAAATAATTTTCTAATTGAAATTTGTCTCTTGATTTGCATCCAAATATAAAAACCACCCTGTGGGATATTCCATGTGGCTAATTGCTTAAAATGGGTATTTAGTATTTCAAGGGTGAAATCTCTACGGAATTTGAGTTCTGTCCTTATCTTCTTTATATGTTCATCATATAAACCACTTGATAGCCACTCTGCGACGATGAATTGAGATAAAGAACTTGAGCCATAATCAGTTTGCATTTTTATATCAGCTAACCGATCTATCACTGGTTCTGGTCCAACGATCCAACCAATTCGTAAACCAGGACTCAGAGTTTTAGACATACTCCCTATGTATAAGACAAGTCCATGACCATCTATGGATTTTAATGGATTCGGTGGCAGGTTCTCAAACCATAAATCTCCGTAGACATCATCCTCAATAATTGGCAGCTTTTCATCTCTACAGACATCTAACAATTCCTTTCTTCTATTAGCTGACATTAAAATACCCGTGGGATTATGGAAAGTTGGGATGGTGTAAAGTAATGAACCATTATGCTGCTTTTTTAACCTCCCAATCAACTCGGGTCTTATCCCTTCATCATCCATGGGAATTCCAAGTAAGTTCATTCCTGCTGATTGAAATACATGCACTGAATTTAGATAAGAAGGCGTTTCAAGAAAAATGGTTGAATCACGGTGCAATAATCCTAATGAAATCAATTGCAATGCCTGTAGTCCTCCTGAAACAATCATTATCGATGGAGGGGAAACTTCTATATTCTTCGTTTTTAAATAATTGCTTATCATTTCTCTTAAATAGAGACTTCCTTTTGGCTCCGAGTATCCTAACGAAATCGTATGGGGAGAATGCCTCTTGAACATTTGTTCCATTTCTTTGACAGGCAACAACTCTGGTGAAAGTTCTCCCGTTCCAAGGCGTATTACGTTTGGATTAATTTCAGCTCTATTAATTTCTTGAATTGTTTTGTTATTGGGTTGGTAAGATCCTGACTTAACGTAGCTGTTCCAATCAGGCGGCGGGATTGAAGCAAGTAAACTCCACGTATTATTGACCACAAATGTCCCTCTTCCAACTTTTGATTCGATTAACCCATCTGCAGATAACTCATCAAGTGCATAAACAATGGTACTCCGATTCACATTGAATTTCTTTGCTAAATCTCGTTGCGTAGGAATTTTAGTTCCAACCGTCCATTCACCGTTTATTATTTTTCTCTTCATAAATTCATAGATTTGTTGATGGAGTGGAATTAAGGAGGATTTGTTTAGGATCCAGTCTTTTTCTATCAAAAGGAACTCCCCTATCATTTTTAGATTAATTATAAATGATTGGTTGGGTAATATTCCATCCAATTGGTTGGAGACGAATGTAATCAAATCTAATACAATGCAGTTATTACATTTCAGGGGGAGAAAAATGTTAGAAGCAATTATACACGGCATGATCTTAGCATTCGGCTTAATCCTACCCTTAGGGGTACAAAATGTTTTTGTATTCAATCAAGGTGCAAGTCAGCCCAAATTCGTGAGGGCACTGCCAGTCATTATTACCGCGGCTATTTGTGATACTTTGCTTATTTCAATAGCGGTCTTAGGAGTGTCAGTCGTTGTACTTGGTTCATATTGGATAAAAACAGTTCTTTATATAATTGGTAGTTTATTTTTACTCTACATGGGTTTTGTTGTATGGAGGTCTAAGCCTCAAAATGTACAGGAAGTAGGATTAGCTTTTTCATACAAAAAACAAATATCTTTTGCTATGTCAGTGTCATTACTAAACCCACATGCCATTTTAGATACCGTTGGTGTTATCGGAACAAGTTCCGTAAAATACATAGGCTTTGAGAAAGTAGCATTTGCTGTGGCATGTATATTCGTTTCGTGGGTATGGTTTGCAGGATTGGGCATAACAGGAAGAATGCTCGGAAAAATAGATAAATCAGGAAAATATCTAGCGGTCCTAAATAAAATTTCAGCTATCTTCATGTGGGGTACAGCTGTTTATATTAGTTCTTCACTTTTAGATTAAATTTCCTTGAATAGCAACTTTACCTGTTAAAGGAAATCAAAATGATTTCCTCTTTCACTCTCCCTATTCCATTTTTTGCTTTTTCTGTACCAACAATAGTAGCCTGTTTAAGTGATAACTCACATTCTTTATAGAAAGTTTCATCTTTCGAAACCTTAGAACCATTAGTTCCTATTAGAATATGACTTATTGCAACTATTAGGATGTTCTCCCCAAAAAAAGCCTTGCCCAAGAAATCATTTACCATTTCTTTTGGGCAAGGCATATTAATTTATTTTCCTGTTAATGCGGTATACGCATTTGCTTCGCCAGATCCAAAAAGAGGATCATGTCCCTTTTTCCCATAATCGAATGCAGTCTTTTCAATCAGTGCCTGCACTTGAGATGGTGTAAATTCTGGATGAGCCGCCTTAATTACTCCTGCAATTCCAGCTACTTTTGGTGAAGCCATGGAAGTTCCGTGCAGGTAAGCATAAGCCGGAGTTAATGTAGTAGCGCTGCTTGGTGGTAAATTCGTTGGCCAAGTTGACAGCGTCCGATACGTAAAATCACGTTTTGCTAAATTACGTGATGCATCATATTCTGGACCATTGTCTCCTCCCGGAGCAGCTACATCAATAAAACTATTTCCATAGTTTGAATAGAAAGCTAGTTTATCGGTTGACCACTTATTGGATGATGAGACGGTAATAACGCCCGGTGTACTTCCCGGCACCTCAACCGTTACGCCTTTAAAAGTGATTCCTAAATCACCATATGTTACATTCATATAATCAGTAAGGGATTTTTTATCAGCGTAATTCAGAGATTCATTCCCCGCCGCTGAAACAACGGTAACATTTTTATTAACAGCATATTTGATTGCCCGCTTCCAAAGGAGAATATCGGCAATATCAGAATAACGAGTGCCTTCATAGTAATACTTCAGATTATCAAATCCGCCAATTGACATGTTAATAACATCGACACCATCGTTTGCAGCCTGTAGGATTGCTGCTACGATAGGTGTTGTTGGAGCACTTCCACTAGAATCGAATATACGGTAAGCACGAATCCCTAAGTCAGGACCAACTCCCTTTACTTTTCCATTAGCAGCGATGGAACCAGCCACATGTGTACCGTGGCCATTTGTATCTGTCACATTCGTAGTGTTACCTTTTTCTTCTGGAACATCTCCATAATAGCCGCCAGCAGGTACAAAGTTCTTACCACCAATATAGTTTGCCTTTAAATCAGGATGTGTTTGATCAATCCCTGAGTCAATTACACCGACAACTGCCTTATGAACGACCCCGCTGCTTGTTTTAGTTCCACCTGATTCTAGATCGTAGGAATTTCCGTCATTGGTCAATCGCTGCATATCCCATTGAAGGCTCCAATATGTACCATTAGAATCTGTATGAAGAGTCACAGGTTGACCATTAGCAGCCTCGGGCTGTCCATCCTCCAGTTTGAAGGACTTTTCAACATTGGCTGCTACAATAGTAGCGCTTGATTTCAACTGGTTGAGAAAATTGGGATTCGTTGAACGAACTTCCAATCCGCCAATCTCAGGAATAGCTTTTACTACTACTCCACCAGCATTTTTAATTTCAGTTTGATAGTCTTTTGGTAATGACTGACTATAAGCAATAAGATAATTTTTGCTTACAGTCTGTGAGCTTGCTGATGTGTGCACACTGGTTGAAAAAGATAATAGAGACATTGCCAAAACACTACTGGCTACTATAGCCATTCCCCTTTTTTTCTTCCTCATTAAAAGACCTCCTCTATTAATTTTTCTAACATTCTTAATTTTATAATTATACCTTTTAAATTGAAAACAATACTTGTCGATAAAAAATGACATGTTCGGTAGACATTGACTTAAATTGTCATATCAAGGACAATCCATGATAATCTTCCTTTTTAATATTTTTACTGATTCCAGTCTAAATATCTTTAACTGGAATATCTTTTAATTTTAAGGTCTTTAGAGAGATTTATCATATAATGGATTTAATGGAGAAATTCGAAGCAAATTAGGAGGCTTAATTATGAAGGCTATCGTTTCTAACAAATATGGCCCAACTGATGTGCTTGAATTAACAGAGGTGGAAAAGCCTATCCCAGAGGATAATCAAGTACTTGTTAAAATTCATGCAGCATCGGTGAATTATGGTAACCTAGTCCTTTTAAAGGGCAAACCGTTCTTAGCACGGTTTGCTTTCGGTCTTCTGAAACCAAAATACCCCATACCTGGAGGCGACATAGCAGGTATGGTTGAAGCAGTTGGCAAAGATGTTACGCAGTTTCAACCAGGCGATGAGGTATTCGGAGACCTATCTGGATGTGGTTGGGGTGGTTTTGCCGAATATGTTTCTGTTCCTGAAAATGTATTAGCCTTGAAACCAGCCAATCTTTCATTTGAGGAAGCTGCAGCTGTACCTATGGCGGGAGTCACTGCGTTACAGGGCCTCCGTGATAAAGGCAAGATCCAGTCGGGACAGAAGGTATTGATTAATGGTGCCTCTGGTGGTGTCGGGACTTTCGCCGTACAGATTGCCAAATCCTTTGGGGCTGAGGTAACTGGGGTGTGCAGTACGAGAAATTTAGATATTTTGCAATCTCTTGGAGCAGACCATGCCATTGACTATTCAAAGGAAGATTTTTCCCGAAAAATGCAGAATTATGACCTTATACTTGGGGTGAACGGACATAAACCACTATCAGTATATAAGCGTACATTAAGTCCCAATGGAATTTTTGTTCACGTCGGGGGTTCCGGAGCACAAATGTTTCAAGCAATGGCCCTTGGGCCTTGGATTTCAATGACCGGGAATAAGAAAATGGGTACTTTTTTACAAAGGTCTAACCAAAAAGATCTGATTTATATAAAAGAACTTCTTGAAGCCGGTAAAGTAAAACCCGTTATTGATAGATGTTATAAGTTGAGTGAAGTGCCCGAGGCTTTCAGGTATTTTGAAGAAGGTCATGCTCAAGGAAAAGTTGTCATTACTATGTGAATCATCTTTAAAAGAATAATAAAGTAGTAGAAAGAAGTAAATTTGTTAGATAATTTAAGGCTTTGTGGTTCCATCTTTAATTATAAAGAGAACGCACATTTAGACCTAACTAAAATTTGCGTTCTCTCTGTTTGTTATAACTATCAAAGGAAAGTTCGTTATCTGTCCCTGAAACGGATTAGAGCGTCTCCGATTCTAGTCGAAATCCTTCCACGACCACATCTTCATCAATCTCCAATAATAGGCACCGTTTTCCTTGGTACATAATATATTTTACATTTTTCAGCTCTTTCGGGCTGATGGATACATCTGCCACTTTCGTATTGATTTTTATGGATTTAGGAACTAAACTGCTTGCTTTGAATTCATGTTTTTCGTCATCAACGACAGCTTTGAAGGCATGTTCCACTTGGGCAGTCTCGACATTTTCAACCCCGCTCACTGTTAAGATGCGTTCGATGTCCCGATAATCCAACGTAGGCGCTTCACTTTCTTCGCTTTCTTCATTTTCCTGGACCATTTTATCGATTTCCTCATAGACATTCGAAATGACCTTGGAATCCACTTGGTCTCCTATTACTTTTTTTAAGATCTGTTCGAAGCTGTCCTTATCTTCCTGAGCAGTAATGATCTCTTCGCAATTGAGGACCTCTTCAATAAATGTCCCATCTGGTTGATTCGCTTTTCCTGCACAATAAAGAATATGGTTTACATCTGCAGAATTGTCATTAAAAGCAGGGAACAGAAAGCCAGATAATGGAGACGCTAGATTGATAATTGGATCAAAGACGTTATTCGATTTGAATTCTTTCTCGATATAATCAAACAGCAAGGCTTTTTTCGGCTGATCCGTTTTATTGAGACTGCAGAGGATAAACTCGTTGGAATAAACTTCATCATTCCCACCTTCTTCGGACTCTAGGTCTCGTTTCCTGGTAGCCTTTCGATATTCTCCTCGAATAAACGTCACCATTGTATCAAACTCATAAACCGTATGAGCAAACATTTTTCCGACAATTTGCAGCATGTTTTCTTTCCAATCTTCTGTTGAATCAGCTCGTAATCCCTCGAAGAGGATATGTTGTGTACTGTCTTCTACATCCCGGATAAATTTCAGTTCAAACAGTTTGGCATCGAGATAACCAGTCAAAACCTTTTTAAAGTTGGTCAAAAACAATTCTTGTGCTTCTAGTTCTAACATTTGAAACGGTTGACTGACATGATGGTAAATCTCACCTGTTTCTTTCTGAACATAAACATTGAAGATTTCTTGAATTTTCATGAGATCATTGTCGAATTTAAATTGCTTACGGATATCAGCGATATCTTTTTTATTCATATGTATCAACTCCCCTTCATGATTATACTGTTCAGACAGGAAAATAGGAATACTCTTTACCTTCTCCTACCTGTTCTATTTTTCAATTTTTGCTAAAAATAAATAAACCACCCGTAAAAGATCGCTTTTACGAATGGCTAACAAACATTTTTGCAACTATTAAATTTTTTGATAAAAAGTATCCTAAAAACATGGATAAATGCTAATTACGTGATAAAAATCCTATTCACCCGTTTATGTTTGAACTACAATTAATCTATTACAGCATGTAAACTAGGTCTGCGGATTACTAAAACATCAGATTTAGCTGCTTCTTTTGAACCGTCTACAGCTACTAAAATACTTTTATAATGATTTAGCATCCGTTCTAATTCCCTTCTAAAATTATTAGAAAACAGTTTTTTTCTTTAGATTAATTTGGCTTTTTGATAAATAATGACAATACAACATTAATCACCGCTAACCCTAAACTGATTGTAAACACTAGGGAAGTTCCCGCTGCTGCTGCATGTGGCAATTCATTGGCAGTGGATGCTAAGTAACTAGTTTCTTTGGATGAAAAAATCGATACCATTACCGCAATACCAATAGCGCCAGCTACCTGTTGAATCGTTTGAGTGATAGCGATTCCATCTGGATAATATTGTTTCGGAAGAGCATTTAATGTGTTTGTTTGTACAGAGGCAAGCACCGCCCCTATACCCAACATCATGAAAATATGAGTTACCACGACCATCCATAAAGCCGTTTCTGTGCCAAATTGTGCATAGAGAGCATAACCAATCGCTACTAAAATGGTTCCAGGTATAATAACCGCTTTCGGACCATATTTGTCGAATAGACTACCAATGCTTGGAGCTAATACACAGTTTAGTAAGCTGCCTGGCAGCAAGATAAGACCTGTTGTAAAAGCTGCAATTAATAAAGACATTTGCATATACATTGGTAAAATGACAAGCATAGACAGCATATTAAAGAACGTAATAAAACTCATAAAGACACCAAGTACGAATAGTGGGTACTTAAATGCTCTTAGATTCAGCATCGGATTCTCCATTTTTGTTTGACGAATGGAAAAAATTATAAGTGCTGCTAATCCGACAATGATGGACCCAAGAACAGTTGCATTAGTCCAACCGGCATCACCAGATACACTGAATCCGTAAACGACCCCACCGAATCCAATCGTCGAGAGAATAACAGATACTGCATCTATCGAAACCTTACGAATCTCATTCACATTCGGTAAATAAAGGAGTCCAAAAATAAGAGAGAACAGTAAGAACGGTAAGGTAACCCAGAAAATCCAATGCCAGGATAATGTATCTAAAATAAGTCCTGCAATGGTTGGGCCTAAGGCTGGACCAGCTAACATAACTAAGCCCATAATTCCCATCGCGGCGCCTCGTTTATTTGGTGGAAAGATGGTAAAAATAACATTTTGCGTTAAAGGTAAAGAAATCGCTAATCCTGCTGCTTGGATAACACGTGCCACCAATAAAAGACTAAATACAGGTGCTAATGCTGCTAAAATGGTCCCGATAAGGGAAAGTGATATAGCAGTCAAAAACATTTGTCTTGTTGTGAATTTTTGCATCAAAATACCCGTTACTGGTACCAAAATACCTAATGTTAAGAAATAGCCTGTTGCTAACCATCCGACCGTCGTTGCATTCACTTTAAATATTTGACTTAAATCTCCTAAGGCAATATTTAATGCAGTTTCACTAAAAAGCCCGACAAATCCAGCTACAAAAAGAGCCGCCATAATCGGAGCTGTTTTGTATTGTTTTTTCACCATCGAATCAGTCTTGATTTTTTGTTTCTGAACTGTATTCATTTGTTGATTCACTAATAAAAACTCCTTTAATTAAAATTTCATTTACCCCTTCGTCTTCCCTTCTTCCTAAAAAGAATTGCCGTAATTTCAATTTCAGCAAAGATCATATCCGTAGTACACCCCCGAACACTAAACGGTTCGTTAACTATATCAAAAATTTTTTCTCTATGTCAACTCAGTTGACAATATTTTTTTATTAAGTTATTATCAACTGAGTTGACTATTTTAGAAAAAGAAAAAACCCCCACTTCGTCAAATAGATTGACAAAGTAAGGGTTATTAGCAAACAATGATTTATTGATTCATTAGAACTTCTTTAATAAATTGGGTAATACATGCGAAAGAATTTTGAGTGGACTGCTTTCTTTTTGTGTCAAGCAAAGCATAATTCCACCTTCAATAGAAGCCGTCATGAGAGCAATTGAATGAGCAGTTTCTTTTGAAAACCCATCTGCTACTAACTTGATCGTATAAATCTCTTGCATTTTTGAGTAAAGGTCCGAAGTTTTGTATCCATTTCTGTTGAAAAACTCCTTCATACGGACGGGTCTTTTATTACTATATCAATAAAGTTTTCCATATTTCAAGAATTTTAAGGTAATTTCCAACAAAAAAGGAATAAATCTTTTAATTAGATTAACAAAGCGAGGGTCTTTTCCTATTTTTTATATTTTCCAATCTAACTTTAATATTCCTTTAAGAATACTTACTTGTTCAGTCCCTATTTTTTCTGCGATTTTATTCTCAAGTTTGGCTTTAAGGGCCTCGTTTTTTTCGTAGCATTCTTCTCCTAAAGCTGTTAACTGGATACACTTTTCCTTCTTGTTGTTTTCTACATTGTTGATTTCAACTAATCCTCTTTCAGAAAGCTTTTGGATAAACTTATGTATCGCCTGACGTGAAATTTCTACATTTTTTGTAACATACGAAATGCTAGGCTGTTTTTTATAAATCCTAGCCATGATATACCATTCAGAATTTGAAATATAAATCTCACTTTGATCGTTCCAAGCTTTCTCCGATATACTTCGGACCAAACTATGACGCTCACTTAATAAGTCGATAAGATCTAAATTTTGTAATTCAGCGTTTGAAATCAAATGATTCACTCCAATCATAATCCTCGCCACTTACTATACAAAATACGGTAATGGTTGTCAATTTGGTTTACTTTAATTTCATTCAATCTTTCATTTCTGGGGACTTGAGGGAAAGCCCTGTTCTAAGGATGGAAACGTGTGGGTTTACGCTAACCTTGAGTTTGGGAAATTCCTCAGCCCACTTTTTTTTATATTGTTTTTTCCATGCTCTTGGATGGGTACGATATACAGCATTTCCAAACCCAAATATATCAGAATGGTACTGTTTTTGCGCCTTATAGAGTGCTAATCTACACCTTTCTTCGACATCTTTTTGAATTAATGTTTGAACATATTGCAAAACCTTAGGGTTACCCAGATCTAATTTGGAACTATTTTCAAACAGTTCAACTTCCGAATGAATATTTACGTTCATTTTCACCTTGTTTTGCATAAGTATTGGTTTAACCTTTGTCCTTCCTTTTATAAGCTGAACACTGATTTTCCCCCCTCCTTTTTCCTTCGGTATCGTCACCGTGATATTTCCTTTCTCCATCTCATTGCGGAGCCACAGCACTCCCCGAGTATCCTTATCATTGATCCATCCTGCCAATTTATCTTTACGAAATACAGCTGTTCCAATAATGGCGGGAGTCAGCTTAGACTTCCCACCATTTTCTTCATTTTCTTCAGGTCTTATTGCGACTTGAGCAGCGACAGGCGAGATACCTTCAGTCGTAAGCGTACTGAAAAAGTCCTTTATCATGATCCTTACTCCGACCCCTTCTTTCTCCTCTTCCCGAATGGTTTCTGCAGTGTATCGCTCAATGGTGGGAGTTAGTTTCAATAGTGGTGCGGCTTCACCCTTTGAAAACAAAATAAAACTGCGCATACGTGACTCTCTTACTCTTGAAATGAAGTCCAAAATTGGATAAACCCCATCCCTTGCTGCCTTTTCCCCAATTATCAGAATCCTGTTATGAGAAAAGAATATGCGACGCGGTAATTTTTCTTGAAGTCTCCGGTAGGCGTCCATCACGCTTTGCCCCGCCTCTGAAATAAGAATAGTCGTTTCCTTTTCACTACCAGTACCACCGGCTCCTACAGGACCAAGCTGCTTTGGGATTGCAACTTGAATCGATACACGGATTTTACCGTCACTCATCTTATCAATGGCTGTAGCCGTTACTATCGCAATATCATTGATCTCTACCCGGCTCCAACAGCCAGTTAGCAAGAATATTATCATACCGTTTATGACTAAAATTCCTAGTTTTCTCATAATATTTCCTCTCCGAACCACGAATCCGCTAGTTCCTACGTTGAGGCGGCCGTGGACGCATTAAATGATTCATTCGTTTACGATTCTTTTTTCCCGTTTGATCGGAACGATCTATCATTTTCCACCAAGGTGCACGTACATAAGTATCTTTAAGACTGGAGAAATTCATAGGCGCCACTGGAGACAAATAAGGAACACCGAATGAGCGAAGCCCGGCCATATGAGTTAAAAGAATCAAACTTGCCACCAAGATGCCGTACAACCCGAGTGTCCCAGCACACATCATCATGGGAAAACGGAGCAAACGAATGGCGACTCCCTGACTAAAGACTGGGAAAATAAACGAAGATATACCTGTTATGGAAACGATTATAACCATTGAAGCGGAAACAATTCCCGCCTGTACTGCTGCCTGTCCAATCACAAGTGCGCCAACAATACTAACCGCCTGTCCAACAGGACGTGGCAATCGTACACCAGCTTCCCGCAATGCCTCGAATGAGATTTCCATAATTAAAGCTTCCACTATGGCTGGAAAAGGAACAGTTTCCCTGCTTGAAGTCACACTCAGTAATAAGGTAGTGGGAAGCATTTCTTGATGATAGGACGTGATCGCAATATAAAGAGAAGGTAAAAGCAAGGCGCCCGCCAACATGAAGAAGCGGAGCCATCGGATTACCGTTGCAACCATAAAATGTTGATAGTAATCCTCACTCGATTGGAGCATTTCATAAAAACTAACCGGGACGAGCAGAGCAAAGGGAGTATTATCAATGAGAATCCCAATTTTCCCTTCCAATAAATAAGCAGCTACTTTATCCGGACGTTCTGTATTGTTTACTTGTGGGAAAACGGATAAGGGATTGTCCTGAATAAGTTCTTCGATATATCCGCTTTCTAAAATGGCATCGATATCGATTTGACTGATTCTTTCCTTGACCTCGGCTATGAGTGATGTCTCCGCAATATCCTCTAGATAGGTTATGACCATTTTTGTATTTGATAACCGCCCTACAGTCATGGATTCCATTTTGAGTTGAGGCGTTTTTAGCCTTCTACGAACAAGACTGGTGTTGGTTCTCAGGTTTTCTGTGAATCCTTCCCTTGGACCCCGAATCACCGCTTCCGTCGCTGGCTCTTCGACGGATCTCGTTTCCCAAGCTTGAGCGCTGATAAAAAGAGCTTGATTTACTCCATCCAATAATAGAACGGTGTCCCCATTCAAAATATGATCCACGACTTCCTTTATCGTCGTCCCTATACTCACCTGCGAAACATAGATGATTGAATCCTGAAGAAAAGTGTCCATTTTTTTCAATGGTATTGTTACGGAAAGAAACGTCCCTTTCCCAATATCCAATAATGGTTTCAACACGTCAGAATCAATCATCTGTATATCCACCAAGCCATCTAAATAAATAAGACCTCCTTTTTGTATCCCAGCTAGCTGAAATTCACGGAAAACACTATCGGAAGATCGTTCAAAAATCATTTTCAACTGTTTTAAATCATCCTGAAAATGACCTTTTAGTTGATAGCTGTTGGAATCATCCTCCTGGTTATATGACCATTGCTTTTGACTTTGATTCGATTTTGAAATCTTCTTCCCTTTCCAGCTCATTGTTCCCATTTCCACTGACCACCTCCAATTTCCAATCTTTTTCATATTTTAACCAGATATAAAAATAATTTGAGGATATAGTCAATAATTTTGTTTATGTTAATACTGAATGAGCTAACAAAAAATGGGTTAGGAGGTAAAAAAGCCATGGAGAGAATCTCAATCATCCAATTATTTATGCTTACCTTAATATTTCAGATTGGTACGTCGGTGATATTTGGATTTGCTTCTGTAGCCGGGAGTGATGCTTGGCTATCTACCTTAATATGTACTGGAATCGGGACATGCCTCATCATTATGTTTCTCATCTTAACGCGACTTCAGCCGGGATTGACTCTTGTTGAATGGTTTCCTGCCCAGTTTGGCCAATGGCTCGGCACTCCAATTGCTTGGTTTTATATGCTTCATTTTTTATATAACTCAAGTCGGACGCTCGGTGATATAAAGGATCTTATTCCAACCACCATTTTGCCCGGTACGCCTAGTTGGATTATACTCGGCGTATTTATGATTGCTATCACTTATGCGTTATATAGTGGGATTGAGGTGATAGCTCGGCTTGCAGAATTAATTTTACCTGTCATCTTAGTTTTGTTTTTCCTTGAGATCATTTTAATATTTGCCTCGGATATAACCGATATCAAGAATTTGCAGCCGGTTTTAGGAGCCGGATTTGGGCGTATTTGGAAATCCGTATGGCCGAGCGGCATCCAACAATCATTTGGAGAAACCCTTGAATTCGCCATGATCTGGACATTAGTGATAAATCCGAAACACATTATGAAATCGACTCTTTTAGCAACGGTTTCTTACGGAATTCTTCTTTCAATTTTTGATGCACTGGCTGTTCTTACCTTTGGTGAAGGCACCTTTTCAACCAGTGTCTATCCTTTATACAGGTTAGTCAAAGTTATTTCTGTTGCGGACTTTCTTGAAAACCTTGATGCGTTGGGAATATTGTATTTTATGGGAACCGCCTTTTTTAAAGTGACGATACAAATGTATGGAGCCATTCGAGGAATACAGCAATTGTTGTACCTTCGTGACAGCAGGGTACTCGTTCTTCCTACAGCAGCCATTGTCCTTTATTTAGGAAATAACATATCAAGAAGCACCTCGGAACATTGGTCTTCTAATAAATCCCTTGGGAATTTAGGATTATTACCTTTTATTGTATTTCCAGGTCTTCTTTTAATCGTGGCATGCATTCGTAAGCAAATATCCATTACACAAATGAAAAAAAGTGGATGATCGATGAATAGGAGTTGAATCAAAAATGGAAAAATTTCTCTGGCCATGGCAGTCAAGGGTAATCATTGATTATCCTTGGGTATTATATGCGTTCCTCTTTTTCCTATCTATTATTTTATCGATCATAACGTGGTTAAGAAAAAAAAGAAAAGATTTTAGCGATAAGTAAAAAGTCTTTTGCCACATAAAGAAAAATCGCAGCTGGCGAGCCTGTAAGGGCGAAGACAGCGGCGTAGTTGCACTTATGAGTTCAAAGTTATGATTATAAATTCTGATTCATAGTTCATAAAAAAACTACATATTTAGATGCTAGTTCAAATCCAAATAAAAAAAGATAAACCAGTTCTCATGGAGTGTGCTCATGAGGACAGATTTCCTAAATTAATGCTATAACTTGTCCTCATGGAGTGTTCATGAGGACAGATTTCCTAAATTAACGCTATAACTTGTCTTCATGGAGTGCTCATGAGGACAGATTTCCTAAATTAAAGCTAAAACGTGCCCTCATGGAGTGCTCATGAGGACAGATTTCCAAAATAATAGATAAAATTTGTCCTCATGAAATATTTGTTCAATGCTTAGTCGCTAAAATTTCTTGCATCTTGCGTGACACGAGGGGATAAAAATTGTTAATCGCACTAGTTGTGGAATTTCCCCCGAAAAATCCTGTCCCAGGGCACGTTTTTACATTATAATCTGGCCCTCTATCTAGCACTCTTTCCTTCGTTCTCAAATTCCACCAATGATGATAAGTAATACTATCAATGGAAGGAGTTAACCCGAATTTTATAGATAACATGGCGGTAATATAAACAATAGTTTCCTGCTGTTCCGCAGTCATGACATCATGACCTTTATCGAAATTGCCAACATTTTCGATGGTAATCCCTGTTGTGTTAGCCTTTGGCCCAATTGTGCCTTCGGGGGCTATATTAAAAGGCCTCGAGACGGCTACTTTTCCATCCGGAAAGGTGGTAATATTTTGAGCGATATTACTCCAGCCCATTCTTCTCTTATGGAAATTTTCCATCCCCATCAACATTCTAAAATGATTGGATCCATAAAAATGCTTATATGACGGTAACCATGTGTGATGCTGCTGAATGATAGTTACCTTCCTATTAATTCTAGCGTTAAATAACCAGTCCCTAAATTCCTCCCTCGTCATCAGGATATGCTGACCTTGCATGGTCATTCTTTTAGAAGGAATCTTTAATACTTGCCCGATATAAAGGTCTTCTGATGAAAGTTGATTGTTTGCTTTTATACTGTCGACTGTAGAATGAAAGGCTAATGAAATTCCCCTCAGGGTATCTCCGGCAACTACTTCATACATGATTGGAACCCACAACTTCTGACCCACTAATAATGAATTAGATTGCAATCCATTGGTTACCTTGAGATCATTAACAGAAGTGTTATATCTTTTTGCTATTCCAGGTAAAGTATCCCCTGATTTCACCAAATAAATATTACTAGGTTTATTACCAGCAGCCTGAGCAGGAAATGG
Source organism: Neobacillus sp. C211 (assembly GCF_051842875.1). Lineage (NCBI taxonomy): Bacteria > Bacillati > Bacillota > Bacilli > Caryophanales > Bacillaceae > Neobacillus > Neobacillus sp. C211. Next base: position 18,055 of record NZ_JBPXRO010000047.1, read on the forward strand.
AAATGGATTAATAAGCATGAATACAATCAAACCAATGACAATGACAAAATTATTTTTCATTTTACATATCCTTTCAAAGTAAATCCGTTTTATTTTGCAAACTTAAAAGGAACGTGAAATAAAATAGCATAATCGCATGGTATTCTCTCTAACTTTTCATGACTTTTAACTATTACTTTGCGCTACCTTTAAGTAATTATGTCGATTCTGTGAACATTTTGTTTTTTAGCGGTTTCTATACGATTGAATACATAAATTGGTATTTAAGTTTGGCAAGTTTATTGATAAACTAATTGCTGACAAAAAGAGATAAAAAGTGGGGATTTAATTGAATCTAACAATAGTTAATTTAGACTTTCACCAATTAGTTGAGAATTCCCTTAACTCGATATTGATTGTTTGTGAAGATCAAACGATCCGCTACTGTAATAAAGCTGGTTTACGCTTATTAAATCTTACATCTCTCGATCAAATATTAAATAAAAAAATAAGCCAATTCCTCCCTCCTGATCTTCATGATATGTGCATTGAAGGATTAACCAGGGTTATCGAAAAACAAGAAATCATTAAAGAAATGGATATAAAAATTATTAAAAATCATGGGGAAGTTGCAGATGTTGAAATAATGACCATACCGTTTTATTTTGAAAATAAAGTTTTGGCTCAGGTTATTATTCAAGACATTACCAAGAGGAAAATTGCTGAGAAACGGTTGAAGGATCGAGAAAAATTAGCTTCACTTGGTCAATTAGCAGCTGGGATTGTTCATGAGGTTAAAAACCCCTTAACGGCAGTAAAGGGATTTTTACAATTAATTAAAGAATCTCATAATCATCCTTATTTAGATACAATGGAAAGCGAATTAGAAAAAGCATTTCAAACACTACAGAATCTATTGCAGGTATCCAAACCCGACTTACTAGACGAACCACTGATATTGATTGACTTATGTAAAGAGTTAAATTCTATTTTGCTTTTATTTCAAGAAAAACTTTATTCCGTTGAGGTTGAAATGGAGTTAAGGGATTCTGATAAGCGATTTTTTGGAAAGAAAAATTTACTCTTAAAATCTTTTTTCAATCTGATCAAGAATGCCATTGAAGCAATAATGGACGACGGAAAAATTAAAATTGAGCATTATTATCATGAAGGATGGATTCATATTAAGGTGAGTGATACTGGGCAAGGTATAACTGAAGAAAAGTTGGTCCTATTAGGAACACCTTTTTATTCTAGTAAACCAGATGGCACGGGACTTGGATTGACGCAAGTATTTACAACGGTACACGAGCACGGGGGAAATATTTCGGTACAAAGCGTGGTTGGAAAAGGCACAACTTTCCATATTCAACTTCCAGTTAAAATGAACTAAGAGTTTTTATGATTTTTGCTCTATTTAATACCATAAAAAAAATAGCTTGGCAATCGCCAAGCCACTCCCTCTACAGTACTTGAAATTAATCCTGAAATTTATAGTAATTCTGGGAATGGTAACTTCTAAATCCACATGATTCATAGAGCCTAAGGGCATGGGAATTTTTGGCCTCAACCTCTAGAAAAATAGGCAGCCCTTTTTGATGTTCCATTTTTACCACTCTTGATAAAGCGTTTCTCCCAATCCCTTTTCCCTGAAGCTCTGGAAAAACAGCAAAACCATAAATCCATGCTTCTCCATTGGATTCGGAAACACGCATTTTTCCAGCAGTTTTTCCTTCTACCTCAATAAGTAAACGTTGATCCCTGCTGTTCTCCCGAATCAACTGATTAAACTCCCTTGCTGCATTTTCATTTAATCCAAATCCCAAGACTTCGAGTCGTATTTCTGCTTCCCAATCCTCATTTGTAAGGGACTTCCTTAAGGTTATATTAGGATCTAGGGACAATTCAGTTTCCTGCCATTTCATTTGATATTCTGCTAACGAAAATACACAAGGAATATTCTTTAAAAACTGCTTGGCAGAATATGATTCTGTTGGAGCGTTTAACAAAACAGTAGTATATCGTTTTTTCGCCTCTCCAAGTCCCGTTTCCAGCAACTTAGAAAATAACCCTTTCCTTCGATAATCCGGGTGCACCATCCCGCAAAGCTCCACTTTATCTCCAAAACCATAACATCCAAGAAAACCGACAAGCCGGCCATCTTCATAATGGAAGAAGTCTTCCTTTTTATTTCCGATTCGATTTTCAAGCATATCAAAATTCAGCTTTAGCTGAAATCCTCCCTCTTTTTCACAAACCTCTTGAAGTGCTTTGATTTCAGTTAATTCTTCCTTTGTTAGCATTCAATTCACCTCTGTTCATATTCACCTATTCCTATTCTTGGCCATGCCCTGCCATTCCTTCTTTTCAAAAAAACAAAATACATTTTAGGTAATTTGCATGCCAAATAATTCAAGAAAAGAGCATTCAGTTATGATGAGGTCTTTGAAAATACATAAAGTTAGTTGGTTAAGGCTTTGAAATTGGGATTTCTAACGTATTTATTTTTGATCCATCTTTTGCAGAGTAAACAAATAATTCAAATTTAGCATTATTAGAAGATACTAACCCTTTTTCGAAAGTGATTTTAAATTCACCCCAGGCAGGTGCACCCGCTGTTTGGTAGTTACTTTCTTTGACCACTTTCTCCCCATCGTAAAGAGCATATTGAAACACCCCTTCAAATACTTGGGCTTTTCCGGTTATTGTGAGTGTATCTGAAGTTTCCGTGACGACTACATCTTTAAACACTTCATTTTGATACACTTTTTTCTCTGGTTCAGGTGTAACAGGCTCTTCAGGTTTGGATGGATTTTCTCCCTTTGGTTCAGTTGCAGGTGGTTTTTCTTTCACCACATCTTGTTGTTGATTACAAGCGGCTAAACTGATTGCAGCTATTATCATCGCGAACAAATAAGCAATTTTCTTCATCATATTATCCCACCTATTTTTCTTTTAACTTATTATATTGTATTTCCTTTCATAAAAACCCTCTTTTTAAAAATCGAAACCAAAAGAAATATAATCCGTCTATATTTTTGAGGTGGTAAAGAATCTCCAAACTTTGTAACCGAATCTGGAAAAAGGTGATCCTGATATGTATCAAATGGTACTTTATATTGGTGACCCCGTTGCTTTCATGTTTCCCTTCCAGTTCGATGGATATAACTACTATTGGTATCTTACAGAACCGTCCATTTTATCTAAAGAAATAATTAATTCTAAAAATTCTTTTCAATAAATTTCCCACCCGTTCATTCGTATATAATTTATATATGCCTTACTAGGAGGAATTTTTATGAAGCCAATCGATTTAATTATTCTAAACTTTAATGAAGTAAGAAGGAGAAGCATAAAGGTCTGGACATCTATTCCTGAAGAAAAGCTTCACTGGAAGCCAGATGATGAAGCAATGAATTGCCTAGAAATGATTAGGCACGTACTAGAAAGCGAACATTATTATGACCTTGCCATTAGAAATAGAGGGAGTTTATCCGTTTTCGATTCCCCTTTCGAAAATCAGCCCTTCACTTCAGTAAATGCTGAATTGGAATTTGCAGAACCCTACCGAAAGCAATTCATAGAAACGATTAAGTCATTTTCTGAAGGTGATTTAGAAAATATAAAAATTGACCGCTCTGAATCGGGGTACATAAGAGATTTAGGAGATATGCTTTTACGTGTTGCCTATCACGAATCCGTTCATACTGGGCAGTTATTGGATTATTTAAGGACCGCAGGGGTTCCAAGAATCCGTATCTGGGATTAAGCAAATCCATTGGTGCTATCAAATGATTTATTTATAAGAGAAACCCCACTCATTTGAAAAGTGGGGTTTCTTGATAAGCTTAAAGGATAGATGAAGATCATCTATCCTTATGCTACGTTAATTTTATTATTTTCTACTGATACTGTGATCGCAGTTACGTTTTCGCTATTAATAATTAAAGAAGTGATTTTATCTTCAATTTGCTCTTGAATGGCGCGTCGAAGTGGTCGAGCACCAAATACGTTGCTATAACCTAGTTCCGCAATCTTTTCTTTTGCTTCCTTATCGATTTCAATCGAAATCCCTTGTTCTTCTAATGTTTCTTTAAGCTCTACAATCATAATATCGATAATTTCCACAAGGTTCTCTTTTTGTAGGTGATTAAACTCAATAATCGAATCGATACGGTTTAAGAACTCAAGCTTAAAGTAATTTCCGATTTTGTCGATAATATTTGATTCTGCTCCTTCCTGTTCGTCGCTACCAAAACCAATTGACCCTAATTTTTTGCTGCCAACACCAGCATTTGAAGTCATGATAATAATCGTTTCACTGAAGCTTACGACTCTTCCTTGGCTATCCGTTAACCTGCCATCTTCCATAATTTGAAGAAACACATTCATGACATCTGGGTGTGCTTTTTCTATTTCATCTAGAAGAATAATTGAATAGGGGTTTCTACGAACTTGTTCCGTTAACTGACCTGCTTCCTCATGTCCGACATAGCCAGGAGGTGAACCAATGAGCTTAGAAACTGAATGCTTTTCCATATATTCACTCATATCTAAACGAATCATCGCATCTTTACTGCCGAATAATTCCGCTGCAAGAGTTTTCGTTAACTCGGTTTTACCTGTACCCGTTGGACCTAAGAATAAGAATGAAGCTGTTGGACGTGTTTTAAGTTTTAATCCTACACTTGCCCTTAAGATTGCATTGGCTACTTTTTCAATAGCTTTATCCTGACCAATAATTTTACTTGCTAGTCTCTCTTTCAAATCTTTCATTTTTTGTTGCTCTGCTTTTTGTAGCTTTTGTACAGGGATTCCAGTACTTTTTTCAATAATCTCTTGGACCATTTCTATGGTAATATCTTTCGTTATATTCTCTGAATATTCCGATAATATTAGTTTCATTTCTCTCTCTTCATCACGAAGAATCGCCGCTTTTTCGTAGTGCTCTAATTTCGTTACTTGTTGTTTTTCCTCAGAAATTTCTTTTAAGCGCTGTTTTAAATAGTTAACATCTAGCTCTCCATGAGCAAGGTTTAGCTTTGCACCGGCCTCATCCATTAAATCGATGGCCTTATCTGGTAAGAAGCGATCTTGAATATAGCGTTTTGATAGTGTGACGCATGCTTTTAGGACATCATCTGAATAAATCACATCGTGATACTTTTCATATGCTGGCCGAATTCCTTTTAGAATATCAAACGCTTCATTAACAGACGGCTCTTTAACGATCACCGATTGGAAGCGACGCTCAAGTGCTGGATCTTTTTCAATCATGCGATACTCTTTCATCGTTGTTGCTCCAACCACTTGGATATCACCACGCGCTAATGCTGGCTTTAATATATTCCCTGCGTCCATTGAACCATTAGAGGTACCTCCAGCACCCACCATCATGTGCAATTCATCAATGAACAAAATGACGTTCTCACGTTGTTGTAATTCAGTAACAAGTTGTTTCATTTTTTCTTCAAATTGTCCTCTGTAAGATGTACCTGCTACAAGTGAACTAATGTCTAGCAAATACACTTCTTTCGTTTTTAGTTTCGCAGGTACTTTGCCTTTGACGATTTGAAGGGCAAGGCCTTCAACAATCGCTGTTTTCCCTACACCTGCTTCTCCAATTAAGACCGGATTATTTTTTGTACGACGGTTTAGTATCTGAAGGACACGTTCAATTTCTTTATCCCTACCGATCACGCTATCAATTCGCCCTTCTTTTGCTTCATTCGTCAAGTTCCGTCCGTGTTGATCAAGAAAGCCGTTTGTTTCACGATTCTTCGGCTGGTTTACATTGACATTTTGTTCAGACTGGCTGCCATCTGTGTCCAATTGATTGAACAATTGGTCATCAAAATGAATGGTACCGTTTTCTATTTTTTGTTTTGCAATATCATAGCATTCTGTACACAAACTAATGTGGCTTTGATTCTGATTAAATGATATTTTTAGCTTATAACGCGCTTGGGTTGTTTGACAGTTTTCACAAATCATATTTCAATCCTCCTTTTGACTTTAACTATTTTTGACTATAAATATATGAAAAAGAGCCACATCTACTAGTAGGCCCGGTGAATATTTTATTAAGTTTTCTCTATTATATTGTACTACTTATAACATTTCTACAGGTAATGGTTGGGTGTATACCCAACCTAGTAAACGTTTTCTCCACTGCATGTGGATTTCTACTTTGGAATCGTGGATTACAAATGCTTAACGCCTCAAGTGGAGGGCTATTTTTCTTCTTTCAACCGGTGGTTGGGACATTACTCGGATGGCTTGTTCTTGGAGAGAACATAGGTATAACGTTTTGGATAGGATCCATCCTAATTCTTACTGGTGTTTTATTCGTTATCATTGAGAAAAAATAGTATTTAAAAACCCCTTCAACCGTATCTGAAGGGGTTTTGCTTATGTACCAGCACTCATTTTCAAGAATAAATAAATCCTCCCTTATTCAACGAACCTGCTCACTTTAAAAAAACTATATATCAGAGGTATAAAGTATTTTTAAAAATAGTATAAATATAGTATTACGGGCATAAATCTATCCAACCTAGTTCGACATAAAGAAAATTCAGGAGGATTTTATTTCATTAAGCATTGCGTTTAAATTATATAAATTTTGTAAATGATGAGACTAAAGTTTACGAAAAATCTTAAAAACCACAATAGATTGAAGCCTATTGTGGTTTTTAGTCTACTCTCAGTAAAAATGTTTTTTGTATAAGAATAATTGATAAAAATGTATTGGAGGTTTTTATGCATGTCTTTAAGTCAAGTTCTACAAAAACGCATTATTTTTCACCAATATAAAAATTGGTATGTGCTGGATGATGAATTTTATTGGGACATTAAAACACTATACAATACTATTTTTAAATACTTAGACTCAAATTTTAATATTCCAGTTGTTTTTTGTTCTATTCTTCAAGCGAATAAAATCATTTGTGACTTAGGTGATGAAGAAGATGAATATTTACGATTTGCTTCAGGTATTTATTGGAGAGAATTAAAGATTATCTTTATTTTTCACTTCAGTGAATATATCCCATTAATTGAGACTCTTTTTCATGAATTTCGTCATGTTATGCAGGACTTCAATCCTGATTTTAGACATCATTTTGAATGGGATAAAAAATTACCTTATCTAGAACGAACGACTGAAATTGATGCCTTTCAATTTGCTAAAGAAAAAACAAATGAATATCTAGCATCTGAATCATATAAAAAAGTTGACTTATAATCAGTTAAAAAAAAGGAATCATTCCACTCACGGGGGAATATTCCTTTTCTGGTTATATCTTTTTGTTTCAAGTTGGCAAAACGCAAAAACTTTGTTTTACTTTGGAACAACTAAACTAATTTCAATCATAAGAACCCATTGTTTGTAATAATTCATTTGATTGTGGAGTGACGTAAATGGTTCGGCTTGGAAAAGCAACTTCCACTCCCTCTTCCTCTAATATCCCCATGATTTCTAAATTGATTTCATGTTTAATTTTAACGTGTTCTGCCCAAACAGTAGAATTCGTGAAAAAATAGATAAGAATATCGAGACTACTCTCATTATAATGATCGAATGCGACCATAATCGTATCCGGATGGATCTCTTCATGAGTTCTCAACAACTGTTCAATCCGTTTAACGACTCTTTGAATTTGGTCTTTAGTGGTTTGATAGTTAAGTCCTAAGTGGAAAGAGATTCGTCTTTTCCCCATACGACTCCAATTGGTAATGGCTTCGTTTGCAAGTGTCGCATTTGGAACTGTAACCAGAGCTTGACTAAAAGTGCGAATTTTAGTACTTCTGAAATTAATATCTTCAACTATACCTTCCACGCTAGGTGTTAAAATCCAATCTCCAATGGAAAAAGGTTTTTCTGTTACAATCACGATTCCACCAATTAGATTTCCAACCGCTTCTTTTGCAGCTAAAGCAAATGCCAGACCCCCTAACCCAAGGCCTGCCACCAATCCATTGACATCATAATCAAATTCCTGGCCAATTATGCTTATACTGATAGCAATAATGATGACACGAATCGTTCTTGATATAAACGGTAAAAGAATTAAATCAATCTTATTATTGATCTTTTGATTAACACTTATTAAGATTCCCGAAGTGGGAGATGACAAATTAAACAATCCCCAAGTAATTAAAACAATCACCATGGAACGTAAAAATTTTAAAAATAACGTATTATGTTGTTCTATAAAAGGGAAATAATCCATTGCTAAATACAAACCTACAATGATAAAGAACCATCCTAAAGGACGTTCAAACCCTAAACAAATTTTTGTGAAAAAATCAGTCGGTGTTTTTCTAGACAATTTTAAAATCAACTGAAACACATACTTTGTAAATAAGTTTCTAAAAAGTATAAATAAAACCAAAATACCTATAGAAATTCCTACATTTTTTAACATGTCATAGTCTATCCCCGCCATTGAAAAAGCCATGACAAATGAACCAAAAGACATTCTAATATACCTTCTCTCTTTTTACGATAATTTTTTACCACCACAATTGATAGAAAACTTGATGTTACATGGAAAAATAAAACCCACGAACACCGGCTTTTGAAATTATTACATCCTCATATAATAACTTTTCAAACAAGATATTTGAATACAACAAAAGTCTTAGATTATAGAAAATTCTTCTTCCCTGCATAAATCGTTACCACACTATCTTTTTGCTTGTCACCGCTTATATCAACTGAAAATAAAGCAGATTCATATTTTCCATGTTACCAATCGGGAAAATGATATAAAACATCTTGTTAAGAACAGAGAAAACATACTCAAAACAGAATTGGGGACACTAAAGATAGGAGATGATAGATGTGAAATTAAAGATATTAACCTTAGCTTTACTTGTTGTATTTTCATTTGTTGCGCCGCAATTCATAATAGCTGAATCAACTAATAATAGCGGAGAATTTTTTCGTCATTTTGCCAGGGCATTGCATGACAGAGACGAATCAAAACTAAATTCTTTGATCGCTCCTTCTGTTAAAATCCCTGAAATCAAAGAAAATACCCCAATCAGCGGTCTGGAAACCTTACCTTCCCCGCGTAAAAACACGAATGTCATAATTGGGAGTTTTAGAGATGATTCTTTTGATGATTGTATAGGGGGATGTCAAAGAATTGCCTTCATATGGGAAGTATCCATGAAAAGTGACAGGATCTCTAAAATTAAAGTCATATCAGATGAAGCCAATCCGTTTATGAACGAACTCATCCTGACAAAAGAATACAAAGAAAAATTTAATAAACAAATATATGGACCTGGTTATTTTCCCTTTAAGATTACACATGTGAGCGGAAAGATTTCTGGCAAGAAAATTACTTTATATTATAAGAATGTGAATACGCCCTGTGTAGTGAATATACAAGCAGAGCCAACGGCAGGCGAATTGATTTTGCCGAAAGGGAACATGTATAAACCAATAACGCTTCACAAAGGCTACAAAGGTTTTATCGGGGAATTACCGAAGGGATATGAATTAATCTTGTTAAATGATAAAATCCAGTACAACGTAAAGTTGATCGGTGAAAGTACCAATTATAAACCATCTAAACGTGATTTAATTAAGGTCGTAAATTCGATGTTTCCACCAAAATGACGACAGCACTATTTCTTGGAGGGATCCTACACGATGAAAAGGGTTCTACTCTCGTATCGCCTTATAACTCACCTGGTAATCATTATATAAGAACAAACGCTCCGTAAATACAAAGTAAACTGCTCTGTTAGTAAAAAACCGTCACCACTTAATGTAGAAAAAAAAGACCTTTGATCTATAAAATCAAAGGTCAAAGTTGAACTTAGTGGTCTATGCTAAGTCCATTTTTAGGAGGTCTAAACTCAGAAGAATTTAAACTATTATTAAATTAACATAAAGTGAATATTTATTCAATAATTTTAATAATTATACTTTAGTTTTATTACTAAAAGTTTTATTTTATTTTGTATAAATGTTCTAAATATTTAAAAATTTTCCTTCACCTTCAGCTTCTGCTCTCATAATCCTTGCCATTTTGTCAACGTCTGAACTTCGGTAACTTACTCTTGGCATTTTTCCTACAGTTAAATAATATTCAACTCATAGAAATATTAGTGTAATTTGCTCCCCGCCTTCTGCTTTTTCCATCCCACTTAAAGCGGATCTCTACTTTGCCATGAGACGCTGGACACACTTTAAACTCATTTAACTAAATTGAGCTTTACACCTCGCTAAAGGTCATTAGCGATAAGTCAAGTTTTGGCGTTATCTTTTAACAAAACAACATTCGCTTACATAGGTTAATATTATCTTCGCTTAATTTTATTGGTGTTCCGAATGTCGTAAAATTGGGATCGTTTTCAATTAACCATATCTATGTATCTACAAAGTAAGTGGGTGCTAATTGATAGTTCAGGACTGACTTAAAGGTTCTCAACTTCCTCCTCATCATCTCTTTCGAACATTTGATTATTTCCAGGATATTTATCTACTCGCGGAGTTTCCCAGTATTTCGAATTCAAAAACCCCTTGTCCCATCTTACTAGGCAATAATAGAGTCTATTATTAAGAAAGGAGGAACAAGCGTTGATAGAAAAAACATTCATGAATCTACCTGTTTACTGGCCTTATCTAAATCAGCCTTATCCGTGCTATCTCTGTTACTATTATCTGTTTACTAATCCATCAATGCACTTGTCTGGATCAATATTTCCAATACAAATAGCACCCTTCTTATCAGTTCAACCCGCACCTATACCATCTATTTGGAGTAACTTTTCCAAAACTATTTATGGTCTTCAACCAGGTAACTACGTGACTAACACCAAGCCTATTGATCTGCTGATTTTCGCCCCTCATCCCGACGACGAGACGCTAGGGACAGCGGGTGTGATCATGCGCTCAGTGGCGGCAGGAAAGCGGGTTCATATTGTTATCTTTACGAATGGAGATGGTTACCCAAGGGCTGCCTCCCAGCTGCTCAAGAAGAACATTGACGAGCTCCGTCCCGAGGATTACTTCGAATTGGCGCGGGTGCGCCAGTTCGAAGTGTATGCTGCTACGGCGGAGTTGGGACTAAAGCCGTCGGATATTACCTTCCTGGGCTATCCCGATGCCGGACTGGATCGTGTCTATAAGTCCGAGGGCCCCGAGCCTTTCCAGCAACGCTTTACCTTGATGAGAAAGACGTATAGCATGGTACACCCGGACTATCACTCGCTTGTTTATGGTATGCCTGCGCCCTATCTGAAGGAATTTGCCCTCTCCGATACAATCGACCTGATTAGGTGTCTGCAGCCAAAGGAAATCTACGTCACTGACGGTGCGGATGGGCACCCCGATCATCAGGCAGCTTACTTGTTTGTTCGTGACGCCGTGCAGGCGACTGGTTACAAAGGGCACGTGTATACCTATTTGATCCACAGCGGACCAGACTCCCAATGGCCTTGGCCACGTGGGATTACCCCCAGATTGCCGTTTGAGTCACATGAGTATAAAGAAAAGCAAATTCCCAGCTTTGTAAAGTGGCCTCCGCCAGTGCGGGTGCCAATGACCGAAACTGAATCCATTCGAAAGTTGAGAGCGATTCGGGCTTATCGCTCGCAGCTTGCTACGGACAGGGAATATCTCGAATCGTTTATAAAGAATGAAGAAATTTTTTGGTGTATGGGTGGAGGTAATACTGAATTATATAAATCATATGCCTGGCGACAGTATGTTTCTAGTGACTCTGCTTATATGGATGAAGATGGTTATTATGGATTTTAAGGCCGTATAGATGATGTAATTATAACAGCAGGCAAGAGTGTTGGTCCAAACGAACCTTTAGGTAATCTAATAGATGACCTGCGATCCATTTATCGGCAACAGCTTGCGCAATATCGGCTTCAGCCAAAGTTACTTCAACCCACAAAATCAGACAGCATATAAAAATACGCCGCATCCATCCAACGATCATGCTTTAACTTGATGTAAAAGATCAAGTGCATAGAAAGGAAGATTTCAGCGATAGCGAATGGTGAAGACGATCCTGAAAAACTAGCAAACTTCGCTCGTCGAACAATGAAACGAAAAAAGGAAGAACTTGAATTGGCACTTCAGGGCTATGTAAACCTGCACCAACGTTTGATGTTAAAAACGATTTTAACTCATAATCAACTTATAACGGTTTCCAATTAGGGTCCTTTATTTCGGACTTATTTGGAGGTCTTACATATTTCAAACTTCTTTCACATTTAGCCTTAAATTTTATAAAATTTTGTTGTGCTTCTCTAAAGGAAACATAATTGGCACCAGTTTCATCTGGGTATTTATATTGGTAGCCATCATTTTCCCAAAAACAGATTTCACAAATGTCATAGGTATCAGGTGGTTCTTCATCTAAAGTTTTATAACCTCACCAAGGACAAGTATATTTCACGCTTTCACCTCTATTCAAGAAAAGCACCCGTTGAAGAACTGTTCTTCTTTTTCATATATTATCGTATACAGAGCCAAAATCCTCTTTTGCTTGCTGTATAGCTTTTTTCCAATATTTTATGTCATTATGATGTTTTTTTAACTTTACTGTTTGTTTTGTGTACTTGGCTAACATCTTGTGGTAATTAAGTCTTTCTTCCATATTTCTATTAACTTTTTTACAATCTTCGTATGTCATTCCCATTGATAGTTTCTCCCTCCCTCGTAATAACTACATAAAGTGAGAGAGGTACATCTATCTCACTTCTTT
>NZ_JBPXRO010000048.1:0-25601 GCF_051842875.1 Neobacillus sp. C211
TATTTGAAACTAAAAGTTTTTTGTTTGTCTACACGTCTTGTTTGTTTAGTTTTCAAAGAACAATTCATTCAATGGGACAACTTTTAAATCATACCATTTTCTTTTGTTTGTTGTCAACAACTATTTTAATATTTTTAAAGAAAAAATTAATAGTTTCGAAGACAACTTTTATATCTTATCATTACTCAATCACATTGTCAATAAGTTTTATAAAACATTAATAATCTCGCTGACAACTTATATATCTTATCACCTACAATACAATAAAGCAACAGAAATTTTATCCTTATTTAAAGTTACTTAATCTCTCGAATTAATTTTTTAAATATTATGATAAAATGAGATATATATTTTATATAAAGGAGCGCGGAAAAATTGCTGTCATTTATTATAGTAGTTATCGTATTGTTTCTCATCCCTGGTCCAGCTGTTTTACTAACCATTTCTCAAACCGCTCAAGGCGGGAGGAAAACTGGCATCATCACCGGTATCGGGATTGCGGTCGGTGATTTAATCCATACGATTGCAGCCGTACTTGGACTTTCAGCCATTCTAATGACCTCGGCACTCGCCTTTGAAATCGTGAAATATCTTGGTGCCGCTTATTTGATCTTTTTAGGGATTAAGTCCCTCCTTGAAAAATCCAAAAAACAAGATGCGCCGACCGTAAAAAAGAACAACACAGCCACATCGTTTCGTCAGGCCTTATTAATTGAATTACTCAATCCTAAAACGGCTCTTTTTTTCTTAGCCTTCTTACCACAGTTCGTCCACAACAATGGGACCCCTGTTGTCATTCAACTACTTATTCTTGGACTCACCTTTGTGTTAATGAGCATAATGTACACCACATTGCTAGCATTCCTAACAAGCACGATAGGTGAACGACTTTTCTCACACCAGAGCGGAAAACTTTCACGCTGGCAAGGGAAGGTTATTGGCTCTATCTATATTGGCTTAGGTCTTCAGTTGGTTTTTCAGAATCAAAAATAATGAAAAGTTATGTCCTTATATAGGAAGAGTGAATTTATTAAATATCGCTTTTCCTATTTACGGGCTAACGGAATCTTTTCTTGACCATTCCATTCCCTATATCAAATGCTACTTTCCCAAGCATCTCTTTAATGAAACCAGCTATTGATGGCGTTGGTTCCTGCCGCCAATAAGGCTAAATTGAAATCATAAATAGCGATTTCTTCCTTACTAATATTGTTTTCCTTACTCCTCTTTACTTACATGATTCGGAAGCCTGCGAAATTTATAGTGTCATTCAGATATCGAAAGCTTCTCAGTCGTGCTGCTTGGTTAATATAGAAATGGTTGGAAGGGAGGATATCCTGCCTTCTTTTTATCAAGTATTGAAAAATGTTTCAATCGAAGCCGTATTGATGACCAATTTACTACGTCCTCTTAACATCCGGTCCGTTGCATCGGAGGTATGATGATGCGTAGTCCCGAGCGTACATATACATAATGGTCTTTTGATAATGAATACATTTTGACGTGTTTCTCAAAGCATCGTCGCTGAAAACCACTGTCCTTCCCTTGATTCACGTGTGGGAATGTTACTTTTTCCAAAAGTTCTTTTTTTAAAAATCAGTGTCGCTCCACTTAAAAAATGGGAGGTTTTATAAAGATTTTGACCATTATTAATGATCCAGCTATTTTCATGATGTGGATTATATAATCTCAGTTCTTGTTTCTTCTTAAAATAAATATAGAAGCTGCTTTTCCCAACTAGTTCTGCCTTCGTTTGCATGAGCGCTTCAAACGCTTCCTTTAGATAGCTGCTCCCGTAATAGTCATCATCGTCCATTTTCCCAATGTATTCAAAATTGGCCTGCTCAGCTCCCTTGTTTAAACACTCCCCTAAACTCATTTCGTCTGGAAATTGGAATAACTGACTGTTTAATTTAGCCTCATCCAATTCCCGCTCAATTTGTTTGAAATTCATTTTAGACGAATTAAGAACTAAAATGAGTTCCTTCTCCTTGAAGGTTTGTTTTTGAAAATTAGCAATGATGTTACTGACAAACTTCTCTCGATTGGTACAAGCAATGATGGAAATCAAGACCTTCCGCCTCCCAAAACCACAAGTTCAGCCACTTAGTACAGAATGTATTTTTTAAAAGTTTTTCTATTTCTGTATATTCACCTATCCCCTCCTAAGACCCGTCCGCATAGGATAAGTGAACACGAAACTTAAAAAATAATTATGAGTAAGGGACGGAAAACATGTCAGAAATAACGATAACGGCTGATTTCCTCTTTTAAAAAAATAGGGGTAATTGGATTAGGATATGTTGGTTTACCGCTTGCCCTTCTATTTGCCAACAAGGGATTCGATGTCATTGGAATTGATGTCGACGAGCGAAAAGTGAATAGTTTAAAACAGAATACTTCATATATACCGGAAACTGTTGAATTTCTATCCTTCCATCGATCTGATGAAAGCTTAAGGAAAACAATTGCTTGGTATCAAGCAGAATGGGAGAAGAGTCAAGTATGAGAGTTATGGTAACAGGCGGAGCGGGATTTATTGGCTCCCATATTGTTGATTTGCTGATTACTGAGGGTCATGAAGTGATTGTGGTTGATAATTTAAGTACGGGGAATAAAGAGTTTGTTAATAATAGGGCGACCTTTTATGTCGCAAATATATGCTCACCGCAGTTAGAGGGGATTTTTTCAAAAGAAAATCCAGAGTATGTGATTCATCAAGCGGCCCAAGTCGATGTTGCCAAATCGATTCAGGATCCTGTTTTTGATGCGCAAACGAATATTCTTGGTACGATTCGTTTGTTGGAATGCTGTCGGAAATTTAATGTCCGAAAAATAGTTTACGCTTCCTCCTGTGCAGCCTATGGCGAAACGGACGACCGCAGTATTAAAGAGAGTTCGATGACGGAACCCATCTCCTATTATGGGATTTCCAAGCATACGCCGGAAAGATATATTCAACTCTATTCGCAATTTTATAAGCTTCCCTTTACGATCCTGCGTTATGCAAATGTATACGGTCCACGTCAAACTCCCAAAGGAGAAGGCGGTGTCGTGGCTATTTTTCTACAGAAGGCTTTAAAGGGCGAACAATTGACGATTTACGGGAACGGGGAACAAACACGAGATTTTGTTTATGTGAAAGATGTTGCTGCAGCCAATCTCCTTGCACTTGGCAAAGGAAACAATGAAATCATCAACATTGGTCTAAATCAAAAAACGAGCATTAATCAACTGTTTGGAGTCATTTCCTCGCTGGGCGAAATTCCTCTGGGTGTCCCTGTTTATCTTCCTGCTCGTAACGGTGACATCCTTTACAGTCAGTTGAATAATGCAAAAGCACTGCAACTGTTGGGGTGGAAGCCTCGCTATGATTTGCTTAGCGGCCTAAAAGAGACAAAGCAGTTTTATGAAACAGAAGAGTCCTTTAAAGCAGGGGATACAGATGAACAAAAGTGAAGTGACCGTCCTGATCCGCTTTTATATTCCAGGGGCCTATATTAGGGAAGCATTGGCTAGTGTTTTTGCTCAAACCGAATAGATGTGCTGTTGTTAGACTATCGTCGGCATAGCAAAAATCAAACCAATCAGATGGAAATATACGAGGAGAGGATATTAACAAGGTTATCAACATTAATTACCTCTATATCCACACCATACAAGAAGATATCAACAGATTTCAACCATTTATACACAGATTATGTGAATAACTTTTTCTTTTTCATAAAGGAATTACAAATGAGGGGATTTATCCACATATTCCACAGTATTATCCACAAAACCAACAGATTTGCCCACAATTGACCTATATATATCCACATTTTATATGGATTTTATCCACACTTCTCATTACAAAAGGCCTAGACTAATCTCTAGGCCTTTTGTATTTAACTGTTCGAGTTTTCCTCTGGATTTGCACTGTCATAACGATCGACAATTTCTTTTAGCTCACCCGTGTCCCCTTTTGCATTAATGATCTCAAACAGTTCATTTAACCCTTCACTAATTTTCTCATCATCCTGTTTCATTGATTTTACCTCCCTTTTTTATTAATAGGATGACCCTTGAGAAAAGAAACTATGTTATTTAACGATTGCTGCCCTTAAATTATGAATCCCAAACTCCAAATACCCCTTTAAACAGGTCAACATATACACCCAGCCTTCTTTATTATCAATCAACTGAGCGATTAACTCATCATCATCTTCGCTAAAACCTTCTTCGATCACTTCAATAATGGTACTTGATTGATCCAATTCTTCCAGAGAAATTGTTACACAATTCCCTTCTCCATCTGTCCCCCACCGGAAAACGATTTTCTTATTTACCTCGACTTCGAGTACTTCAATATCGACTTGTGCATCGTATTCTTCATATCTTAATGTGATTGTTTGGCCCTGCTCCCATCTCGAACTTGATGAGAACCAGAAATTCTTGATTTTCGAAGGGTCTACGAAGGCTTCAAATACTTCATTAGCTGGTTTTATTATTTTAAATTTTGTCAGATTGTACATTTCGAAATCATCCCTCTTTTACTATGGTTAATATATGTAATGGTTGTCCTATTGTTTTATTTTATACCTTTTAGTCTATAAAAACATAAAAGCCTGTACCAACTACACAGATACAGGCTTTTTTTAAAATATGATTTCGCTTAGATTTTTAAACCAAACTCGACAACTTTACTATTATGATAGCTTGCTCTAATCATAAACTTGGCTCTTAATTCTTCATCCAGGCAATCTTGCTGTAACAGCGCGTTGTGTCTGTGCTGGATTAAATGATAATAATATTTTCCCTTTAAGAACATTTTCAACACAAAAAATCCTCCTCAATAGTTTACATAAATCGACGGAGTTATCGTGTTCGGTAACTGGCAAGCATCGTCGTTAAACCTTAGCCCCTTTAGTTTTGCGTCACCATTTTTCAATGGCTTTGCCGTTTCGTACGATTTATGTGTTATTAAAAATATAGGCAACTGAATTATAAAATAAAAGTGTCTTTATACCTACACTCACTTAAAAGTTAATTTCCTTCTGTCGTTATACGATGGCTGCCAATTGATTCTACCAAACCTATCGATGAAACAACCTTAGATTCACAGCCGTTTTGAAATCATCTTGGACAGAATTTAGAATGACGTTTTAAAGTCTCTAATCCTGTCCATGATGTTTACTGAAGTGAATTTTAAAAAAAGGAAGTTAACTATGTTAAAATTACGTTTCGTCTTTTTGACTCTTATGGTGTTTGCAATCTCTTTGACCGGCTGCACTGGAAAATTTCATTTTATGCAAGATGATGGAAAATTAGACAACAATTCCTCAACTGGTGCAGAAGATCAGCAACAGGATGCTAACGTCCAAGTTGGTTCCTCCCCAAAGGTGATCCCTGTTCTTGTTAATAAGGACAATAAACTGCCCGATAATTATCAGCCAAGTGATTTAATTTACCCTAACATCCCATTTACGTTCGCACAGAAAGCAGAAAAGCGGCAAATGAGGGCCGAGGCTGGTACGGCGATCGAAAAATTATTCGCAGGCGCAAAACAACAGGGTGTGCATCTTTTAGGTGTTTCTGCCTACAGGTCCTATGCTGCCCAAACAGCTTTATTTAATTACTATGTTAATCAAGATGGATACGAAGCGGCTAGAACTTATAGTGCGGTTCCAGGAACGAGCGAGCATGAAACTGGCCTGGCTATTGATGTGACCGGCGGAGATGGAACATGTGCGGCCGAGGACTGCTTTGAAGGAACAAAGGAGGCAAGCTGGCTCCAAGATCATGCAGCGGAGTACGGCTTCATCATCCGCTATCCGAAAGGTAAAGACTCGATCACCGGCTACCAATACGAACCCTGGCACCTGCGCTATGTCGGCAAGGCAATCGCCAAAGAAATCATGAGCCGCGGCATCACCCTCGAAGAATACTATAATGCCACAGTTGTGAATAATTAATTGATGTGGTGCTTTTATGTGGTGTCAGGCACCGTAAAAAGCGGAGTGCCCGTTTAGCTGGTTTCCGGTGCCTCGATTTCTGGTGCCTGACACCGAAATGGTTCGCGCATGTGTAAGAGTCAAAAAGGCCCTCACTACAACCGGAGTTGTAGTGAAGGCCTTTTGTGTTTATTTCCCTTTTATCTCTAATAATTTCAGGCGAAGGTCGTTTTCCATCGAAGCTAATTCCTGTTCTGCTTGGCGGCGCTTATGGCGGCCTTCCTCTTGGATTCGCATGGTTTCTTCAAGTGTCGTGATTAGGCTTTCCTGAGTTTTCTTTAAGGTTTCAATATCAACGATGCCGCGCTCATTTTCTTTCGCCGTCTCGATTGTATTGGTTTTTAGCATTTCTGCATTTTTCAAAAGGAGTTCATTGGTTGTTTTCGAAACCTGTTTCTGAGCCTCGACTGCATGACGCTGGCGTATTAACGTCAACGCAATCGCGACCTGATTTTTCCATAACGG
This sequence comes from Neobacillus sp. C211, assembly GCF_051842875.1. NCBI lineage: Bacteria > Bacillati > Bacillota > Bacilli > Caryophanales > Bacillaceae > Neobacillus > Neobacillus sp. C211. The sequence continues at coordinate 6,459 of NZ_JBPXRO010000048.1, forward strand.
AATCGCCGTCATAATCGATGATTGGATTTTTTCTACTAGGGCTTGGTTCGTGTTTTGAATCAAGCGAATCTGCGGAGCACTTTGAATGGTAATTTCCCGGCTTAATTTTAAATCATGGAGACGCTTATCTAAGCGATCCGCAAATTGGATCATATCGTTAACTTCTTGAAATTTCATTTGGTCATTGGTTACTTCGGCTGCTTTTTTCAGCTGTGGAATTGTCTTTTCCTGTATTTCTTCAAGCTTGATTTCCCCAGCGGCAATATAGACATTAAGGGCATGGAAGTATTCCTTATTCGTCTCATACAACTGTTCAAGCAATTTAATATCCGACATCAGGACATTTTTGCTGCGATCGAGTTTCACACTGATTCGGTCAATTTGGGCGCCTGTTTTTTGATATTTTGAGAGTACTTCTTGAATCGAACCTGAAATTTTTCCAAACATACGAGCAAATAAGGATGGTTTCCCATCCTTCAAATCATCCGGATTCACTTCATCAAGTCTCTTCATTAAATCACTGATGATTTGCCCGATTTCACCCACATCTTGTTTCTGCACATGCTCTAGCATTGTATGCGAGAAAGAAAATAGCTTACCTTGGGCTTGGGTACCATATTGAATCATCGACTGATGGTTTGTTGGATCGATTTGTTCAGCAATCTGATACGCCTTTGCGCGATGTTCTTCTGGTATCACATCAATTAATTTAACAGGCCTAGCCTCACTTGTGTGCTGGACCGGATTTTTTGAAAGCTCTAGTTTATCCCCAAACGGGTCGGCAAGGATATCATCTAATAAATTTCCAGTTTTATTGGGTTGAATTGGGTTGTTTTCGTTCATTTTAGCCACCTATTTTCTTCCGGGAATTTAGCGTCCTTTTGCTTATTAAGGGTATGCTTTGCGACGTCAATTTCAAAATTTAAGTGATCGATATCATCGGAAATCACTTTATATAAATCCTCTTCCAATACCTTTGTTAGTTCATTTAGTGTATGACGAGTTTCAATAAGAGATTGGCCCATTTCCATGTTCTTTTTCGGCTGGGAGGATAAAAAGCTATATTTCTCGGTAAGTTCAACGATTGAATCTAAATGTGAAAAATAAAACTGCTCAGCCTGGTAAAATCGCTTCGGCTCTTTGGTTGTCATCTTGTGTATTTTTTTTGTAATTCGAAGAAGATCAATTCTTTGTTTTACGGACGAAATATCACGAATGGTAAAAAGGTTTTTATTTAAGCGATTGATTTTCTGTTTGGCTTCCATAAGGTTTTTCCGAATGTATCGATATTCTTTTCTTGATATCTGATGCTTTTTTAAAAAGCTTCTATTCATAACGATGGAAAGGATTAAATGGGTAAGAATCCCCCCGGTAATGGCAATGCCTGTTGACGGCCAAAATGCTTGACCCAAAGGAAAAAAGCAGACCAGCCAAGTTACCACTGTTAATGGGACGGCTACAAATGAGCGAAGAAGAAACGACAAAATCGGGTTCATAATAAATCGACTCCTGAGTTAAGACATCTTTATATTCCTACGAATGAATGCAATGGAATGTTTCAATTTCCTCAAAATATAAACCAAAAAGAAAATTATTTCCATTTATTACTTCAACAATACACGAAAAAACTCCTCCCTGCCATAGACCTCAAACGGAAAGAAATCTAGGTCTTGAGACGTATTTTTAGATGGTGTCATATTTATTGGTGCTTTTATGGTGTCATTATGGTGTCAGGCACCGCTCGTGGACACTTGCACCATTTGTCCACGCACAGTGGACAATTTCACCATGGTGGTGGACAACAACAGCATGGTGGGCAACATCACCATGGCGGCGGACATACAGGTTTTAACCTTGGATCATTCGGATCTAGCTTGCTTGGGCTTGGCTTAGGTTATTTAGGAGGAGCCGCACTAGGAAATGGACCTAATCCAGGAGAATATGGGTATAGCAGCGGTTATGGCGGCTTCCCTGGATACGGTGGGTTCGGAGGATACGGCAGCGGTGGACCAGGTCAGGGATACAATCCTTATGGCCCAGGAGTCGGTGGAGGATTAGGCTTTCCTGGTGTTGGCACGCCAGGTTACCCAGGAGTAGGACCTAATATAAACATGTACGGACAGCACTTCCAACCAAACCCTGGTTATAATAGTGGCTATGGGTCATGGTCTCCTAACGAATATGGGATCCCAAGTGTAAATCCAAGTTTGGGCAATACTAAATTCAATTCACCTCAAGGATTAAAATACAGCTCATAAAGTAACTAATAAAAGGAAGCCCCAATGAGCTTCCCTTTATTAGTATTTGAGTTCCAATCCATACATTACTAGATTAATCCCCATGTAATCCCATGGGGATAGACACCGAATGTGAAGGAAATGATTTAATAATTAATAGGAACTTGATAGCCTTAAACGCGCTTTTTAAAAAGATATTATCGTTCATATAGTTCAAGCGGCAGCCCATCCGGGTCCGCGAAGAAGGTGAATTTCTTGTTTGTTACGGGGTCCACACGCACGACCTCCACATTCACTTGAAACCTTGTCAAATATTGGACCGCATCTTCGATATCATCTACTTCAAAGGCTAGATGTCTCAAACCAGCTGCTTCAGGATAGCTTGGCCGGACAGTTGGTTCCGGAAAAGAAAACAACTCAATCTGATAATGACCATTCACTTCCAAATCCAACTTATAGGAATCTCTTTCCTCCCGATAAACTTCATTAATAGGCGTCAGCCCAAGGATTCGAACATAAAAATCCTTTGATTTTTCATAATCCGAGCAAATCACCGCAATATGATGGATCTTATTTAACTTCATCTATCCACATCCCCCTAAAAAATCATCACTCAAACCAAATACCTCTTGTCTGCTCAAATAGACAAGAGGTTCTATTATCAACTTAACCGTCCACACTACACGGACAAAACCCTAAAAGTGTCCACGGCTGGTGCCTGACACCACATCTTTTGACACCAAATCTTTCCTCCCACTCTATTCGCCAAAATCCGTTGGGCGGTCGCCATTTTTAAAGTGATGAAGGATGGCTTTTACTATTCGTTCGGAGGCGAACCCATCTCCGTAAGGATTGGAGGCGTGCGCCATTTGGTCATGTGCGGCTTGGTCTGACAACAGCTCATCTGCAAGTCGAAAGATGGTTTTCTCATCGGTTCCAGCCAGTTTTAATGTACCCGCTTCAATTCCTTCTGGACGCTCGGTGGTATCACGCAAAACTAGCACCGGTACACCCAAAGATGGTGCCTCTTCCTGTACACCGCCTGAATCGGTCAAAATCAGATAGGCCCTTGCGGCAAAGTTATGGAAATCGATCACATCTAAAGGCTCAATCAGATGAATTCTCTCGTTTTCTCCCAGTACTCGATTGGCAATTTCACGAACCACTGGATTCATATGGACCGGATAAACCACCTGAACATCGGCATGCTTTTCGACTACACGGCAAATGGCACGGAACATATTTTCCATTGGTTCTCCCGTGTTTTCCCTGCGATGGGCCGTCATGAGAATTAACCGGTCATTTCCGAGTTTGTCTAAAACCGGATGAGAATAATTCGCTCTCACCGTTGTTTTTAGCGCATCGATGGCCGTATTTCCAGTGATATAAATAGCCTTTTCTCTCTTATTTTCCACCAAAAGGTTTTGCTTCGATTGGAACGTTGGCGAGAAATGGAGATCGGCCAAAACACCCGTCAACTGGCGGTTCATTTCCTCTGGGTACGGGGAATATTTATTATGAGTCCGGAGTCCGGCCTCCACATGACCAATCGGAATCGAGTGATAGAACGCAGCCAAGCTTGACACAAATGTTGTTGTCGTATCACCATGGACCAGCACAATATCTGGCTTGACGTCCGAAAGAACTTGATTGAGTCCCTCTAAACTGCGTGTCGTAACATCCAGAAGAGATTGCCGTTCCTTCATTATATTTAAGTCATAATCAGGCGTAATTTCAAAAATATGCAACACTTGGTCAAGCATCTCACGGTGCTGCGCTGTCACCGTCACAATCGGTTTAATTTTATCAGGATATTTCTCTAATTCTTTTACCAAGGGAGCCATTTTAATTGCTTCCGGTCTCGTTCCAAACACAGTCATTACCTTCAATTGATTCTCCATAGAGACCTCCAACTATATCTTCAGTCCAATATCATTTACATTCACTAAACATGATACCAAAGATTAAACATTTATGAAAAAAACAATCCTCCCTGTTCTGTCATTAAAATTCCTCAACTACGATAACGCCATGTAATTATCTTAAAATTTATATGTACAATATTACTTTTTTCCCAAGGGCGAATATATTGCAGAGTAAATTTTTAAAATATCCAACCTAGGAGTGAATTATATTTTGAAAAAAAGGGCCCTTTTTACCATCCCTATCAGCTTGCTACTCATTGCAGTGATGGTGGCTTCCATTTTCCTCATCAATCTTAAACCAGCCGCAGGGAAAATCGCTCAAGCCCAAAAGCTTGCTGAATATTCAAAGCCGGCAGTCGTTCGAATCATAGATTATGCTGTTGTCCAGTGGCAATTTAATAATCCCAATGATCCTGAAGTCATCGCTATATTGGAACAGCTAAATAATCAATCCGTAGTGGGAGGCTCAGGTTCAGGGGCCATTATTAGCTCTAACGGCTATATCGTCACCAATGCTCACGTCGTTGAAGCGACTCAACAGGAAGACGAGGATATTGCCAATGCTGCGTTTGAACAACTTGTAACGATTATCGCGGACTATTTTAAGGTAGACTATGAAACAGCCTATAGGTATATGGTCCAGTATACACAATACACTGGTATCGAAAAGGTTCTAAAAGTAATTTTACCAGGAGGGGATGTACTTGATGGCGAGGTTAAAAGCTATGGTGCTCCTATTAATGAAGGAAAAGATGTCGCCGTTCTAAAAATTGAAGGAAAAAACCTGCCGACTCTACCGCTTGGGGATTCTGATAATATCCAGAACCAAGATAATATTTGGGTCAGCGGCTATCCTGCTGCGGCCGATTCTGATTTATTATCGCCAGATTCGTCGTTAGTTTCCTCCATGAATGCTGGCCAAATTTCTGCCACCTCCAAAAAGACTGAACAAGGAAGCCCGGTCATCCAAATTAACGCGGCTGCTACTCATGGGAATAGCGGTGGACCAGTCATCAATACAAAAGGCGAAATTATTGGCTTGCTCACCTTTAGGGGCGACACAGTCAACGGCCAAGAAGTCCAAGGCTTTAATTTTGCCGTTCCTGTTAATACCGTTAAAGAATTTGTCAACCAAGCGGGCGCAAAAAATGCGAAGAGCGATACGGATAAGCTTTATCAAGAAGGACTTAACCTTTATTGGGGCGGCTACTATAAGCATGCGTTAGAAAAATTCGAGGCAGTCCAACGGATTTATCCGAATCATTCCGAAATCAAACAATATATCGCGAACTCCGAGAAAAAGATGGGCAGCAGCAAGACGCTCTGGTCCGATTATGCGACTATCTTCTACATCGTTGATGGTGTTGCAGGATTGCTCATTATTATTCTTCTGTTGTTCACGTTTGCCTTTAGACCGAAACAGCAAGCAGTTACTGCGGCACCGGCTGCTCCAAACGCAACGCCTGTAGCCCCACCGCCAACTGAACCTGAAAATACCCTAACAGACCTAAATAATGATGGAAAAATCGACGTTCAAGATATCCTCCTCGCCCTCCAAGAGGCACAGAAAAAGCAGAAAAAAGACGAGGAATAATGTGGTGCCTGACACCAATATACCTTGACAAAACCTATAGAAAAATGGGATGTAGTTGATGCTACATCCCATTACTTTAATACGAATCCATATCATTAAGGGAGAAATCGCAGGTTTGATAATCTATCCGGAGGAATTATAGTCTGTAGCCATGAGGAATGATGAAGGAAAGTTATCCATCTACGGGTTAATTGGCAGTTTGGCCGTTATGGCCCTAAGCCTATTATTATTTATATAAGAGTATGCTGATGGGTGTCAGGCACCATATGAATTTTTCACATGGTACATGGCACCCAACTATTCTATTAGGAGGTGAAGTCAAATGATTTACTTTTTTCTAGTCTTATCCTATTTGATTGGGAGTATCATGTTTGGATTTCTGGTTACGAAAGCTCTCTACCGTAAGGATATTCGCCTTCATGGGAGTGGAAATGTAGGGGCGAGGAACGCAGGACGCCTTCATGGAAAAACGGCCTTTGTATTGATATTTCTAGGGGATGCTCTAAAAGGTGGCCTCGTCATACTGCTAGCTCGCTATTTTGGATTTTCTGACCCCGTTCAACTTGTTGGTTTAGGCATGGCCATTTTAGGCCATCTGAAACCAATTACCCTGAACTTTAAGGGAGGAAAAGGGATCTCAACTTTTATTGGCGGAATAATTATGTTTGAGCCGCTACTTGTTTCCGTTATTATCTTAGCATTTCTAGTACTCTATCCTTTTACAAAGAGCTTCACTTTTTCAGGATTAGGTGCATTCCTATTCATTCCTCCTTTTCTATTAATCATCGACCATGATTGGATAAGTTGTGCAATTGTATTGTGTATCTTAGTTTTCATTTTCCTGGCCCATTGGGACAATATCAGGGTGAGACTGAAAAAATAACATCAGATGCCCACAGTCCACCCCACACGCACACTTTAGCCATTTTGTCCACGGATGGTGCCTGACACCAACTAATGTGACACCAAATGATGAATTCAACTGGTGACACTAACTGAACTCCGTTCACACTTCATTTAACTGAACAGCTTCCCCAATACTTTGATCTGTTATGGCGGGGCTTGCTTGCAGGTCAGAGATGGTGCGGGCGAGACGGATGATTTTGATTTGTGTGCGGTTGCTCCAACTCTTCTTTATTGCGAGTCGTTGCAATGTAGATTGCTGTGTGTCTGTTAATGGGCTTGCCATTAATAGCATTTCGTAAGGGACTCTGCTATTGCAAACCTCCATTCCATAACGATCATATTGCCTGTTCCTAGCTTCCTCCACTCTCCCCCGGACAATTTATGAGGACTCTCCTGCCGTTTCAATCGCAGCTGTAGTAAAATTAATGGGTCCTAAGGAGAGATTAATATCAAACCGATCCCTGAGCGGACCTGAAAGCCTATTTTGATAGGCGAGTATCTGCTTCTTCGAACAGGTGCAATAATGTGAATTTGACCCTTCATAGCCACATGGGCATGGATTCATTGCCGCTATCAAAATAAACGACGCCGGATAGGTAATGGTCGCATGGGTGCGGCTAATCATGATCAACCCATTTTCTAATGGCTGCCGCAGCATATCTAATGTTTTTTTCGAAAACTCGCCAATTTCATCGAGAAACAAAACACCATGATGTGCTAACGATATTTCGCCTGGTTTTGGGTATTGTCCGCCCCCGATTATAGAAACACCTGAAGCTGAGTGGTGCGGATTTCGATAGGGAGGCATATTGGAATGAGAAAATGAATTTTGACTCAATTGATACAAGCTGATTACCTCAAGTAGCGACTCTTTTGTTAATGCTGGTAAAATGGACGGGAAACTTTCAGCTAACATACTTTTTCCACAACCTGGTGGTCCTGTCAGTAAGACATGGTGTTCTCCAGCGGCAGCTACCTCTAAGGCATGTTTCGCTCCTGTATGACCAATAATCTGCTGCATTATCCAAATAAACAGTGTTGGTGAACCGTTCATCATACTGCTTTTTATTAAAAGGAGGAATCCATTGCCCAGAAAGATGTCCAATCGCATCCTGTAAACTAGAAACATAGATGATTTCCAATGGCTTAAGATCTAATACCGGCAATTCCTCATCAAAAGGCATATAAAGCTTATGAATCCCCAGCTTCTTTGCCGCAAGAACAGCAGGCAACATTCCTTCGACAGGCTGAATCGATCCATCCAACGATAATGATCCAAGAAAACCAGTATCCTCTGGGACGATTACCTCCAGTTCATGCAAACTTTGCAGTACAGCAATCGCCATCGGAAAATCAAACATAGAACCGTACTTTTTTTGATCCGCTGGTGATAGATTAATAATGATTTTCTGACCTGACAAGTGATAACCTAAGGTTCGAAGCGCAGCAATGATTCGGTCTTTTGATTCTTTTACAGCCGCATCTGGTAATCCAACAATTTTAAACGAATCGTTCCCTACATAAGAGCCAACCTCGACATGCACCCGATATCCTTCCATCCCTTTTAAGCCGATACTCGTTACTTTAGCCCACATGTCTTTTCCTCCATCTTAATCATGTGAATTTTTCCATCTTCCCAAAAGAACTTGTCGGTTGGTAATGCCTTTATATAATTTTCATAGTGTTGTATTGATGGGTCGGGAAAATATGAAAGTAGTGTTTTTGGGGCAATCAGAGGAATACTTTCTCCAAAGACATAGGCTCGGCAGCTGCTCCAAGGGTAATCCTCAGGTTTTGCCACCATACCTGCTGAGTGGGGATTTAAGTGAATATATTTACTCACGTCTATCTCATATTCGGGAGAATTGAGTAGCTCGGCACCATAGCGCTTATCGAATACATGACCGGAGAAATCGTACTTTCTATTAAAATACTTTGCAAATTTGGTGTTGAGATTTTTCATGATATTACTCAAAGGGGTTTTTAGCGTTTCGAGTTGTAAGTGGGTATGATTTGTCATCAAGCAGTAGGTGTGAAGGATGAATGGGTAACGTTCTCTTGTTTCTTGAACTATAGCTAGGTACTTCTCAAAATCTTCGTCTTCGAAAAATAGCGAACTTTTCCTAATTCCTCTAGTGGTAACATGATACTTTGCGCCTTCAAACCAAGGCCGGACACTGCGAACCATTGCAATCACTCCTTATTTAGTAAATTGGTAGAATTCAGGTGGGGAATCGAGGCAGAAAAAAATGAGGTCATCCGAAGTAAGCATTCCCCATAAAACAGGAACAGCAAATAGTAACCACTATTACCTTTCGACACCCTCTCCAAAAATCCTGCACAATTCCCCAAAATTCACATCATCTATATAATTTTGGGTATTGATGACTGTCCATACACGAAAGACAAATGTCCACGATCGGTGCCTGACACCATTATCTAAAAAGATGTATAAAAAGTCCTAGTTTGTAATATTTATTTTGTATGGATTTATAATTCTTATTTTCTATATGGGGGGATGTCTCGCGGTGAGGGTAATTCAATGGCTGGTGGGTGCATTGCTTCTTGTGTATGGGATTTACCTTATTTTTGGAGTACAGGAGTTCTTTGGAACCTTAGCAATAATCGCAGCTTTTTTTATCTTTCCTAGTTTAGGAAATGGAAGGAAAAGTTCCTATAGCAATGATCATGTACATTATTACGAAAGTGATCCAGACAACACTGATGACGACCGCGGTTCCGACGGTGACGGGGATTCCGGAGGCGATTCGGGTGGAGACGGCGGCTGGGATTCAGGTGGTGGCGGAGATTCGGGTGGAGATGGCGGCGGTGGAGATTAATCCTCACAGAATGCATCATTGAAAAGACACCCTTGCCTTAGAGACAAAGGTGTCTTCTTTTTGAAGGCTAAACTACTATCTGCATGGGAATAGCAATCAAATCCAACCAAAAGCATGAAGCAAGTGGTTACTTATTTTTTGTGAAATAATATAAAAACCATACGGCATGATTTTGCTCATCTGCTGCCGCTCTTTGAAATGCCTCTTTTATAGTTGGGTCCGAAGTTCCATCAGCTACCTCCATGTAAAAATCCACCGTTGTTTGCTCATCTTGTAACGCAAATTCCAATCCATTTAAATAAACCGCCGGACATTCCTCGCTGATTTTCGGTTGTGGCTTTCGGCCAGTCAGCCTTGTATAGATCTGATCAAATTGTTGATAATGCTTTGATTCATCTTGACGAATTTCAAGGATTCGACTTTTCTCCTTCTCATTAGGTGCCAAATTTGCTAACTTTTCGTAACAATTTATGGCATTGTACTCACCATTAATTGCCTTTTCTAGCTCTCTTATTAACTTATTATTTTGTCTATATAAGGCATCGTAGTAATTAGTATATGGGTACATTGTAGAACCTCCCGATTATTCTCATGGATATCCTACGTGTGAGAAGATGACTGGGTGCTTACTATCCATTACTTTTTTGGAAAAGTAAAATGAAAATATCAGCTGTGGTGCCTGACACCGTTTAGTATGAAGCACTTTTAGAAAGAATAGTAAAAGTACTCCCTTCAGAAATAAGCGGAACTTCTAAACGAAGATCCTGCTAATTTTATTGATATTAGCGTACGAAACTGCTTATGCCTTAGAAACGAAACAAATTTTCAACCCTATTTTAATGATAGTTAAACGTTCAAAAGCTGCCTTAAAAATTAAAAACGGAGGTTTTTACATGAAAAAGAAGTTATTAGTTTTATCCGCTGTCATTGCTTTGCTCCTGAGCGGTTGTTCCTTACTAAATGATGCGAAAGATACACTCACATATGTAAATGATGCAAAGGATTACTTAGACAAGGCGACTGCATTTGCAAATGAAGCACCCTCTGTTGCTAAACTTGCCGTTGGAGATCAGCAAGCAGCAGCAGATTTCCAAAACATGCTCCAAGATATGAAAAAAGAAATAAATGCATTCAATAAACTTCAAGCCCCAAACGTAGCTGTTGATTTACACCAGCAAATTGTCGACCAAAACAACAAACTTGCAGCCGGAATTGACGTGTATCTAAAACATATGAAGAATGGCTTACTCGACCCTTCTGTTCTTGAAAACACAGAAATTTTTCAAAGCGTACAAGATATAACCAATATCCTTAATCAAATCAAAGAGCTTGGGCAAAAATAAATTGTCCTCTGGGGTTCGCGTATATCCAAAAAGGCGGTCACATGGAACTTCTACGTGACCGCCTTTTATTATCCATTTATTCAAACCCGGTACATTATAAATAAGACTTAATCACCAATAAAAATAGCTCGTCAGATGTGTTCATACCAAAGAATTTGATGTTATGATAGTAGCAATCTTAAAAATTCAAGTTAAACATGAAAGGAGATTGACTAAGCTATGGCTTCTTTTATAGATGAACGAGATGGTGTCTTTCATGCGGTTTGTCCGCTGGATTGCCCGGATCAGTGCGGTTTACTTCTACATAAGGAAGATGGGAAGGTTATTAAAGTGGAAGGCGATCCTGCGCACCCGGTCACCAAAGGGCATATCTGTAACAAAGTCCGGAATATGACGGAACGGATTTATGATGAAAACCGTCTAAAATTCCCATTGAAACGCACAGGCCCAAAGGGCGAGGGTGAATTTGAACAAATCAGCTGGGAGGAAGCCATCCAGACGATTACTTCCCGTTGGAAAGAGTTGATCGAATCCGATGGACCGGAAAGCATTCTTCCTTACAGTTTTTACGGAAACATGGGCAGGCTTAATGCCGAGGGAATGGACCGCCGTTTCTTCCATCGCCTCGGTGCATCGCGTTTAGACCAAACCATCTGTTCAGCTGCTGGTTCGGTTGGCTATAAATATACCATGGGTGGCAGTATCGGAACCGACCCTGAGGATACGCTTCATTCCAAATTATTCATCTTTTGGGGCGTTAATGCGGCGAGCACCAACATGCATCAAGTCGCGTTAGCTCAAAAAGCCCGCAAACAAAATGGCGCCAAAATCATCGTTATCGATGTTCACAAAAATCAAACTGGTAGATTAGCAGATTGGTTTATTCCGATATTGCCTGGAACCGACAGTGCTCTCGCTTTAGGGTTGATGCACATCTTATTTGCTGAAAACCTAGTAAACCAAGAATTTTTACAAAAATATACCCTCGGACACGAAGAGCTGCGCGAACATGTCGTTCAGTACGACCCGATCACGGTTTCTACGATCACGGGTGTACCAGTAGAAGATATTTATAAGCTGGCACGGATATATGGGAAGACATCACCATCCTTTATTCGCATCGGTAATGGACCACAGCATCACGACAATGGCGGGATGTTTGTCCGGACTGTCGCATGCCTTCCTGCTCTCACTGGTCAGTGGCTTGTCAAAGGCGGCGGCGCGATCAAAGGAAATTCAGCCTATCTAGCTCCGAATACAGCTCACTTGCAACGACCGGATTTATTAAAAAATAAACATACGCGCGTGATAAACATGAATTTACTCGGTGAGGCATTACTTACACTAGACCCTCCTGTGAAATCACTTTTTGTGTACGGTTCGAATCCTGCCGTGGTCGCACCTGAGTCTACTAAAGTCCGAAATGGGCTAGCGCGAGAAGACTTATTTACCGTGGTCCATGATTTATTTTTAACAGAGACAGCCAAATACGCGGATATCGTTTTACCAGCGACATCCTCCTTTGAAAACACGGACATCTACACATCGTATTGGCATCATTACATTCAACTGCAGCAGCCCGTTATTGCACCATTTGCTGAGTCAAAATCGAATGTCGATGTGTTCAGGCTACTCGCAAACGGAATGGGCTTTAATGAACCGCTTTTCCAAGAGACAGAGGCACAAATGATTACTCAAGCCCTTGATAATCCGCGCAATCCGTATTTGGAAGAAATCACCTACGAAACATTAGTTGAGCATCAATTTATGAAAGCCAAATTGAAACCGATTTTTCCTGGGAACTTGCCAACCCCTAGTGGACAAATTGAATTATTTTCACAGAAGATGCAAGAAGAAGGCTATCCCCCATTGCCAACTTATGTACCATTAGTAAACGACGGGGATCATCCGTATCAGTTTGTTCCTGGCCCAAATCATAATTTCTTAAACTCTACCTTTTCCAACAATCCAAAGCACATCAGCTTGGAAAAAGAACCAAAGGTGTATATGAATCATCAGGATGCTTTCACGGCGGGGATTGTAGATGGAGATACGGTCCGTGTCTGGAACGATCGAGGAGAATGCCGGCTAAAGGCGGCTGTCGGATATCATGTTCTACCTGGAGTCGTCGTTACGCAAGGACTGTGGGCGGATTCTGTTGACTCAAAACAGCTAGTAAACTCCCTCACCCCGGACCGTATCGCCGATATGGGCGGCGGTGCCACCTTCTTCTCAGGGAGAGTAAGTGTGGAGAAAATATAGAAAATGCCTGATACCCACTACGGGTGTCAGGCACCTTTTTTGCTCGCCTTGTATCCATGCCCGATCATTTCATGGACATTATGGACGGTGACATAGGCGTTTTCATCTACTTCCTTAATAATACTTTTCAGTTGGACGATTTCCTGCTTATTGATGACGATATAAAGGACTTCTCTGTTCTGACCGCTATAGCCTCCTCGTCCGTCTAAAACGGTTAATCCACGCGACATCCGACTGGTGATGTTGGCCAAGACCTGTTCAGGAGAATTGGAAATAATCATCACTGCTACCTTTTCATCGAGTCCTTCGACAATGAAATCGATCGCCTTCGCTCCGATGAACACAATCAACAGCGTATACATCGCTTTTTCCAAACCAATGATGAAAATCGAGCCAACCACTACTAAAATATCAATAATTAGCATGCCTTTCCCAATGCTCCAACCTAGCAATTGGTTCGCCAATCTAGCTAATATTGTCGATCCTCCCGAGGTTCCTTCCGTCCGGAAAATCAATCCCAACCCAGCTCCGACAAGCAAACCCGCAAAGATTGAGGCCAAAAACGTATCCTCAGTTAATTGATGTCCAATATCCTCGGTTAAAAATAAACACAGCGAGCATGCTGCAATTGAAATCAGCGTATAGACAAACGTTCTTTTTTCAAAAAATTTATTACCAACCGCTAGCAGCACTGTATTCAATACAAAATTTACGATACCCGGCGACCAATCAAACAAATAATGGGCAATAATCGTAATCCCTAAAATCCCGCCTTCTGATAGATGATTCGGGATTGTGAAATAATTGACACCCACCGCAAAAATTAGTGATCCTAGCAATATATACAAAATATCCTTCAACGTTTTCTTCATAAAAAAGAACCCCTTAACGAAATTTATATCCTAATCTTAACCTAGTAAATCATAACCTTCAAACTACAAATTAGGCAAAAATCATGACAAAAAATGCTCCAAGAACATTAAATTCTCACTGCAGTTTTATCTATGACATCCGCCGCTCCGACAGGAATCTAATATAAAAAAGCCCTGCCTACGTATGTAGACAGAGCTGCCAATTAATATGTTTGTTTCTGATGCCAATTCCACGCATCTGCAATAATTCGTTCCAAATTCCGTTCAGCCTTCCAGCCTAGTTCGCTAAGAATTTTTTGAGAGGAAGCGACAAGCATAGCAGGATCTCCGGCACGGCGGTCAGCCATTTCTACGTTTGCCTCCACACCGGTAACTTTTTCACAGGTTTCAATGACTTCCTTAACGGAATAGCCAAGACCGTTGCCAAGATTATAAACCTCAGCCGATTTCTTCCCTGTTAATAAAGCCTCGAGTGCGAGGATATGGGCACTGGCTAAATCAGTCACGTGGATATAATCTCGAATACAAGTACCATCAGCTGTATCATAATCGGATCCGAATACAGATACTTTTTCCCGCTGGCCTAACAGTTGTTGAAGGACAATCGGAATTAAATGTGTTTCTGGGTCATGACTCTCGCCAATTACTGCTGATTCGTGGGCCCCTGCTGCATTAAAGTAACGTAAGACCACATAATTCAATCCATAAGATTTTGAGAAATCAGACAGGATTTGTTCGATCATCAGTTTGGAATGTCCATACGGATTAATCGGTCTTGTTGGAGTTGTTTCATCAATCAACTCCACATCAGGAATTCCATAGGTAGCTGCAGTGGAAGAGAAAATAAAGTTTTTTACGTTGTTTCTCATCATCACATTTAACAAGGTAAGTGTGGACGCCACGTTATTCTGATAATATTTCAAAGGATCTACAACAGACTCCCCTACCAAACTAAAGGCAGCAAAGTGCATAACCGCCTTTATGGGATAACTTTTGAAGATCATTTGTAAATCTTCTTCATTGCCAAGATCACCTTCGACAAAAACGGCCCGGCTATCAACTGCTGCGCGGTGACCAGTCGATAAGTTATCGAGAACGAGAACCTCTTCTTTTTCTACTAATTCCTTTACAAGATGGCTACCAATGTAACCTGCTCCGCCAACGACGAGAATCATATTCATTTCCCCTTAGCTAGAATTTCAATTACCTTTTTTATTATAGCATTTTGACGAAAAAACGTATATTTTGCGTTAAAGTAAAAAAGTGCCAGGCACCATGTGAATTTTTCACATGGTGCCTGACACCCTGACTGTTAAGCTACTTGGCCATCATTTTTACGGCTTTTTCTCTTTTTATCTGCTTTGAGGACTTTTAAGGATAGGTAAATGCCTGAACTGGTTAGGAAGATCATTGCTAGTGCAACTAGGTCGACCAGCCATTTCACATTAGTCGTGCCGATTTTCCCTTCATGAAGACCTCTAATGATACTTGTGATCGAACTCGCTCCGCCTTCTCCCCCAGGGCCGCCGGCGCCCATGCGTCCAGGGAATTGACCAGCTGCGTTTGTGCCTGTTTGTCCTTGAGTTTGGCCGTTTGTCTGCGTTTGATTGCTAGGAGGATTCTGCGATTGAGTTTGCCCAGTTGCTTGGCTTGAGTTTGTGGTTGCACCTTGTGGGCCTACACCTTGATTAAATTGACCCGGCTGGAAATTGCCTCGATTTCCTTCCATTTGTGTCTGACCGATTAACCACGGCTCGTTCATTAACAAACCCGTAATTGACTCGATTAGGATAAAGATAGAACAAATTAAACCAATCCATAAATGGGCTTTTCTCGTATTTTTCATATAAATTCTCCTCATTTTGTTATATTTTTATTGATACTCTCGTGTAAAATGCTGCTTTGAACTACCAAAAACAAGTTTATTTGCGAAAAATCAGCTTTTATTTGCGGATTAACTGGATTTATTTGCTAAAAGGGATAAGTCGGTTTTATTTGCGAATTTACTAGTTTTATTTGCGGATCAAAATTTCGCCATCGCCAATGAGAGATGAAATCCTTATCGTCCTTATTGGTAGCGAAGTGCTTGAATCGGATTTAGTTTGGATGCCTTGTTGGCAGGGAATACGCCGAAGACGACCCCGACCACAAGCGAGAATAAGAACGATGATAGAATCACGGTTGGGGAGTAAGCGATGCTTAAACTCATCAGTGATGAGACAACCTTTCCTAATCCTAATCCGAATAAAATTCCAATCAATCCACCCATTGAGCTTAAGACGACCGCCTCAATTAGGAATTGCAGGAGCACATCACGTCTTTTCGCGCCAATCGCTTTTCTTATTCCAATTTCCTTCGTCCGTTCTGACACGGACACAAGCATAATATTCATGATGCCGATCCCGCCAACAAGCAAGGATATACTTGCAATTCCTCCAAGCATCATCGTCATCGTGTCGGATACCGAACTCATCGTGTCCATCACATCCTGCTGATTCGTTACGCCATAATAGTCACTTTTGCCGGGATACATACTGGCAAGCGACAATTTAACCTCATTCATGACGAAATCCATTTGATCCTCGCTTTTCCCTTGCAAATAAACGGTGCTTATTGTCGTACTGCCAACTAAACGCTGACCCGTGCTCAATGGGACGATGACCACATTATCCCCGCTCTGCCCGAGTGAACTCCCTTTCGAAGCTAATACCCCGACAACTTTGAACGAGGTGCCTGACACCTGAATATATTGGCCGATTGGATTCTCTGTGCCAAAAAACGTCGCAGCGGTATCCGAGCCAAGAACAACAATTTTTTGGCGGTATTCTACGTCCAGATCGGTAATAAAGCGACCTTGACTAACCTTCGCATCACGTACCGTTGAATAAGCGGCGTTTGTTCCTGTTAAGGTGATCTGTGAGGAGGTCCGCTCCTTCTTCACATAAACACGCCCCGAAACAACCGGTGCAACAGCTTTGACTCCATCAATATCACTTAACTCATTAATTTTATCCTCGGTTAATTCAATATCGGTACTATAGGTATTAACGGTCAAAAGGTTCGTTCCCAATTGATTGATTTGACTTGTGACGTTTTTCGCTGACCCTTGCGCAATCGACACCAGCACAATGACAGACGAGACCCCAATAATAATGCCGAGCATCGTCAAAACAGCCCGGAGTTTATTGCTTCGAATACTCCGAAGGGCCATCTTAATAGATTGCATGATTCCCAAGTAGTACACCCCCATTCTCAAAGAGCTGGCCGTCTTGAATACTAACCATTCTTCTTGCTTGTTTCGCAATCTCTAGATCATGTGTGATTAAAATAATCGTATGTCCTAATTCATTCAATTCCTTCATTAAAAAAAGAATCTCCTTGCTCGTTTTACTATCCAGTGCTCCTGTTGGTTCATCGGCGAGGAGAATCGCCGGCTGCCCAACAAGCGCTCTCGCAATCGCAACCCTTTGCTGCTGGCCTCCGGAAAGTTGAGTTGGAAGATGTCCGGCACGATCCTTCAAGCCCACCTTGTCCAATCCGTCTAAAGCGCGCTCGCGCCTTTCTCGTGTCGATACACCAGCATATAACAATGGCAATTCTACATTTTCAAGTGCTGTGAGCTTACTTAATAAGTTAAAGTTTTGAAAAATAAACCCAATCTTACCATTACGAATCGTTGCCAAGCTGTTATCGTCCATTTTTCCAATATCTTTGCCATCTAGGTGATAGGTACCCTTATTAGGTCGGTCAAGGCAGCCAAGCATATTCATTAATGTCGATTTTCCCGATCCCGATGGGCCAATAATCGCTAGAAACTCGCCCTTTTGAATTTCTAATGACACATCATTGAGGGCATGGACCGTTTCACCGCCAAGTTTATAGGACTTCATCATATTTTTTATCTCAATAATTGGAGTCCTCATTAATTGCCACCCTTTCCGCTCGAGCTAGTTTGTCCCTGTCCACCACCGCTTGGAGGCATTCCACCGCCAGTCATTGCTCCCATTCCGCCCATACCGCCTTGCATTCTACCGCTTTGATTGTTAGAAGAACTACTAGTTGCAAGAGCAGGTAATTGAATCGTTTCGCCTGCCGATACCCCCTCTGTAAGTTCTACATAATCATCGGTCGAAATGCCCGTTTTCACGGTCTTTTGCTGGCTAGCACTGCTTGCAGAACTAGCATCGGTAGAAGTGGCAGTCACAACAACATATTTCTTATTATTGCTTGTATACACCCCATCAACTGGAACGTAGAGAGCATTTTCCTTACTCTCGGTGAGGATACTAGCTTCTGTACTCATCCCAACCTTTAAGTTTTTAGGTTGATCGATATGAATGGTGACATCAAAAGTGGATGTCCCATTTGCAGAGGTTCCTTCTGCTGCAATATCCGTTACCTTTCCAGTAAAAGTGGTGTCAGGATAGGCACTCACGGTTATGCTAACGGTTTGTTTCTTTTTAATCTTAGTAATGTCTAGTTCATCCACTTGAACCACAGTTTGTAAATTCTCGTAATCAGTGAGATGAGCGATAACCTGTCCATTGGTAACCCGTTCACCATCTGTAACAGAAATGGTTGTAATCTTACCATCGGCTGGGGCAGTAATCGGGTCACTATCATCTGTGAAGGTGATTAACTCATCTCCCTCACTTACGGTGTCCCCTGAAGAAACTAACACTTCATCAATTTCATCATTATCGACCGTCGATTTAATGTCTTCACTAGTCACTGGTGCAACGGTGCCAGATCCACTAATCTTCACTTCGAGTTTGCCTTGTTGAACAAGGGCGGTTCGAGTTTGAGCCGTTGTCTCCGTGCTGACTGTTTTCGATTTATAGTATTGAAACCCGACAAAGCCAATCACCAAAACGCTTATGAGAATCCAAATCAACTTTTTCATTCCTATATACTCCTTTTGCTCCCTGCTGCCTTACGCCCTCCGACACCAGGGAAGTTTTTATTTGATGAGCCTATTATCTTGTCGGTTCCTTAACTTATCCTTAACAAAGAAAAGCGCAAGCGGTCCGTTTAACGGCGTATAGACTGGAGCGCTCCGACTAAGATAAAGGAAACACGGTGAGCATAGCGAACCGATGTTGACTTATCGAAGGGAGGAGAGCGAAGTCTACTAGCCGTTGGACCGTTTGCGCTAGACAGTTAT
>NZ_JBPXRO010000049.1:0-25301 GCF_051842875.1 Neobacillus sp. C211
GGAAGAAGAAAAATGTTCAAATCATGGAAAATTGACTCCTTCAAATTTGTTATAATTACTTTTTGAGAAGTTAATAACATATTAAGATAAACAGTAGAATGAGGTAATGCAATGACAAATTTTATGTACATATTTTGCTTAATGGTATGGGGACTAAATTTTATTGCGGTGAAAATTCAAGGAACACCGGTCAGTTTGGAATTATCATTATCATATCGTTTAGTTATGACAGCTTTTTTATTTTTAGTTCTTGTGTGGTTCCTTAAACCAAAGGGGAGACCACGTACAAAAGATTTTCCGTTTATTATAGTTTTTGGTGTATGTAACTTTGCATTAAGTTATCTGTGCCTTTATTACGCCACAATTTTGAGTTCTGCTGCCATTGTAACTTTAATCTTTTCGTTAAAAGTGATATTGACTCCGATTGCTCTCCGTGTTTTTTTAAAAGAGAAATTACATTCTCGCGTGTTAATTGGGGGAATTCTAGGGGTATTTGGAGTATGTGTCCTAATCTATCCGAACTTAAATGATTTTCAAGGACTTACTGATTTAAAAGGAATCATGATTGCTTTGTTAGGTACGTTTCTAACAGCTGTTGGTGATGCAAGTTCTACAAGAAATGCTAATAGAAAGATTAACCCTATCTATGCAAATGCTATTGGTTTTACAGTTGCTGGGGTATTAATGGGGGTAATTGTACTGTTCCAAGGAAATAAAATTATACTTCCAACAACAGTTACATATTTATCTGCTTTGCTATATTTAACTTTGATTGCTTCTTTTATGGCTTGGCTATTTTATTTAAAACTTGTAGAAAAAATTGGAGGAGCAAAAAGCGGGTATATGGTAGCTCTATTCCCAGTAATTGGAGGGGTTGCTTCTATTTTAATTGGTGAATCAACTCCATCAATTTATTTGGTAGTAGGGTGCCTTTCTAGCTGTATTGGAGCTGCAATTGCTTTAGGGTTTAGAATTCGAAGTCAGAATAATAATCTGCCTGTAAATACTAATTAAGAATAGACTTTATTATTATGCTAACGGGTGCAATAATTAAAGATGAAGATCACTGCAGCGGTCTGCCGCAACGCGGCATGCGTGTCTGTGGTGCAGCACTGATTTTGTGCTGCATGGATGGCTAACGGGGGCTTTACTGCAATAAGGAATAAAATTATAAGAGCCTAAAATATGCAAGTTTTTATACACTACTTGTATATTTCGGCTCTTATAACACATACTGCCATAAACAGCTTTCTTAATTGCCCAAAAACAGTTTACCTTCGTTTTATAAGAGAATCATGTTCGTAGATGCTCACTTTCAAATGACATTGGTTTTTATCTAACTTCCATTTAAGTGTGTCACTTAAATGAGCAAAAACTGTGTCATTTAACTAGACGGTCACACTAGTCCAGCATCTTTATTTGGCCCAGCACTATGACCAATAATCTCCCTATTATAAAGATCGACAAATAAACATATGTAATGCCAACGATTTTCAACTCTTACGTATGTTAAAAGTAGACTTCCAAATTTGGTGGGGAACCTCCGCAACTTGACAAGAGCCTCTGCGGGCATGCTTTTCCAGCCAGGGAACCAGATGGCAAAGACATCTGGCTTGCCGAACAGGCTAGCATACCCGCCTCTCCTAGTAAAGTTGCTAGAAGGATCTCTTATGCTAATAAGCAGTATGCCCTGATTTGGCGGTTAGTCTACCTGACCTTAATTTTTTTGTTCAGTTAAGTGTAGCCGTTTCAAGGCAATAATAATGCTATTAAAAGTGCAAAAAATCGTACAGCTCTTAATGTAACTCCTAACCAAAACCTCTCATAATAATCCTCAGATGCTTGCAAGAACATTTTCAAGTAGATGGCAATTTCGAGGGTTTAAAATTCTATATCCTCACAATGTGTAAGTTTATCTTGGAAAAATTTATAATTTTTCTCTATAGAATCGGTTAATTTTTCCATAAAATTCCTCCTTCTTTATTATTTAAACTATTGGATTCAGTTTATAATTATTTAATTGACCTACTAGTTAATGGTGGTTCATTAAACCAACCTTTTTTAACCAATAGTTTAAACCCTTTTTCTGAAAAACTTTGGACCTGTTCCATTAATTCATTTAGTATTTTGACATGATTCCTCTTATAACTAGATACAGCAGCGTTTTGTAAATTTATTATTCCAATAGGATTTAAAAACATTATTAGGTTCGTCATTAACTTATCTGAAAATGGAGATTCATGGACCCTATGAACGAAGCTCTCTAGTCCAGTTGTAGTACTAACTCCGTTTTCCCTTAAAATATCCGATAAAGTAGCAGCTTGATGAAATGCTAATTTCTTGCCATCATTAAATAATTGCTTTGACTCTTCATCTTTTACAACATCAGCAAAAGCAGCGCATAGAGCAACACCAACATTATTGCATTGAAGTGGACTGTACATATGTCCCAATTCTACCGCATTAAGTGGTCTCAATTGTGTAGATACAACCTTAAACAGTTTACTCTCTCTTTCATGTGCTTTCATGTATAAAAATGGACTGTTTTGTAACAAGTTCTTTTCTTTTAATAAAACTAAGAGAGATTCATCAATTTGAATAATCTTAGTGAGGACTTCACTAAAGAATTTCTTTACATTCATATCCGCTAGTTCTGAATATTGAGAAGCGAGGACCCGCATCCCATTTCCGGTAATATGCTTAAGAATTTCAATGATTAATTGATCGGTAAAAAGCTTTACTGAGGAGTTATATAAATCAACTTCACTGAAAAATGGCGTTTCATTATAACCGCTGTCATTTAATATCTTTGTAGCCTCTTTTTCTTGAAATGTAGATAATGAATTGATTTCATCTAGAACACTTCTCAAATCTTTATCCTCAGCCGTGTCAATAAGATTTTTTAAAATAATATTAACCATATTCGAACTTGATTGTAGATACCAAAGAAAGCCGAACTCATTTACGTTCATACAAAAGGCTCCTTCATTATTTATTTTCTCTTATTAGAATGACAAAAATATTGGTAATTATTCAGAGTATATTTCTAATTAATACATTTAGTCTCAATCTCAAACTTTATTAATTATTGTAATTTATATAATTTAATAAGAGTTTCTGTTAAAAGAATACTAATTAAATTCACTGGCTCTCAGGTTTCTCAATAGCTTATTTAATGATTTTCATTAGTAAAAGGCCTATCCAAATTCCTGGTATCACGCACAAAATTGGTAACCATATTGGGCCAAATAAAAACCCGAATATCTTGAAAGTTGATGAATATATACACCCCACTGTTACAAAGAAAGCACAAAAAACGAATGGTAAATAAGAATATTTTCTATTTCCTCCACCAGCATCTTTATAAGCATCCCACATAGCAAAAAAGTATAAACAAGGGTAAAACATTAGCCATAAGTAATCAGTTTGAGTAATGGCTTTTTCGATTTCTCCATGAAAACTAGAAATTATAACAACATTAAAATTTGCATTTACATTTATAAGGAATTCTAAAAATACAAAAACAATACCTTTTATTAGTTTGCCATTTAAAAATTGACCAAAGCCAGGAAGAGCAATACTCCATAGTAATACTTCTTTTGAGTTAGTCACCTAATTCAAGCTCCTTACCAAGTTTCTTATAGTGTGATTATGTCAATTGTAAAAAAGGCAATCGCACTAATCATTATTCATTAAAAACTTAATTAGTTTTTTATTTTGGAAATAAAATTTAACATTACACCGACGTAACCTTAGAATGTCCTGCTTAACATAAAAAATGTGATGAAAAGTACAGTGATGGCATTTCATTTCTAAATATTAATACTATTTTAAATATATGGATGTAAAGCCATCAGGAGGTGCTCAGCCCAATAGCGTAGATGTGTTTGGTAATCTTCTCTATGTCTTCAATGTAGGTCATACCGCAAACAATTTTGCATCCAATATCACTGGTTTTCACAGTTACAGAAGCAGTTTCATATGCGCTGTCATCTTATTCATTGAGCAACGACGGTATCCTTCATGTGATCAGCGGCTTAAAGATGAACGGCATTTTTACACCCGTAACGGAAATCAGGTATATAACTGCCCAATAGTTTAAGGAGTGAACCCTCGTTCTATTTGTTCGTAGACCTTCGTAGATTTAAATGAATATAACGAATTGGAGGAGAATATATGCGAGCAATTGAGTACACAAAATACGGACCCCCCGACGTTCTTCAACTGAAAGAGGTAGAAAAACCTTCTCCTAAGGAAAATGAAATCCTGGTAAAAGTAAAAGCGACAACCGTAACAGTAGCAGATATTCGGGCACGGAGTTTTACAGTTCCTCCCGCTTTTTGGCTGCCTGCCCGACTAACACTTGGTTTTAGACAACCCAAAAAAACTACATTGGGGATGGAGTTAGCTGGGGAAGTTGAGGCAGTAGGGGAAAATGTCAAAAGGTTTAAAGAAGGTGATCAGGTTTTTGCTGCTTCTCTTTTGGGTTTTGGTGCTTATGCTGAGTATAAGTGTCTGCCTGAAGATGGACCAGTATCTATTAAGCCCTCCAATTTAACATATGAAGAAGCCGCCGCCATTCCGATTGGAGCACGCACCGCATTGTATTTTCTTAGAAAAGCTGACATTCAGAGCGGTCAAAGGGTCCTAGTTTATGGTGCTTCAGGAAGTGTAGGAAGTTATGCAGTTCAGATTGCCAAACATCTCGGAGCAAATGTTACAGGAGTATGCAGTACCACGAATATAGAATTGGTAAAATCTCTTGGAGCGGATCAGGTAATTGATTACACTGCAGAAGATTTTTCGAGTAAAGGCGAGACTTATGATGTGATCTTTGAAGCGGTTGACAAGAGCTCGTTTTCGGCTTGTATGAAATCGCTAAAGAAGGAAGGAACCTATATAAATGTCACTGTACCGTTACCAGGTGTTCGGATGCTATGGACTAAATTGACAAGCAGCAAAAAACTAATATTGAGTCAAAACTCACCTGAAACTTCAGAAGCACTAGATTTTCTTAAAGAACTTGTTGAGACGGGGAAGTTAAAAGTGGTCATTGACAGATCCTATGTGTTTGAAGAAATCGTTGAGGCTCATAGATATGTCGAAAAAGGACACAAGAAGGGAAATGTTGTCATAACGGTGGAACCTAACAACAAATCCTAAAATATGAAGGACTATACTAATGTAGTTTGGGAGAAAGTTAAATAAAGTAATACGAGGATTTTCTAAATTAGAGATGTTTCCAAATCTATGGGGACAATTTGGAGAAGATCCTCTAGGTTAAGGTGCTCTTCGTGGGAAAATGGTGAATTTTGATTGATGGTCTATTTGAAAAGCCTTATGATTAAATTACTGAAATTTGAGGCATACGAAAAGATTTGTTTTCAACTAGAAGGACGTATGCTATCTATCATGAAAACAGGATGTGTTAGCATGAACGTCAAGGTTTCGGAGGAGAGTTATAGCCACGAGGTAATTGCAGGTGACCGTAAGATTGTTACATCTGCATCCGTTTTCGGGATTCTCAGGCAGCAACTGGCAAAGAATATTGGCATTAAGAGGATAAAGGGATTTTTATTTCATTATGGCTGGGAAATGGGTGTCAAAATTGCCAATGAAGTGGTGCAAACCGAATCCTCACTAGAAAATCTCATCAAACATGGGCCGATTCTTCACATTCAAAATGGGCATATAAGAGGGATTAAACATGATTGCTCTTATGAGTTAGATGAACAACGCCGGATCCAATATTTCTTTTCATCCGGAACATGGATTGATTCTTATGAGGCTGAGGAGCATATAAAGCATCTCGGAGTATCTAATGGTCCGGTTTGTCACACATTGAGCGGATTTGCGAGCGGTTTTATGACAACAATATTTGGAGAATCGCTTCTGTCGAGAGAAATCACTTGTGTGGGGAAGGGCGATTCGGAGTGCCGATGGGTGATGAAGCCCAAAAAGGAATGGGAAAAGGAACTTCAAGATGAGCATGAACTAGATTATTATAATGAAACACCGATTGTAAAAGAACTTGAGTTAACCTATGACCAATTATTGGATCAGAAAAATGTCGTCACTCGCTTGGCCAATTTTCAAAACAAATTGACCGAAGAGATTATTAATGGCAGTGATTTGCAAACCCTAGCTGATATGGTATTTAAAATGATGCAAATCCCCATTATCGTTGAGGATACGTTACATCGAACGATTACCTATTCGGGGCTATCGAAGGAAAAATATTTGGATTATCGAGACGATATGGAAAGTTATCTTCAAGAAAATCGATTAAGCACGAAGTCACTTTTACCCTTTAGAAAAAAAGTAATCAAAACTTCGATTCAAGAACGTCTCATCACCCCAATCCTTTTACAAAAAGAGGTAATCGGTTATTGTACCTTGCTTTATGATGAAATGAAAAATCATCATCACGAAGAGGATTATTTGTTTTTAGACCGATTTGCCAATGCAGCCTCACTCATTCTCTTAAATGAGAAAACAAAGGTAGAAACGTTTGAGAGAATGAAGGGGAATTTTCTTGAACAAATAGTAGAGGGCAGGCTGTCTACAAATGAGATCATCAATCGAGGGAAATATACTGGTGTAGATCTTGAGCAGAAATACTATCTATCGGTAGTGGAATATAAAAAAATCCAAAGTTCAATTGAAGATGAGTTTCTTCTGCAGGAACATATTTTTGAAACGACCTTTCATTATTTCAATGAGAAAAAGCATAATATCTTGGTTGGACACCGTGATGGCAACATAGTGTTATTGATTACCAATGAAACCATTCAAAAGAAAGCAATCTATGATGTGATAAAAGAATACCTCGATTATATGTTAAAAAAATATCCACAAGGTCATTTTAAATGTGGTATCAGCCATCTAGAGGATGATATTTGCCATGCATCCAGATGTTACGAGGAAGCAACCATTGCTTTACGATTAGCAGTCAAGAAGCATATCGTCCCGTTTCAATCATTAGGGATCGTAGGGGTACTGATTAACGCGAAAAATATCAGTGGGATTAAACTAATTGCTGAACAAGAATTAGGACCTCTATATAACATGACAGATCCAAAAATCCTCGAACTTCTAAAAACTTTGTATAGTTTTTTGTTGAATGGGGGAAAGCTTGAGCAAACGATGAGTGATTTGTCTTTATCGATGAGCGGGCTCCGGCATAGGATTAGCAGAATCGAAAGCTTATTAGAAAAAGACCTTCGCGATTCAGATGAAATGCATCAATTACTACTGATTATAAAATCGTTGATTGCCATAGGGGAACTCACATTAGATTAGAGCCATCCGGAATAAGCCGGGTGGTTTTTCTTCTGCCTTTTTCCACCGCTGATTTCTCTTGGATGAACAAATTTTGTCTAGTAAATTAAAAAACATAGACATTTTTTGCCCTAGTATGAAAATTACAAATTATATAAACTTTATTTACAAGGTTGAAATAGTAAAAACCTAGTTCAATTTCAAATGTAAGCGGTGCCAGCTAAATTGACCAACGGACGTTAGTCCATAACCTATTATTTTTCTCAACAATTATATCTAATCAAACAGAAGGGGTGTAGAACGATGGCAAGTTTTGTATTAAAAGGGGAAGATGTCACAGTTGAAGATTTACTAGCCGGAGCGGAACGAATTGGAAAATTGGCAGAGCAAGAAGCACTAGAAGCAGAGAAAAATGCGACTATATCACAAAATGTGGTGAACCTCATCAAAGAAACGCAAATTTCACGGATGATGCTTCCAAAAAAATATGGCGGACCACAGGCAGATTTGAAAACGTTTGCTAAGGTCGTTCGTAAGGTGGCGAATTACAATATTTCAGCAGCTTGGCTTACCTATCTTTATCCGCTTCATAATATGCTTCCAGCATTTCTTCCTGAAAAGGGTGCAGACGATATCATTCATCAGGGCGGATTAATTTGCGATATCTTTGCTGCATTAGGAAAAGCAGAACGGGATGGCGATGGTTATCGTATCAGTGGCAAGTGGAGTTTTGTCAGTGGTGTCAATTATAGTGAGTGGGTTGGTGTTGGGGTTATGATTCAGTTTCCTGACAGCGAACAACCTGTATATTGTTTGCCAATGCTAAAAACATCCGAGGTGGAAGTGGTCCATAACTGGGATACATTTGGCTTAAGAGGATCAGGCAGTAACCAAATTATTGCTGATCAAGTGTATGTCCCAATGGAGCGGATTTTGCGTTTAGATCAAGCAGAGCTTACAAGAAGACCACCGCTAGAAGAATATGACATAGACTATCCTTTTTATCATGTCCCATTCTTTCCCTCCTTCTATTTGGGATTCGGTTATATGGCCCTGGGCGGGGCAGAACGGATTCTTAAGGAATTTAAAGTGCTTACTGAAAAACGTGTGCGCTTAATGGATGGAGTAAGGGAAAGTGAGTCACCAAGAAGTCAGCGGGTATTAGCCGAAATGACAACTGATTTCCACCTGGCGGAAGCTTTGCTAGAAAAATATATTAATCTGCTAGAAAACTATGAAACAGATGGCTGTATAACTCCTCCATCTGAATTCTTTGCAATCCGCACAAAAGCGATTAAGCTTTGCACGGATATTGCCGTAAGATCTCTGTTAACTCTTGGCGGAGGTGCTCTTTATAAAGGCGGACCAATGGAATTGTTCTTAAGGGATATCATCGCCGTTGCTACACATAAAACTTCTTTATACGAAGATGCGGTTGCTGCATATGGTCAGGAGTTATTTGGTTTTAACAGTGGAGTTAGGGGTTAAATTCGAAGGGTACGAATCATGGATAACAAGCTTTATAGAAATTTATATCATAGGAGGATTTTTAAAATGGATGATCGTCAGTTTCGCAGTGCAATGGGTAAGTTTGCCACAGGGGTAACCGTTATTGCCACAGAAGTAGAGGGAGACGTTCACGGAATGACAGCGAATGCGTTCATGTCTGTGTCGCTTGACCCAAAACTTATCGTTATTTCTATCGGGGAAAAGGCAAAAATCTTAAATAAAATAAAAGAAAGCAAGATTTTCACTGTGAATATCTTAGCCGCTGACCAGCAAGAGCTTTCGATGATTTTCGCTGGACAATTGAAGGAGCACAAGGAAGTGGTCTTTGACCGCCTTGATGGAAAGCCGGTATTATCTGGTGCCGTCGCACAAATCGCATGTGAAGTATCAGCTGAACATGTTGAAGGAGACCACACCTTGTTTATTGGCAAAGTAACGGATATTCACCTTGAAGATGCAGAACCACTGATTTTTTATAATGGAAAGTACCGTTCATTAGTAGAAGTATTGCCTGTGACAATCTAAGGATGATGAGAGGAGACTGTTATGGAAACAATTCATGTAAACCGGAGTAATTTGGCAGAATGGCAGGAAAAGGCGAGGCCAAATGTGATGGCCCTTGGTTGTTTCGACGGTCTCCATCATGGACATTGTGCAGTCATCAACACCGCTTATCAAAAGGCAAGCGAAAAACAAATGCCTTTTGCTGTCATGAGTTTCTTCCCACATCCGAAAACCGTTATCTCCAATGGAAACATTCACGTCCATTATTTAATGCCGCTTGCGGAAAAAGAGACGAAGCTTCGGAACATGGGGGTCGATACGTTTTATATTGTTGAATTTGATAAAGAGTTTGCCGGATTATCGCCAGAACAGTTTGTTGCGCAATACTTGAATGGTCTTGGTGTAATTCATGCAGTCGCAGGATTTGATTTTTCATATGGCTCTCGTGGTGCTGGTAATTTGGACCGGTTAAAACAGGACTCAGGCGGTCGAATTGATGTCACCAAAGTAGCAAAGGTAGAGCTACGGGGCGAGAAAATAAGTTCCACCTGTATTCGTGAGCGGCTGTTAAACGGGAAGGTTGCAGAACTGCACGATTTACTCGGTCGATTCTATGAAACACCATGCGAATGGGATGAACAATCTTTCACACTTTACCCCTATTATACTCTTCCAGGTCCAGGAAGCTATGAGGTTACCTTAAAAAATGAAAGCGGTTCTTTTCAAACAAAAGTAGCCGTAATGAATGATGGTACAACGCTCAAATGTATCGATGTTATGCCTATATTTTTAAAGGGGAAACTATCTATTATTTGGCATAAAGAAATAGCTGAGTCTAGGAAATTAAGGATATCTTAAAAAAGGAGAGGGTCAAATGGCTAAAATTATTGCAGGCGTCGCAATGTCACATAGTCCGATGATTATGACAAATGAGGCGGGAGGCGGAGATAAAGGGCAGCACTTCCTCCAAACTGCGTCTGAAATGAAGAAGGTACTTGAAGATTCAGGAGCAGACGTAATTGTATTGATATCGGATGATCATTTCAATAGTTATTTCTACGACCAAATGCCTGCATTTACCATTGGGATAGGCGAATGTGAAGGCTGGGGAGACTGGCAGCTGCCAAAATACAATATCCCTGTGCAAGAAGACTTAGCGAAGCATATCCTTCACACCGGTTTAGACAACAATGTTGATTTTGCCTTTACGTTAAAAATGAAAGTCGATCACGGCCATACACAAGGAATTTACTTCTTAAATCCAGATTTAAAAATTCCAGTAGTTCCAATAGCTGTGAATACGTCGGCGCCGCCGCTGCCAACGATGGACCGCTGTTTCCAAGTCGGCGAAGTGATTCGTAAAGCGATTGAGTCATGGGATAAAGATCTTAAAGTTGCAATTGTCGCTTCGGGTGGTTTATCTCACTGGGTGCCGATTCCAAAGATTGAGAGTGAAAAACCAGAAGACCAATCCTTGATACAAGTCTTAAAAAATGGCCGTCAGGAAATAGACCAGCTTGATGAATATTTAAAGTTACGGGAAACAAATGTCACACGAATTAAATCAGGGCCCGTTAATGAACAAATGGATCGTGAATTTTTACGATTGATTACAGAGAAGGATTTTACTGCATTAAGAAACTGGAGTGCTGATTATATTGAGGAGCATTTAGGGAATGGCGGTCAGGAAATTCACAACTGGCTTGTCCTGCTTGGTGTACTGCAAAGCTTGGATGCAAGTGTCGCATGCTATGAGCCAATTCCGGAATGGGTAACAGGTATGGCGATCGTTCAGTTTAGTCAGCCGGTTGACCAAAATCATCCTGAAAAGGCATCTGAAAACAAAGTAAGCATTTTAGATTAGCAGCGGGAACCACTCTCGAAATTGAAAGGTTCAACAACATCAATGATGGAAAAGGTAGAACACCACTATGTAACTATTATTTTAAAAAAGGGGAGATTTAAATGACAATCTGGACAGACTTAGCTGATTTGGAATATAAACTCTATTATGTTAATGCAAACGATATTAAAACGAGAGTACTAGAAGCAGGAACAGGAGAGCCTTTGATTTTGCTTCATGGTACGGGTGGCCATATTGAGGCTTATGCCCGAAATATCCGAGGCTTAAGTGAACATTTCCGTGTGATTTGCATCGATATGGTAGGACATGGCTACACAGCTAAACCAGATCGCCCATACGGAATTGATTATTATAGCGAGCATTTATTGGGTGTTATCCAAGCATTAGGGTTATCAAAGGTATATCTTTCAGGTGAATCATTAGGAGGCTGGGTCGCTGCCTGGTTTGCGGCTGAACATCCAGAGTATGTGGAAGCAATGGTGTTAAATACGCCAGGGAACGTTAATAACAAACCTGAAGTTATGCAAAAGCTGAAGGACTCCACGTTAAAAGCGGTTCTTGAAGCCAACTATGAAAATGTAAAAACAAGACTTCAGTGGTTAATGTATGATAAGAGCCAAGTAAACGATGAACTAATTGAATCTCGTTACAAAATCTATACACAGCCATCTTATCAAGAGGCCGTTCATCATATCGTCTGCCTGCAGGATATTGAAGTTAGAAAGCTGTACAGCTGGGATCCATCATGGTGCGGTAAAATCAATGTTCCGACATTGTTAGCATGGACAGACCATGATCCAACTTCAACCGTTGAAGAAGCCAAACCAATTCAGGATATGATTCCAAATAGTGAGTTGGTTGTCATCAAAGATGCCGGACACTGGCCGCAATGGGAGAAACCTGAAGAATTTAACACTGTATTAATAGACTTCTTATTGAAAAATGGAAAAGAAGTTGCTAATCAAAACGACGCATCCTTGGTAACAAAATAATAAGACTAACTTTGAGAGCACTATTGATTGATTCATAGGTTAACATGATATTGAATCTATGAAATAGTGCTTTATTTTTTTACAAAAGGAGTTTTTACTATGAGCAATCAAGTCATACATCGTGTTCAACATGTATATGAGCTTTTGCAGCAGGCAGAAGCTGCTAAGCAATCCATTACACCACTTACTGATTTGTATCAAGAATTATCCATTGATGAGGCGTATCAGGTCCAACTTCTCGCAATTAATGAGAAGGTTGGAGATGGCCAGCGTATTGTTGGGAAAAAAATTGGGTTAACCTCTGTTGCCATGCAGCAGCTGTTAGGTGTGGAACAACCAGATTACGGTCACCTATTGGATTCCATGGAAATAAGTAATAACGGGATCATCAGCTTAGATGCCATGTTCCAGCCAAAGGTAGAAGGCGAGATTGCCTTTGTTCTCAGCAAGGATTTGAAAGGTCCATCTGTGACCATCGAGGATGTCCTTGATGCGACAGAGTATATAGCCCCAGCCTTAGAAATCGTCGACAGCCGGATAACCGACTGGAAGATTACCTTAGCAGACACGATTGCAGATAATGCATCAAGCGGATTGTTTGTCATTGGTGATGAGCGATTCTCGTTAACGGATATCGACTTACCATCGATTGAAATGAAATTGTTTAAAAATGGTGTACTGATCAATACAGGATATGGTTCAGATGTACTAGGCCATCCTGCCAAATGTGTGGCCTGGCTGGCAAATAAGTTATCCGAATACAATGTTGTTTTGAAAGCGGGAGAAGTGATTTTATCAGGGGCATTATCTGCAGCAGAAGTGGCCGAAAAAGGGGATCGGTTTACTGCTGGATTTTCACATATTGGTAAGGTGGAAGTTACATTTAAGTAAATTCCTAAAAGGGCCTTTTTATTGAAGGGGTGGAAAGGTCTTGAAATCAAAGTGGTATCATTCTATGAAAATGAACGAGGGAAAAAAGGAGAAATTTCAAGGAGGTCCTTATATGGAGCAAAAGAAAAGTGCAGTTTCAAAAAAAACATGGGTGATCATCTTCCTGTTATTTTTATTAACGGTCATTAGTAACGCAGATAAGGCGATTATTGGGTTTGCCTCAGTTTCAATTATTAAGGAATTAGGATTATCGCCAGAGCAATGGGGAGTTGTCGGGAGTGTTTTCTTCTTACTATATTCGCTTTCAGCTGTTTTAGGCGGCAGTCTTGCGGATAAAATTGGAGCGAAAAAAGTCATTGCCGGTATGGTCGCAATTTGGTCCATCGTTCAATTCTCAACAATCTTTGTCAGCAGCTTTACTTATTTATTGGTAACTAGAATCATTTTAGGGGCTGGGGAAGGACCTTCCTACGCTTTAGCGATGACAGCCGCCTCAAAGTATCTTCCAAAGGAAAAATTGGGGATTGGTTTAACATTGGTTTCAGTTGGCGGACCGCTTGGTGTCGCCATTTCAGCACCGGTCTTAATGCATCTCATCATGAGTTATGGATGGCGCTCGGCGTTTATCTCAACTGGAGTAGTAGGCTTTATTTGGATTATCGTGTGGTTATGGATCGCAAAAGAGAAAACGGTTACAGATACTGAGTTGGTTGCAACAAAAGGCAGTACGAAGTTATCCACTATTCAAAACGAAACAAAATTCACCTCTGCCTTGTTTTCGAAAAATTTCATCTTCGTTGCCTTATGTGGTTTTGCCACTTATTGGTCCTTTACGATTGGGCTGAACTGGCTTCCCAATTATTTAGAAAATGTCCGCCACCTCAGCGAAGGTACTTTAAAAATTGTCGTAGCATTGCCTTGGATTATGATTACCCTGTCGCAAATCACCTTTTCAACCATTTCTGACCGACTTTATCATAAGACGAAAAGTATGGTAAAGGGACGGATTTTTGTCCTTGGACCAGTAATGTTAGCGGGAGCCGTCAGCTATTTTTTCGGTGCAATGGTCAGCTCTAATATTCTTGCCATTGTATTATTATCACTTGGGTTAACATTTGGATGTATTACCTTGGTTATGGGACCAGCGATTCTAGTAGATTTGGTTCCACCTAAACATCAAGGTAAAATTCAAGGGTGGTTTATGGCGCTTACTTCATTGGGTGGGATTGTCGGACCCTATGTAACAGGTTATTTCATTGAACATTCAGCAAGCCCAGCCGCTGGATTCCAGTATGCGTTCCAGTTATGCGGGCTAATCCTTCTTGTTTTCGGTGGACTAGTTTGGCTGGCCGTCCGTCCTAAAGAGATTGAAAATTCAGATCTATCAAATGCAAATACATCAAATGTCATGTAAAAATAGTAATCAGCATAAAAAGCGAACAGTGCCTGGCACTGTTCGCTTTTTATACGTATCGATTGCGACCCGCTAACATCCCAAATACCAAAACCACTAATGAAATAATGATGAGTGCACTAAGTGGAACTGTCCATAAATGGGTCTGATCAAATAAATATCCAATAAAAAAGGGGCCCGCTGCTGCAAGGATATATCCAGTTGATTGTGCCATTCCAGATAACTCTGCAGCCTGACTGGCATTCTTAGTGCGAAGTCCGATAAAGGTTAGTGACAATGGAAAGATTCCTCCCAAAGCCATCCCAATGAAAATAATGCTAACAATTAAAACGGGATAGGATGAGCCCAACAGTAAACCTCCATAACCAATTATAGAGCATAGGCTTAACAGGAATGCGATCCATTTTTGTGATTGGAAACGTCCTGCAATGACAGGAATGAAGAAACTGAAAGGTAGTCCGACTATTTGGGTGATTGAAAGCAGCCACCCTGCTTTCTCCATACTCATTCCGTGACTATGCAGGATTTCTGGTAACCAAGAAATCGTTACATAAAATAAAAAAGACTGAAACCCCATAAAAATGGCGATTTGCCAAGCAAGTGGTGAACGCCAGACTTGATTAGATTTAGAACCAAGCCTTTTTATATCTGTTTGACTTCCATGATTATATTTGAAAAGAAAGGCCCACACCAAGATAGCTAGCACGACCGGAATACCCCAAACAATTAAAGCTCCCTGCCAGCCCAGGTGCATGCCGTCTGCTAAAGGAACACTAACTCCTGACGCTAATGAGGCAAACAATCCCATTGAGGTAGAATAAACACTTGTCATAAGACCGAAGTGCTGTGGGAATTTGTCCTTTGCAATAGCTGGTAAAAGAACATTTCCAACGGCTATACCCACTCCAATAAAAAGAGTCCCAGTAAAAAGGAAAAACGTCATTGGGATGGATCTTAGACCTATACCGATTAAAAGGGTGAACAAACCTATAAGCAAAGTCACCTCATTTGTTAATCGATTGGCGAGCTTTGGCACGATGGGTGACATGATGGAAAAAACAAGTAATGGCAAACTCATTAATAAACCTGTACTCCAATGTGCTAGTCCTACATCTTCCTGAATCATTCCAACCAGTGGCCCTAATGAAGTGATCGCGGGGCGCAAATTAAATGCTACAAGTATAATCCCTGTAACGAGCCAAAATATATAGGTCGATTTCGTTTGAGTATATGATTTTAGTAACTCCACTAATAGAACCTCCCACTCTTAAAACAAACTTTTTAAAGTATACCATAGTGAACAGAGAAGGAGTTAAATGTAACAGCGCTACTTCCATATTTTCAGAAGAAGGACCCCAATTTTACAATCTGGCTAAAAAGGAAGGAAGGAAGGAAGGAAGGAAGGAAGGAAGGAAAGTTTCACACGACAAGATTAATTTCATTAGACCGAAAAACAAACAATCGAGTCATGGATTTTTTACATAGGGCTTGTGCAAAAGTGATGGAGATTGCTCAAGAAAGAACCATTGATACAATCATCAATGGAAAAAATGAGGGTTGGAAGATGGAGGTTGGTATGCAAGAGACCACTAAACAAGCCTTCATACAAATCCCATCTGCCACTTTCATAGAAATGATTCGATACAAAGCAGAACGACATGGAATCCAAGTCATTGTCCGAGAAGAAAGCTAGAGAAAAGTTTAGAGGCAAGCACCTTACAAGTTCTTACCTATTAAAACCTCATCTAGAGAAATGACTCTATGATTTAACTCTTCATTCGAATCTAAAACTCCTATTACAATTTGATTGTCTTCTGTTATTGTGGCATATCTGAAATGTTTATCCCCATTAATGGGTAAAGCAGTTACCTGTTTTGCCTCCATCTTGGCAAAGACATTTTCTGTGTACTCAAGTGGTAGAAAATCATCTAATCCTTCTGTTGGTTGACCAACCCATTTAAACAGGAAATCTTTGATTGCAAATTGTTCAATCATCGATAAATTTTTCTTGAATGTTAGCTTATCCACCGTTACTGTTTTCACTTTAATCACTCCTCAAATAGTAAGTAAAGTTTATACTTTCAAATGCCTAACATCAACTGTATTACAGTGACAGAATATTTACATTTTGATTTCGGGTTATTTCAAATAAGGAATGTATATTAATCATTTTTTTAATTGCCACTGGATTGCCTTGATGAAGTTCATATTTGCTATAGTTAGTTTCAAATTAAGCTAACAATATTTTTCTTCCATTTTGAAAATATAAAAAGCCGAAAAAATACAAGTTTTTATTCACCACTTGTACATTTTCGGCTTATTTTCATTCAATAAATATACTGCCATAACCAGCATTTTTTAATTACCTATAATAAATATTATGCTGATTGCTTTTGGTTTCTTCTTGCACGACTTTCCTTTTTATTTGATTTTGATTTTGATTTTCCTCTTGATTTTGACACTCTAAATAATAGTACAAATCCCGCACTCAACATTAAAGCCCATACAAGTGCGAATTTATTACCACTTAAATAGATACCTATACTAGGTATCAACAGAAGTACGATGCTTTTCAGGTAATAATTTACTTTAGGACTAATGACGATCAAAACTGATATCATAACAAGCAACGAAGTTTTGATATTTTTCCCCATAAAAGAGTGATTAGTGTAATTTACGTAAAAGTAATACCCAAACGATCCTAAAATTGCTAATAAGGAAAGATAAAATCTCATAAACGAACTTTTATAAAACAGAATCCAAACGGCAATAAAATTAATACCTGCACATATTCCTAGTACAAATAATGTATGATAAAACGTAAAATTACCAATAGGATCTTTCATAAAATTCCAAATGAAATTGAAGTTGTAACAAACAGCTGCTACTACAAATATCTTAAAGACTAGTTTTAATGAGATCATCCTTCCTTTCTTTTTCTTATTAGAGGATCTGGATCTGGATGGCGAATCTACTCTCGCTTCGCCATCTTCATCTACCTTTTTCTTGTTCCATCCCATAATCCATTGTTTAAATCCTCTTTCTTCCGGTTCCTCTTCTGCTTTTTGTCTAGTAGCGTAATCTCTTTCTTTATATTCTTCATCATCAACTTTTTCTAATTGTTGGTTCGAATTTGAATGAAAATCCAATGTCTATTCACCTCGAAAATATTTTTTAATTATTATAAACTTATTTTAGATACAAGTCGTAATTTCTAAGCTCCTTTTTTAATAGAACGTTCCCTCAAGTGTACCACTATTAATTTAGTTTAGCAGATCCACTTTTTTCTACGGCTTACAAAAGGGAACATTAATAAAAAAATGAAAATGAGTTGAGGACATATGTCCTATCCAAACTACTTGAATATATCCTTTAATATAGATAAGAAATCTAAATTAGGGGAGAAAAGTATGAAGGGGATTATCTTTGCATTTTTAGGCGGGGCATTTATTACCCTGCAAGGGATTGCCAATACACGGATTAGTGAAGACATTGGCACGTGGCAAGCAGCAACTATTACCCAGTTTACTGGTTTTATAATGGCTCTCATTATTTTCATGATCGTTCGAGACGGTAAAGGGCAAGGCTTCAAACAAGTGAAGCCGTTATATTTGATTGGGGGCGCCTTTGCAGCGATTGTTATTTTCAGTAATGTCACCTCTATTCAGAGAATCGGTGTGACCCTAAGTATATCGGCGATCCTGATAGCACAGCTTACGCTGACATTTATCATAGACAGTAACGGATGGTTTGGTCTGGAAAAGCAGAAGATGAAGCTGCCACAGTTTATCGGTATTGGGATGATGATCATTGGTGTGGTGATACTAAGGACTTAATAAGTGTCTTTTGGAATGTAGAAGGTGAAAGGCGGAGGGTGAATAAGAGTGAAAGAACTGAATGATCAGGAGCAATTGGACGCGTATATCCAGACATATCAACTAGAATCGATCTTTCATGAACCATTAATTCCCCATTTGTCGCTGTACAGCTTTGAGCAAGGCGAGCTCATTTGTTCCCAGGGTGAAGCATCACAGTATTTGTATGTACTAGTAAAAGGGAAGGTTAAAATCTACACCAGCTCGCCAGAAGGTAATACACTCATTCTTTCTTTTAAGAAGCCGCTTGAAGTGATCGGCGATATTGAGTATGTACGGGGCATTGAAATTATTAACACAGTTGAGGCGGTATCGCCTGTTTGGATGATTGGCATTCACCATCGCTGGTTAAAGAAATATGGAAGTGACCATGCACCGCTCCTGCAATTTTTATTGGATATTATTACGAGGAAATTCCATCTGAAAAACAATTCAATGAGCTTTAATATCATGTATCCCGTTGAGGTGCGCTTGGCTAGTTATCTATTGTCTGTTTCCTTTGATGAAGCCGATTCACTTAATAAAAACCAACTTAGCATCAGTATCAAGGATGCAGCTAATTTAATTGGCACGAGCTATCGTCATTTAAATCGGGTCATCACGCAAATATGTGCGGAAGGTCTGATTGAGCGTAATCGAGGTTCCATCCTTGTTAAAGACAGGAATGGATTAAGGGAACTCGCAGGGGATAACATCTACGAATAACTTTGAAAAATATCAACACAGGGGAGAGAAGAGTATGATTCTAGGATTATTATTTGCGATTATTGCCGGTGCGCTGGTAGCTTTGCAAAATATTTTTAACAGTAAGGTCAATGAACGGGCGGGATCTTGGGCAACGACAACTTTAGTTTTAGGAATGGGTTTCCTTGCTTCATTGACGTTTGGGCTCCTCTTTGAAGGGGGAAAGTTATTTCACTTGCAAAATATGCAGACTTGGTACTGGTTCAGCGGTCTGATCGGAGTGGGAGTGGTTGTTTGTCTCGTTCAAGGGATCAAGCGGCTGGGACCAACCTATGCCATCGCTATCGCACTGACATCACAACTCGTGGTTGCTCTATTAGGGGACACATTAGGATGGCTAGGTCTTAATAAAGTTCCATTTACGTTCAATCAGTTGATCGGTGTGCTGGTTATTGTTGGTGGGATTATTGTCTTTAAATTTGGCGGAAGCGGTGAGGGTCATAAGGTACCAAAACTCACTTGGCCTTTTGCGAAAGGGAATAAAATATCTGAACTTCAAAAGTAATTAAAGAGGGGTACAACTAAACAAACGTTTGAAACAAACCAAAGAAAGAATGAACTTGCAGATAGATCAATTCCATTTGCGAAATGCCCAAAATAAGCCGTTCCTGTACAAGACATAAATCTTGTACAGGAACGGCTTATTTTGTTTAATCATACCACCTCCAAAAAAGCAAGAAAGTATTAATTATTTAAAAAATATTTTTTTATTTTAGACTTTTTGTAGTTTTTTGTGTAAACAAGTAGGTTTGCTAATAGAGTAAAAACATAACCTGCAAAGTGTTCTGATTAAGATACAAAACATGCTTACAACAAATAAGGGGGAGTTTTTCTATGAAAAGATTTGGGTTGGCTACACAAATATTTATTGCGCTTATACTTGGGATTATCGTTGGTGTCATTTTTTACGGTAACGAGACGGCGATAGCCATTTTAGGTCCTATGGGGGACATTTTTATCCATCTGATTAAGATGATTGTAGTGCCAATTGTCATCGCTGCATTAATCGTATCAATAGCCGGTGTGGGCGACATCAAAAAATTAGGAAAGTTAGGCGGAAAAACTCTACTTTATTTTGAAAGCGTTACAACTTTGGCTATTGCGATTGGATTATTGGCGGCAAATCTATTTCAGCCTGGAGCAGGTGTAGATACGGGCAGTCTTAAGGCAAATGACATTTCAAAGTATGAAGAAACAATGAAAACGACTGGAACTCCGAGTGTAGCAGATACGATTGTGCATCTTGTTCCGACAAACGTATTTGAATCTATCACTAAAGGTGATTTACTTCCAATTATTTTCTTTATTGTTTTCTTAGGATTGGGAATTGCAGCAATTGGGGAAAAAGGAAAGCCTGTTCTGACATTTTTTGAAGGTATATTAGAAGCGATGTTTTGGGTAACGAATCTTATTATGAAATTTGCCCCTGTTGGAGTATTTGCACTCATTGGGGTGAACGTTGCAAAATTTGGCGCTGCCTCGTTACTTCCTTTGGGAAAACTGGTGCTGGCTGTTTATGTAACAATGATATTTTTTGTGCTCGTGGTTCTTGGCGTCATTGCGAAAATCTCTGGTACCAGCATTTTTCTTCTCATGAAGGTATTAAAAGACGAGCTTATTCTGGCGTTTACAACCGCAAGCTCTGAAGCTGTTTTACCAAGACTTATGGATAAGATGGAGAAATTTGGCTGCCCAAAATCAATCACTTCATTTGTAATCCCGACTGGATATACCTTTAACTTGGATGGCTCATCCATCTATCAGGCTCTTGCTTCACTTTTCGTAGCACAAATGTATGGAATTCATTTATCCATCATGCAGCAAATTACGTTGCTGCTTGTGTTAATGCTTACATCAAAAGGAATGGCTGGTGTTCCTGGTGCGTCGTTTGTGGTCCTTTTAACCACACTCGGTACAATGGGAATTCCTATAGAAGGCGTTGCTTTCATTGCAGGTATTGATCGTATTCTGGATATGATTAGGACTGCAGTTAACGTACTGGGAAATTCATTGGCGACAATCGTGATGTCAAAATGGGAAGGGCAATTTGACCAAGAAAAAGCAAATCAATATGTGGACTCCTTTAAAGAGTCTAAAGAGTCAAATGTAGCATAATTTTATTGAGCATAGGAGGGAGTACCATGTCAGCTACCAAGGAAAGTACTCAAGTACGAATAGAAAAGGACTTTTTAGGATCAAAAGAAATCCCGGCAGATGCTTATTACGGCATACAAACTCTAAGGGCAGTTGAAAATTTCCCGATTACAGGCTATCGTGTTCACGAACAGTTAATTAAAGCGTTGGCAATTGTCAAAAAAGGCGCTGCTTTAGCCAATATGGATTCAACACGGTTATATGAAGGAATCGGCAAGGTCATTGTTCAGGCTGCAGAGGAAATAATAGTTGGTAAGTGGCATGAACAATTTATCGTGGACCCCATTCAAGGTGGTGCAGGAACATCCATGAATATGAATATGAATGAAATCATTGCAAACCGTGCACTTGAATTACTTGGGAAAGAAAAAGGCGAGTACAAGCATGTGAGTCCGAATAGTCATGTGAATATGTCTCAATCTACAAATGATGCGTTTCCGACCGCGATCCATATTGCTACACTTCAGTTAATGGAAAAGCTATTGGATACGATGCATCAAATGCTGGCCGTTTTCAAACAGAAAGCGCAGCAATTTGATCATGTAATTAAAATGGGACGAACCCATCTTCAGGATGCCGTGCCAATCCGTCTTGGCCAGGAGTTTGAAGCCTACAGCCGTGTCCTAGAGCGCGATATAAAACGGATCCAGCAATCACGTCAGCACTTATATGAAATCAATATGGGGGCAACGGCAGTGGGTACAGGTTTAAATGCAGATCCCCGTTATATCGAAAATGTGGTTAAGCACATAGCCGCTATTTCCGAATTGCCGCTTTTTGGGGCTGAACATCTTGTCGATGCCACTCAAAATACGGATGCTTACACGGAGGTATCGGCCGCACTGAAAGTATGTATGATGAACATGTCCAAAATCGCCAATGATTTAAGGTTAATGGCATCAGGTCCCCGTGCAGGACTTGGGGAAATCACCTTACCAGCTCGTCAGCCTGGTTCATCTATTATGCCGGGGAAGGTGAACCCGGTCATGGCGGAGCTGATCAACCAGGTTGCCTTTCAAGTTATTGGCAATGATCATACCATTTGCCTGGCTTCCGAAGCAGGGCAGCTTGAATTAAATGTAATGGAACCTGTGCTTGTCTTTAACTTGCTTGAATCAATCAGCATCATGAACAATGCATTCCGTACGTTTACGGATTACTGCTTGGCAGGGATTGAAGCAAATACGGAACAGTTAAAAGAATATGTTCAAAAAAGTGTGGGAGTCATTACCGCTGTTAATCCCCATATTGGATATGAAGTAGCAGCACGTATTGCAAGAGAGGCGATTTTAACAGGTAAACCAGTACGTGAATTATGCTTGCAATATGATGTATTGACAGAGGAAGAGCTTGATCTGATTTTAAACCCTTACGAAATGACAAACCCAGGCATTTCCGGAGCATCGCTTTTGGACAGAGGATAAACTGTATCTTTTAACAACGAAGTTGTCTTTTGTTTTTCAGCATTGTATACTTTTCTAAACCTCATAACGAATTCAATATAGGTGGTATTTGCCTGTGTTGGATTCGTTATTTATGTTTATATCTGTTTAAAATCTTAGGAAGTGAATCTTTTGAAAATCAATCAATTGTTTGAGAAGAATTTATATACTTTCATTTTTGTTATCGTTGCTGTTCCGTTAGCGGGAGAGCTAAAATTTTATCCTTTTCATGATACCTTCCGTGTTAGTCTGGGTACGCCCATTATATTCTTTTTACTATTATTTTTGCGGGGCATTTCACCTATTTTACTAGGTATTGGCACGGCGCTGTCTATTTTTTCCGTTCGGGTAGGATTGGACTGGCTTACACAGGATCATTTCGATTTGTTCGCTTCCGTACAAACACGCTATCCTTCCTCCCTTTATTATTTTGCGTACGTGGTCCTGTTTTACTTATTAAAAATAAATCAGTTCCACAACCGTCCTTGGATTATAGGAGTATTAGGCATTACCATTGAAATCATAGCCAGTTTAACGGAACTGATGTTTCGGCATGTGGCTGTTGGAGACTATCTGACTTTGTCAAAACTAGCCCAGATCTTTATCATAGCCATTTTCCGAAGCTTTTTTGTGCTTTCCTTCTTTAGTATGATGAAGTTATATGAAGGAAAAATAAGAGAGAGGCAAATTCGTCAAAAGA
The DNA here is from genome assembly GCF_051842875.1 of Neobacillus sp. C211. Taxonomy (NCBI): domain Bacteria; kingdom Bacillati; phylum Bacillota; class Bacilli; order Caryophanales; family Bacillaceae; genus Neobacillus; species Neobacillus sp. C211. The sequence continues at coordinate 23,371 of NZ_JBPXRO010000049.1, forward strand.
ATCAGTATTTATTAATGTTGTTATCCAATTTGTATGTGGAATCCGTTCAGCTAAAAAAAGTATTGCAAAACGCGGAAAATACTACAATCACATCGTACGATTTATATCGGGACTTAAATAATCATATGAAACAAACAGGAATTTCCTTGGAGGAATTTAGCAAAAGGGCTTTACGGATTGCTGGAGAAGTACATGATATAAAAAAAGACAATCAACGGATTTTTGCAGGACTATTCAAGTTGATTGAAGATGAAAAGTTTTCAGATTACATGGATATACATGAACTTGTCCTGATCATTATTAGAACAAATGAAAAATACGCAAGCTCATTAGGAAAGAAGATTGAATTTCGCTATAAAATTAATGGTGAACATCCGGAATATCATGCATATCTCGTTTTATCGTTGATCAATAATTTAGTGGCAAATGCGGTAGAAGCTATTAAGGAGAAAGGAACAATAGCTATTTATTTAATGCTGGTAAATCAGTTTGTATGGTTTCAAGTAGAGGATAATGGTCCCGGAGTTCCCGAAAAGTATAAAAGCTTGATTTTTAAACCAGGGTATACTTTAAAATTTGATCAGGCAGGCACGCCATCAACAGGTATTGGTCTTTCCTATGTACAAGAAATTACCGAAGAACTTGGGGGATGTGTTGATCTCCAAAATACTGTAGAAAATTCGGGAGCACTTTTTACCATAAAAATTCCGATATATAGCCTAGTTGAAAGAGGGTAAACTTTATGAATTTTTATATCGTTGATGATGATGAGGTGCATCGTTCCATGCTGGCACAAATAATCGAGGATGAGGATCTGGGAGATATTATTGGAGAAGCCGAAGATGGCTTCATGCTCGAAAAAAACTTAATGATCCTTAAGCATGTGGATATTCTATTTATCGATTTGTTAATGCCTGTTTGTGATGGACTTGAAACCATTCGCCGCTTAAAAGGGGAATTCTCAGGTAAAATTATTATGATTTCACAAGTGGAATCAAAAGAATTAATAGGTGAAGCCTATACCCTTGGTGTTGAGTATTATATTTCAAAACCAATTAATCGCATTGAAGTGTTAAGCGTTATTCGAAAAGTAATGGAGCGAATCCAGTTAGAAAAGTCGATTTCAGAGATTCAAAAATCATTAAATACCGTGTTTAATTTACAGCAGCCAAAACAGGAAACGGCAAATGTATTGAAGAAAACTAGTATTGTAACAGCTGGAGAGTTTCTCTTATCTGAATTAGGTATCTTAGGTGAAAGCGGCAGCAAAGATTTACTGGATATCCTCCAATATTTAGATCAATATGAACAATATCATACGTTCGAACAATTTCCTCCGCTTAAAGAGATTTTTGTGCAAATTACTTTAAAAAAGCTTGGGACGCCCGCGGCACAAATTGATATCCAGCGGGAAGTAAAAGCCTCTGAACAACGGGTACGAAGAGCGATTTACCAATCGTTAAATCATTTAGCTTCGCTCGGTTTATCAGATTTCTCCAACGCTAAGTTTGAAAATTATGCTTCTAAGTTTTTTGATTTTACGATTGTACGCAAGAAGATGACAGAATTACAAAAGAATCCTAAAGCTACTGCTTCCAGTACACGAATTAATACGAAAAAATTTATTCAAGTTCTTTATTTCGAATCGAAGAGGCTCATTCAAGAGGATTAATTAGCAGAACTCTAAAATGGCCTTTTTTTCTTTTTTATGTGCTTCTGGCTATAGATGAAGGCACCCCAAATTGGAACCTTTAAATTATTAACAAATAAAGGTTACCTCTTCCTCCTGCTTACCTGTCTTATGTAGAGTGATTCCCAGTTAAATTTATAATATATCAAATATTCGGTAATGAGTATAAATTACCTTTGTTAGTTTTTGTAGTATTTTGTCGTTCGATGTATATCAACTCTTATATTACGAATAGGGAATC
>NZ_JBPXRO010000050.1:0-24772 GCF_051842875.1 Neobacillus sp. C211
GGTGAATGATTAAAGTTATTGTAGAAAATAAGAGGCTGTCGAAAGTTTCTCGACAGCCTGAGAAGCAGGTTGCCCTGCTTCTTCTTTTTTGTTACCGCTTTTTTTAAACTTATTTATTTCTTCTCGATTTTACACGCTGGTTCGCTGCGTTAGCACGTGCTTGCGCTTCAAGGTCGGAATGGTCTGCAAATTCTGCAGAATATTCAACGTCATTTCCATCAGTTATTTTTAGGTTCTTAGGTGTTTGTGGAAGTGAACTTTTGTTACTATTACCTGTTCCACTATTATGCATACGACCCATTACTAAAAACCCCTTTCATTGTTAACTTTTCAGGAGCCGAATTGCTCCCTTTAATATCATTTACAATTAGAAAGGTAACCATGAATGGAAAATACTTCAGCAAAGCGACCAGGGCTGCTTTTTATCGTAGATTTAGTTGAACTATAGTCTCGTTTTTTTGTCGTGATACCCGCCTGCACGGTCCGCCATTTTAAATTCTCGTTGATAAGAGACTTCCTGCATACTGGTTAATGAGTATTTGCCTCGATCCTTATCTTTTTTCTTTTTTTCCGCCATTTTGCTCATTCCTTTCAACATTTTTTTAGTTAATTGTCATCAAGCTATGTGGTAAAAAATAAAAGCACGTCATGTACTTATTTCCATTTTTACCTTTTAAGAAAGGAATGATACTTTTTTTAAGAAAATATATTTTTCAATGCCAAATGTAAATCGGAATACTTAAATTGATAGCCAGTTTCTAAAAGCTTATTCGGTAATACCCTTTGTCCATCAACCACCAATGTACTCATTTCACCAAGCAGCAGACGTAGTGCAAAACTTGGGACCGGAAGCCAGTGGGGGCGGTTTAATACTCGTGCAAGTGTTTTTCCAAACTCAGTCATCGTTACCGGTTTCGGTGCAGTGAAATTGATGGGTCCATCTATTTTTTCATTTTCGATAATAAAGGATATCCCTTGGACCACATCCTCAATGTGAATCCATGACATCCACTGACGTCCATTTCCAATGGGACCACCGATAAATGATTGATAAGGGATTGCCATTTTTTGAAGAGCCCCTTGGTGTTTATCAAGGATGATTCCGAACCTGCAAAAGACAGTACGTATCCCTAATTGACTGGCTTTTCCAGCTTCGATTTCCCATTGCTTAACTGTTTCGGCCAAGAAATCATTCCCAAAGCCATGGTTATCTTTTTCAGTAAAAATTTTATCAAAGGATGTTCCATAAATCCCAATTGCACTTGCATTGATCAGTGCCTTTGGTTTGGTATCTAATTTATTTATAATGGCTAGCAGTGCATGAACAGACTCTAAGCGACTGTTTAGAATCTTTTCTTTTCTTTTTACCGTCCAACGTCCACTATTAATTGATTCGCCTGCAAGGTTGATAAAAATATCAGTATCTTGGAGTTCATGAATGGGGCTTGAACTATCACTTAGCCACTCGACGTATCGAATTCCATCAGTACGATTTGTATCAATCGATTTTCTTGATAAAATAATTATCTCATGATTGTTTTTCAACAGGTGTTTAGTAAGTGCTTGCCCTACAAAGCCTGTTCCGCCTGCAATCGTTATTTTCATTTTTTCCGCCCCCTTTTACGTTTAATCTTACAACAGATAATGAGGAATATGGTAAAGTATTGATGAGGTGAATAACGTGGCCATTATTACAAAGATCACCACACAACAGAAAACTCAAGATCGATTCAATATTTTTATGGATTACGGTAAGGGTAAGGGTGAGGAATTTGCCTTCAGTGTCGACAGTGATGTTCTAATCAAATTTCAATTAAAAAAAGGAATGGAGCTTGATGATTTTTCCTTTGTGGAAATTCAGTATCAAGACGACATTCGCAAAGCATACAACAAAGCCATTCATTACTTAGCTAGAAGAATGAGATCAGAAAAAGAAATAAAAGATTATCTTGTATTAAAGGAAATAGATGAACCTGTCATCAATGAAATTCTTCATAGATTAACTGCACAGAAATACATAAATGACGAGGAATTCGCGTTGGCCTATGTACGAACCCAAGCGAATACCACTGATAAAGGTCCTAATGTAATTAAAATGGAATTAAAGGAAAAGGGAATAGTAGAAGGAATTCTCAACCATGCACTAAAGGAATATCCTCTTGAGCAACAGATTGAAAAAGCAACCAAAATAAGCTCAAAGTTTTACGAAAAGAATACAAAGGAATCATTAAAAATTCAAAAACAGAAACTTGAGAATCTGCTCCTTAGAAAAGGTTATCCATATGATGTCATTAATATTGCTGTTAATGATGTCTCCATAAACAACGAGGATGATGAGGAAATGGGAGCAATAAGATTCCAAGGGGAAAAGGCCCATCGAAAATATAGTAAATTCAGTGGCTTTGAATATGAACAAAAGATGAAGCAGGCATTATATCGAAAAGGGTTCCCGATAGAGCTCATCGAAATCTATTTATCAGAAATGGAAAAATCATGACAAAGTCGTCATGATTTTTTACTTTCAATAATTATGGAATCTTGGTCCATTTGCTCGATAATTATTTCGGCAACTTCCCTTGGTGAGCGGAAACGGGAGGTATCCTTGACATGGTCACTATTTTCCCAAAATGGTGTGTCCATTCCGCCCATATAAACAGCATTAAATTTAATCCCACTCCCTTCGTATTCTTTCTGCAGACTCTCGGTAAATCCTCTAACTGCAAATTTACTGGCCACATAAACCGCTTCATTCACTTTTCCACGCAAGCCTGCTGTTGAAATAATATTCAAAATGCGTCCTTCCGAAGTCTTTAACAGCAAGGGTAATATTGCTTTAGTCATCATAAGAGTTCCTAAAACATTTGTGTTGATCATTTCTGTAATGTGATGTTCATTCATTTCCACAAATGGACCGAAATGCCCAACTCCAGCATTATTAACTAATCCGTATATATTATATGTATGACTAATTTCTTCAGCTTTTTTCGAAACATCTTTCGCATTTCCAATATCTATAGGAAGGATATCAGCACTTCCTCCACTTGCTTCAATTTCTTCTTTTGTAGTTGTTAATTTATCAAATGTCCGTCCTGTTAACAAAAGGTGATAGCCTTTTTGCGAAAAGAGGTGCGCTAATTCTTTTCCTAAACCAGAGCCTGCCCCAGTAATAATGATCGTTTTCATTCTAAAAAATCTCCTTTGTATATTAGTTCATCCTTTATTTATTATATTATAATATACTAAAATGAAGTTATAAGGGGAGTGAATTCAAATGCAACAGGAGAAACGCTACAGTACCATGTCAGAATATGAATTAAGACAAGAAATTGGCATGCTCCAAGAACAAGCCAGAAAAGCAGAACAAATGGGAATGGTCAATGAGTTTGCCGTGCTCGAACGAAAGGTTCAAATGGCGAGAGCATACCTGATTGACCCTCATTCGTTTAAACCTGGAGAAATTTATGAAATAGACGGGGACCCAGGACAATATTTTAAAATTGATTATATGAATGGTGTGTTTGCTTGGGGTTATCGACTTGCAGGAGAGGGAAAAGAAGAAGCATTGCCAATTTCATTGTTGAATCAGCCAAAAAAATAATTGGACAAACCAGAGAATAAGACCTCTGGCTTGTCTTGTTTTTACAGATAGGAAGGTTTATTTATAAACCTGTGGCGACTCATCATCGCGCTCTCCAGAAGCACGCATCCGCTCCTGTGGATGGGTATTTATCGTGCCATCTGCTCTTGTTGAAGCGTATTCTGCTTTTGCTCTTGGTTCTCCCTCGAGCTTGTTATTATTTTGATTTGGGAAATTCGTTGCTTTATTTCTCATGCTGTACCTCCATTAAGGGAATGAGAACACGTGAAAAGCAAAGCATTCTCAATGCTTACCACGTAAAGATAGTATCTGCTTTTTTAAAATAGGTTATGTTAAAAGAAATTGGCAATGAGGTGGATGAATGAACGATTATCATGAAAGATTAACAAAACTGCTATTAGCTAAAAACGATCAACTTTCCTATAACCAGGCACGAACCTGGGTTGAACTTCTTTGGGATGATTTTGAAACCACTTATGCAAAAGCAGGCAGGGAATATATGGGCAGTGAAGTAGCAGAAAGAATTGTCAAACAATGGATAGAAAACTACGGTGATAAACTGCATGAATTTGCAGCAACAAACCCAAAATACAAGGATTATTTAAATCAGGAAAAGGATAGTTTAAATTAAAAAAATTTAAATTCTTTGAACTTAGATAACTGTCCAGCTCCAGCGCCCAACGGCTAGTGGACTTCGCACTCCGCCCTACGATAAGTCAAGCACGAATGCGCTATCGCTCTCCGTGTTTCCTTTATCTCAGTTGGAGCGCTCCAGTCCATACGCCGCTAAACGGGCGCTTTCGCTTTTCTTTTTAACTTGGAATTATACTTAATTTCTTTCGTAATTTCTTTTCACTAAACACCCACCCCGTATAGGAGCTAATTGGATTTAAGTTACAATCTAATTGAACAACGGCCACAAACGGATAGTGTCCATTGCTCCGATAGCGTAAATCAATGAAGCGAACTTCGTAAAAATCAATAAATTCATCGACTTCCCATCGATAAACTGGTGAAAAGGATAAAAATGCTGAAAGGTTTTTATCCTTTTTTGCTGCCTCGATTACGGGTGTTTTCGGAACGGGTATTCGATTAAAATGGTCTAAGATTTCAACTTTTTTATTTACTGCTTTTCCCACAAAAAATTGTTTCTTGTTCATGGCAGCAATTCTCCATTGATGAAACCTCATGGTTGGTGCAATAATTATTTCTGTTGCATCGGGAATTATTCTTTTTACCTCAACCAATACCCTTTTTTTCGCCCTAAAACGAGCAAGATAGTAAGCTATAATGACTGCATACATTATCAAAAAGGTATAACCTGGATTTGCTCCTAATACCCAAATAACGATTCCAATGATATGGAACCCAAAGATAATCGGGTCAAACGTATTTATAACGCCTAGAGCGACCCATTTTGTAGAAAAAGGTCTTAGAGCCTGCGTACCGTAAGCGTTAAATATATCAACAAATACATGGATAAAAACAGCTGCAAATGTCCAAGCCCATAAATGAAAAAGATTGGCATCAGGAAAAAACGGATAGATTACGGCTAACAGGACGAGTGGCCACAATATTACAGCAGGGATGGAGTGGGTAATCCCGCGATGATTTCGAATGTATATGGCATTATTTCTTAGCTTCAAAACGGTATCTATATCAGGTATTTGCGACCCAGCAATGGTTGCAATTAAAACACTCGTCGTGGTCGCGTGGCTGCTAATTACTGCGGGATCAAGTGTAGCAAGACCACCAAGAGCAATACCCATGACAACATGAGTTCCTGTATCCAAAAGGGAATCCTCCTTCAATATAGTTCTTGTAAAACTAAACAAATTGAATTATCGTAAAACAAATACACTACTTATTATATTGCCTTTTTTCATACATGTTAACAACATCTGGAGGAACAAAAGTTATGATAATTGAACTAAAGAATATAGAAAAAATCAACATAACTGCTTTTCAAAATGATTTAATATCCTGGTTTAAACGAGAACAACGGGACTTGCCGTGGCGAAAAGACCAAGATCCATACAAAATATGGGTCTCAGAAATAATGCTCCAACAAACAAGAGTAGATACAGTAATCCCCTATTTTAACCGCTTTATTGAATGGTTTCCCACGATGGAAGACCTAGCCGAGGCAGAGGAGGATAAAGTGCTAAAGGCCTGGGAAGGGCTGGGATATTATTCAAGGGTTCGAAATTTGCAATCAGCTGTAAAGGAGGTAAGCGAGAAATATGACGGAGAGGTTCCAAACACCCCAGAAGAGATAGCTGGACTAAAAGGGGTGGGGCCATATACAGCTGGTGCGATATTAAGTATTGCTTATGGGATTCCAGAGCCGGCTGTGGATGGAAATGTGATGAGGGTCATTTCGAGAGTCCTTTCCATCTGGGATGACATTGCCAAATCATCTTCGCGGAAAATTTTTGAAAAAGCAGTGCGACAGTTAATTTCACATGAAGACCCTTCCTCTTTCAACCAAGCGTTAATGGAATTGGGAGCTTTAATTTGTACACCCACTTCTCCTTCATGTTTATTATGTCCAGTTCGAGAACATTGCCAAGCTTTTGATGAGGGAGTTCAAAATGAACTACCGATAAAAACTAAAAAAACCAAGACACGAAACGTTCAACTTGCTGCTGCTATCCTTTTGGATGGAAATGGTAAGGTATTAATCCACAAGAGGCCGGCAACTGGACTGCTCGCAAATTTATGGGAATTCCCTAATGTTGAGATCCATCACCCCCTACTAAATGAACGGCAGCAGGTAGCGGACCTATTTCACCATTCACTTGATTTAAAAGTAAAATTTGAAAAAATTATCGGTCAGCTGGAACATACTTTTTCCCACTTAGTGTGGAATATTAAGGTCTATTCAGGGACCTTAAATTCAGTCTTTCAAGAAAATGAAGAATGGAAACTTGTTTCATTCGAAGAAATGAAAGAGTTTGCTTTCCCTGTATCCTCCCAAAAAATGCTCAAGATTTTTCATGAACACCAGATGGAATGAACGCCGTATTTAAGCGGCGTTCATTTTCATTCATATACCGTTTTTGTTCCATGTGTATAATCTGCTTCTTGACGATTGATTCCGCCGCGATTCTCAATTTCTTCAATAATCTCGCGGTGAATCGTTTGTCCTTCGCTATTTAAATATGGAGTAATTTGCTGAAATGAGTGATGAAAAAAAGCAAGCTCACTGTTTTCCCAATCAGATTTAGCCATCATTGAAAGCTCTGTCATATCCCGACCAACATACATATTTCTACTTCCTTTCATAAGTTATTTATTCCTTAGTGTTTTATAATAATTGTCTTCTATTCCTGGAAAAGTTAAAATGATAACAATACTTGAATATAGAAGGGGATAATTAGATGACTCAGAAAGTAGCACTTATTACCGGAAGCAGCAGGGGAATCGGCAAGGCGACTGCACTTCGATTAGCTGCAGCAGGATATGATATCGTTATTAATTATGCAAGAAGTAAAAAGGGTGCCATAGAGACTGCCGAGCAAATTGAGGCATTAGGGAGAAAGGTATTAATTGTAAAAGCAAATGTTGGCGATGTTGCTAAAATTAAAGAAATGTTCGTGCAAATTGAGGCAGAATTTGGCCGCCTGGATGTGTTTGTCAATAATGCAGCATCAGGAGTTCAGCGTCCAGTCATGGAGTTAGAAGAATCACACTGGGATTGGACCTTAAACATAAATAGCAAAGCGTTGCTATTTTGTGCACAGGAAGCAGCAAAATTAATGGAAAGAAATGGCGGGGGGAAAATTGTCAGCATCAGTTCTCTCGGTTCCATCCGTTATTTAGAAAATTACACGGTTGTAGGGGTCTCTAAAGCAGCACTTGAGGCTCTGACAAGATATTTGGCAGTTGAGCTAGCACCGAAGAATATTGTCGTTAATGCAGTCTCAGGCGGTGCTGTCGATACCGAAGCATTAAAGCATTTTCCAAACCGTGAAGAGCTTCTTCAAGAAGCAAAAGAAAAGACTCCTGCTGGAAGAATGGTCGAAATTGATGACATGGTTAACTGTGTAATGTTCCTTTTATCTGATGATTCAAGCATGATCAGGGGACAGACTATCATTATTGATGGTGGAATTTCATTACTTGTTTAAATTATTTTTAAATAATATTTTTTGAGGATAATCTCCACGAAGCATGGTTACATTATATTCGTGGAGGTGATATCAATGGCAAACTTCAATCAACAGCCAAACAAAACTTCAGCTGGAACTAACATCCAGGAAGTAAGACAACAAAACGCTCAATCTCAATCTGGATCTCAAGGCCAATTCGGAACTGAATTCGCGAGTGAGACAAATGCTGCTGAAGTAAGACAACAAAACCAACAATCGGCTCAAAAGTCTCAATCTGCTTCAGGACAAGGTTCCCAAGGCTCTTCAGGCCAATTCGGAACTGAATTTGCAAGCCAAACAGATGCTCAAGAAGTAAGACAACAAAACCAACAATCTCAAGCTCGTAAAAACCAAGGTAATGGCCAATTTGGTCAAAGCTAATAATAGTATGCAGAAGGCACTCTAGATTCGTATAGAGTGTCTTCTTTCTGTTTCGACAAAACTTCTCTTAAGGTTACATATTTTGTCAAAGGAGAATAAAGCCTGTTCGAGAATACATATTAGATACAACTAATAAGGCGGTGAGGGAAATGGATCATTTTAACCGATTAGTTTCCGATCAAATGGTGACGATGGAAAAATTGCTATACCTTCAAGGAGAACTTGAACGATGTCAACAAATCGAAGAAGAACTACAAACATTGCAGGATGCTACAGACCTTGAAAGTGTTCAAGCTGATATCCGACTGAAGAAAAAAGAGTTGAAAGAGATCCAGACCATTTTTGAAAAGCAGACAGAAGAGGTAATTAATTCCTATCGGGAAATGAACCTAACAGCATCTTTTTAGGTGAAAAAACCAAGAATATCTAAAAAAATTCGCAAATTTTTACAAAGAGCCATCGAAATATGGCTCTTTTGTTTTAAAATCTGTTCCCAACCGTTATAATAATAGAAAATAGGAATTGTACTTTGTTGCCTTTTGTCATTATTTATTTATATATTGTTAAGAATAGGTTACAAAGCGTTCAGGAATGAAGGTAGGGGAGAAACATGGGCGTACCCATCGAAGGTGAACCAATGCAAATACATAGTTATAAGCACAATGGGCACATCCATCGCGTCTGGGAAGAAACAACCGTTTTAAAAGGGACACAAAATTTGGTGATTGGAGGCAATGACCGAACACTTGTGACAGAATCAGATGGCAGGACCTGGATTACAAGAGAACCAGCTATTTGTTATTTTCATTCACAATATTGGTTCAATGTGATTGGAATGATACGTGAGGATGGTATCTATTATTACTGTAATATCAGTTCACCATTTATCTTTGATGGCGAAGCACTAAAGTATATTGATTATGACCTTGATATAAAGGTGTTTCCTGATATGACCTTTAATTTATTAGACGAGGATGAGTATGAACGTCATCGCCGGGAAATGAATTATCCAGCTCCTATCGATCAAATCCTAAAAAGGAATGTTGACAAGTTGATTCAATGGATTCGGCAGCGGAATGGCCCTTTTGCACCAGATTTTATCGATATCTGGTACGAACGTTATTTAACATACAGACGTTAGATGGCAATTAGAATTATATGCGCCTGTTGATTTGATCAACAGGTTTTTATTTGCATATTAAAGAAGATTCCGAAAGGAGGACCAACTTGAGCAGTATTCGCAGGTATCTTCAATTTGTAAAACCATACCGTTTGCAAGTAATTGGGACAATTATCATTGGAGTAATCAAATTTTCCATTCCACTAATGATTCCGATGCTGATTAAATATGTTGTCGATGACATTGTTGGAAGTCCTACCCTATCCCACGGTGAAAAAATGGATAAACTGATGTTCATTATGGGTGTAATGATAGTAATCTTTGTCATCGTGAGGCCGCCAATCGAATATTATCGGCAATATTTTGCCCAGTGGACGTCCAGTAAAATATTATATGATATTCGGGATACGATGTACACACATATCCAAAAGTTAAGCTTTAGGTATTTTTCAAATACCCGTGCTGGAGAAATTATATCACGAGTCATCAATGATGTTGAGCAAACGAAGACATTTGTCATTTCAGGATTAATGAACCTTTGGCTGGATATAGCCACAATTATTATTGCAATTATTCTTATGTTTTCTATGAATGTTAAGCTGACGTTTGTTTCGATTTTGCTGTTTCCACTCTACGCCTTCTCGATTAGATTTTTCTTTGGGAATTTACGGACATTGACACGTTCGCGTTCACAGGCCCTAGCCGAAGTCCAGGCCTATTTACATGAGCGGGTGCAAGGGATGCCCGTAATCAAAAGCTTTGCGATCGAAGACTATGAACAAGGCCAATTTGATAAGCAGAATAAAAACTTCTTAGAAAAGGCATTACAGCATACAAGCTGGAATGCGAAAGCCTTTTCGGCTGTTAATACGATTACGGATATTGCCCCATTAATAGTCATTGGCTATTCTGCTTACCTCGTCATTCAAGGTCAACTATCACTTGGGACAATGGTTGCGTTTTTTGCCTATATTGATAAGCTTTACAATCCATTAAGAAGACTAGTTAATTCTTCCACCACAATTACTCAATCGTTTGCATCTATGGATCGGGTATTTGAATTTTTGGATGAAAAGTATGATATCGTGGATAAACCTAATGCGAGAGAATGCAGCGAGGTACACGGGGACATTTCGTTTAAGAATGTTTATTTTTCTTATGAAAAAAAAGAGGAAATGGTTTTGACAAATATAACTTTAGATGTAAAAAGGGGAGAAACGATAGCGCTCGTAGGAATGAGCGGCGGCGGGAAATCCACACTTGTTAGTCTGATTCCCCGTTTTTACGACGTGACCGAAGGAAGCATCACTTTAGACGGGGTAGACATCCGTCAATTTAAGGTTCAAACTCTGAGAGACAAAATTGGTGTGGTTTTTCAGGATAATATCTTATTTAGTGAATCGGTTATGGATAATATTTTATTAGGAAAACCAGGTGCTTCCGCTGAAGAGGTATACATGGCTGCAAAAGCGGCCAATGCCGATGAGTTTATCTTAAATCTCTCAGAAGGGTATAACACCAAGGTAGGCGAACGAGGGGTTAAGCTTTCTGGAGGTCAGAAACAACGAGTTGCGATTGCCCGTGTCTTTTTGAAAAACCCACCTATCTTAATTCTTGATGAAGCAACCTCTGCACTAGATTTAGAGAGTGAGCATGCTATACAAGAATCACTCAAGGAGTTAGCCAAGGATAGGACTACTTTTATTGTTGCACACCGATTGTCAACGATTACTCACGCAAATCGAATTGTCCTGATTGAACATGGTCAAATTGTAGAAGTCGGATCACATGACGAGTTGATGGAGAGGAAAGGGAATTATTACAAACTTTTTCAAGTGCAGCAGTTAGAACAAAAAGAAACCGAAGCAGAGTAATGTGCTTCGGTTTTTTATATATTTCCTTCGTCGATCGAGACTTCATTATGATGATACGAATGGAAGCTTGTAATCAGTGTATCAAGATGTTCTACCTGTTCACTGTAATCAATAATCGAAGCAACAATTTGCATGGTATGATAATGAAGTGGATTATCATGGTCGGTAATTTCTTGCTGGTGGAGTAAAAATAAATCAAATAATTCCTTTTTATTTAAGCAGATCGTATTTTCAGAATTGGCAGGAGGGTTTGGAATTTTACCAATAAATCTAAGCATAAGCTGTTCATGATGGTAAATTAGGCAGTCTAATTGTTCCTGTATCGATTGTTGAAATTTTTCTGGAAGGTGTAATAATTCATTCTCAAAACGATGAAGTCTTTTTAAAGTATCAAGTGCCTTTTTTGCTGCAGAATGCATTTGCCGATAAATAACAAGCTTACGTGATTTTTCCAGACTATTTTTCTTAAAATAACTGCGTTCTTCTTTGTACATACTGTAGAACTGGCCCATTTGAATAATATTCTCTTTTAATTTATCAATATCTGTTTTGAGAAGATTATGATCGAAGTCATGCCGGGTGCTTAAACGGATCCATCTAATAATTTCTTCCGTTGTGCTCGTCATTCTAAAATAAAGTTTATTTTCATACTTTGGCGGCATAAATACTAGATTGACTAAAAATGCAGAAAAGACTCCAATCATGATGGTAGAAAAACGGATCCCGGCAAATGGTATGAAATCGCCACCTGGTGTTTCCATTATGGATATTAACGTAACAAGTGATAAACCAATCGTATTTTCGAGTTTAAGCTTTAAATTAATGCCAATCACAATAATAGCAGCCAAGCCAATGACAATAATATGATTGCCTAACAGAAGTACAAAAACCACTGCAAGTAAAGCACCAATGATATTTCCTTGAATTTGTTCAATGATTGTTAAATAGGAGCGATAAATGGTCGGTTGTATCGCAAATATGGCAGCAATGCCGGCGAATACCGGTGAGGGTGAATGCAATAACTGACCTAAGTAAAGGGATAACACAATGGCAATTCCCGTTTTTAAGATGCGGGCACCTAACTTCATTCCAAATAGTTTCCTTTCAAAAATAAATATATAGTTTATGGCAGCCCCAGGTAACAGTTTTACATCGAAAACAGAACTGGCGCTTTTTCAATCAGCAATAAGTTACTATACATTGATTATCATATATTATCAAGAGAAATAATATGAATTTATATTTCATTTTTTACAGGAAAATGTCATATTAAAAAACGCCCGCTAGAGCAGCGGACGTTACTATTAGTATTCTTGATCATTCTGTTGATACAGCTGGATCTGCTTGTTCTTTGACAGGAAGAACCTGCACAAATTGATTTTCAAGATCAGTTAAAAGTACACGAAGTTGAATAGCTTCGTCAGCCTGACCATTCTGATCAAGCAAGTCAGTATACTTGGTTAATAGCTCGTTAATATCCTGTTTGCCCTTTTCGTTTAGATCAACAACTGAAACCTTAGCTCCTTTTGCAATCCTTCTTTGAATGGCTTCTTTCGTTAATCCCATCTCAGGCTGCTGGCGAATATAGATAACCCCGCCCGTCATTCCTGCACAAATCCATGGTCCTGGGTCTCCCAGTACAAGGCCGCGGCCATTAGTCATGTATTCAAAGGCAAAACCTTTAATATTAGCATTTGAACCAATGTTACCTGCTTCTTTTTCTGGAAGTGGCTTCTTAACAGTACCGCCAATAATTAGGTCAGCACCTGAAAGTCTAATCCCTGCACGTGCATCGGCATTTCCTTGTGCAACAAGAAGACCTTTTTGAGCACCATATCCAAACCCTTTTCCGACGGAACCGTTGTAATAATTGCCATCTTTACCCTTGGATTTTAGGATATAGATATTTCCACCAAAAGAAGTCTTTCCAACACCGTCCTGACCTCCGCCATTCACAGTGATGTCAATTCCTTCACTATTATAAGCACCTAAACCATTTCCAGGAATGGAACCACCCTTATATTTAAGTTGTACGGATGGAAGTTGCTTGTATGAACCATCAAGTCTTCCACGAACACGATGACATGAAACACGGCTTCCTAGCACACGTTGTTCAGAAGTGACACTTACAAATTCGCGAGATGAGTGTAACTGATCGACACTGCCATCAAGATACTCTGCACCCACTGCAACCTGCATTTGAACTTCTTCAATTGATTTAGATGCTTCTGTTTTTGCAAATTGGCTAATTTCTAGCGGCTTTAACAAATAGGAGAGGCTAAGCTGGCCTTGGCCTTTCATTTGCTCTAATAAATCAGAACGTCCAACAGCATCCTGTAAATTGCGAATACCAACCGATGCTGCAATTGTCTTTAACTCTTTCCCAAAGGCTGTGAAGAGATTCATAATTCCCTGCACTGCTAAATCTAATTGGCGTGGAACAAAACGTCGTAAGCCATGATCCTTCGCTTGTGCTTCTGATTCAATTTGTGTCGCGATACCAACATGACAGGTATCTAAATGGCAACCACGGCAAGTCGTACATCCAATTGCCAGCATTGAAAGCGTACCGAAACCAACTCGGTTTGCACCAAGAAGCATGATCTTCATAACGTCCATGGCACTTTTCATACCACCATCAGCCCAGATTTCTACTTTATGGCGAAGGCCGCTTTCAAGTAGGGCATTATGTGCTGCTTTTACACCAATTTCTACTGGTAAACCAACATGCTGAAGGGCATGTATTCTGGCAGCACCAGTACCGCCATCGAAGCCGCTCAAGGTGATAATATCTGCACCAGCTTTGGCAATACCGACAGCAATCGTTCCGATATTCGGTACAACTGGAACCTTAACAGCAATTTTTGCTTGATCGTTTGCCGTTTTTAATTCAAGAATCATTTGTGCTAAATCTTCAATTGAGTAGATATCATGGTTGTTTGATGGTGAGATCAAATCAGAACCAAGTGTTGCATTACGTGCTTCTGCAACCTTCGCAGTTACCTTTGAACCTGGTAAGTGACCGCCTTCACCTGGCTTAGCTCCTTGCCCAATTTTGATTTCTAATAGATTCGAAGAGTTAAGTAGTTCAGCATTTACGCCAAATCTTCCAGAGGCAATCTGCTGACCTCTTGTTTTTGGATATTTGCCAAGCATATCTTTGATTTCTCCGCCTTCACCATTTAGGCTGATCATGTTTAACCGGTCTGCTCCTTCAGCATAAGCTCTGAATGCTGTTTCGTTCTGAGAACCAAATGACATCGAAGAAATAAGAAACGGTAAATCATGGTCCCCAACACGAAGATTAACCTCATCAGGTGAGAGAGATTTATGACTCTTTTTAAGTTGAACTAAATGGCGAATCGTTGTTGGATTCTCCGTTTCTTGTTCGGAGATTTTATCACGATAACTACTGTAGTCACCAGTAGCAGCCACTTCACCAATGGCCTTCCAAATACGTGGGAAGAGATGGAAAGTCTTTCCGACTCTTTCCTTTTCATTATGGTAATCTTCTGCTCTAGACAAAGCATCCATCTTCATGGCTTCAAAATCAGTCTCAAGTTCCTTCGAGCCAAAAAAGTTAACGATGTTTAATAGGCTAGCGATTTCCTCATGTAATCCGATACTTGAGAAAAGGCGGCCGTAACCTCTCAGTTCGTGAATGCCTATTGTTGAAATTACTTTTTCTAATCCTTTTGTCAAAGCACTATATAGATTGGTTAAAGGCTTAGTTGTCTCGTCTTGAACCGTTAAGAACATGTAATATGGGCTAATTAAATCTGCCCCTAATCCAAAAGCAGTGATAATGTCATGAAGTGATCGTATAGCTCCAGAACGTAGAACTAAAGAACAATCCCTTCTTATTTCTGCCTTAACTAGTGCTTGATCAATCGCAGATGTTACTAAGTGCGGATCAATCCAATAGGAATCTTCTTGGTGTGCTTTTGCATCATCAAGAACAAGTAATGTTTTTCCAGCCTGAACTGCTTGAACTGCTTCATTTGCAAGTCTTTCTAATGCAAGCTCTAACTTTTCTTCTTTTTTGAAGGTAGTAGATATAAAGGTTACTAACTTTTGTTCCTGAAAATGGTGGACAACTTGATCAAAACTTGGCTGATCTAAACTTTCAGATAGGCTGTAGCCAGCTTTTCCTTCCAATAATAGAGGAGTTGTTAGTTCGATTACAGTTTCACTATTTTCTTTATTGAATAAGGTTGGACGCTTACCAATAATTACACGTGTGGAAAAGTGTTCTGTTTCACGGTCTCTATCAATAGCAGGATTCGTTACAACGGCAACACTTTCTTTAAAATAATCGGCAATATTTTTACGCTCTGGGTTAAGCGCAGCAAGTGGGGCATCATGGCCAAGTGAACGAATGGGTTCCACACCTTTTTCTGCCATTTGTTCAATTAATTGGATATGATCTCTTTCCCAGCCAAAAGCTTTATATTGTCCATTATGGATTTTGTCAGGATAATTCATTGTTACTGTTTTACCTAAAGCTGGTGGCAGCAAACGCGTTCTCGATTCATTGAAATTTAACTTATCAGAGAAACGAGTATAGACCTCATTCTGAAAACGAGCTTGTTCATATACTTCTAACGTTTCACCGTTCCATTTAAAGCCAACCTTTTCACCTGGTGCTAAAGGCTTCGGATCGTTCGTATATTCGCTTGAAGAAATGATTCCTGGTTCTGAAGAAAACAGATAAGAACTATCAATTTCAAGCATCCAAAGCGGACGAAGGCCAAGAGCATCCACACTAAATACTGCTTCATCTCCAAATCTAGAAATAATACCTGCAGGTCCTTGGGCAAAGTGTCCCCATGCTTCCCTTAAATAGGTATATAGATCTTGGAGATTTTCAGGATATGCCTTAATTTCATTGATAATTGGCGGGAATAAAACATCCATTGCTTCAAATAATGAAAATCCTTCGCGGCAAATTAATGTTTCCATTGTACGGCTTAAATCTTGGGAGTCACTGCCATCTTTGACAAGCGGTACACCAATCATTTTTGCTTCATCACGAAGCTTTGCAATGGTATTAATCTCCCCATTATGCCCGAGAACACTAAACGGCTGTACCCGGAAAAAGCTTGAAAGTGTATTCGTAGAATAGCGATTATGTCCGAGTGTCATGGTTGAAGCAACAAGTGGATTCGCAAGGTCATAATAGTAACGTGGAAGAATATCCCCAGCCCCCATTACCTTATAAACCACATGGTTCTGACTTAGTGAAGCCACATGGACATGCTCGTTTGTTTCTAAATCAACTAATGCATCGAAAAGGGATTTTGATAATTCCTGCCCTTTTTTTGTGGAAAGACAGGCAAATTGCCAAAAAACAGGGTTTTCCTGAATAGCAATGGGGCCAAGTGCAGAAGTGTCCGTAACCTTATCAGTTTCATAAATTAAATCAAAGTCGTATTTTTCCAACTTTTTAATTAATTCTTGTTTGGTAGTTTCCCAGTTTACCTTTTGACTAATGAAAACATGACCAACAGCAAATTCTTCTTTTTCAGCTAGTGATGGTTCCTGGCCAGCCTGAAGCAATTTTTCTTTCCAAAGCTCGACAGGGATATCGGTATGAATGCCAACGCCATCGCCTTCACCGTTAATAAAACCTGCGCGATGATTCATTGTCACAAGAGCGTCTATACAATCAAATATATTTTTTCTAGTTGGGCTCTTAGTTTTTTCAAGGCATGCGACAATCCCGCAGGCATCGTGTTCTTGTTTATGGAAATCTTTGAAAAGGGAAGGGGTCCATTTTTGTGTCATCTTATTAGGCTTTAGCAGATATCTGCTAAGGCCTCTTTCACCTCCTATGAAACTTAAAGTTTGAGAATATAGTGTTTGTAGTTAGTTTTCGGTTGTTACTTTAACGAGGTATAAAGTTAAAAAGTAAATCTAAAAATAATAATTTAATAGTATCATAAGAATTTTCAGAAATCAAATAAATATGCAGTAATTTGGATAAGAAAATAGTGGTTAAAAGGTGTAGGATAAATGAGGGAACATCTTATTGTAAACGTTTTCAAGATGATTTTATAAAAAAAAGGTAGTGATTTCCACTCCCTTTTGTGCATAAAATGTGCATATTTATTCGTTGTTAAGTGAGAAAAATGCATTTCTTACCGCATGTAGAGTTGCTTCAACATCTGCTTCAGTATGAGCGATTGTCAAGAACCATGCTTCATATTTGGATGGAGCAAGGTTTATTCCTTGATGGAGCATATGTTTAAAGAACTTTGCAAATGTTTCACCGTTTGTGTTTTCAGCTTGTACATAGTTTTCGATTTTTTCATTTGTAAAATAAACAGTTAACGCACCCTTCAAACGATTAATGGTAATTTGAATATTATTTTCCTTAGCTGCCTCTAAAATTCCTTCTTCAAGCATCGCACCTAAAGAGTCTAAATAGTCATATATTCCTTCTTGTTTTAAAACCTCTAGACAGGCGATACCTGAAAGGATGGAAGCGGGATTCCCTGCCATTGTCCCTGCCTGGTAGGCTGGTCCGAGCGGGGCAACGGTTTCCATAATTTCTTTTCGGCCACCGTAGGCACCAATAGGAAGACCACCGCCAATGATTTTACCTAACACGGTTAGATCTGGCTGGATGCCTAATAAATCTTGAGCACCGCCGTACATAAAGCGGAAGGCCGTGATGACTTCATCATAAATCACAAGTGCCCCTGATGCATGAGTAATCTCATTAACTTCCTGCAGGAAACCTGGCTTTGGTTCTACAATCCCAAAGTTACCGACAATGGGTTCCACTAATACTGCTGCAATTTGGTCGCCCCATTTAGCTATTGCCTCTTTAAATGGTTCGATATCATTGAAAGGTACCGTTATCACTTCTTGCGCAATACTTTTCGGAACACCCGCAGAATCTGGAGTGCCTAATGTAGATGGCCCCGAGCCTGCTGCAACAAGGACGAGGTCTGAATGACCGTGATAACAGCCTGCAAATTTAATAATTTTATCTCTGCCAGTGTAGGCACGAGCAACTCGGATCGTTGTCATCACGCCTTCCGTTCCTGAGTTTACGAAACGAACTTTTTCCATAGAAGGAATTGCTTCTTTTAACATTTTTGCAAATTTCACTTCATGGGGTGTTGGTGTACCATAAAGGACGCCGCTTTCTGCCGCACGTTTGATTGCCTCTGTGATATGTGGGTGGGCATGACCGGTAATAATGGGTCCATATGCTGCGAGATAATCGATATACTGATTACCGTCGACATCCCAAAAGTAAGCACCTTGTGCGCGCTCCATTACAACCGGAGCACCTCCGCCAACAGCTTTATAAGAACGAGAGGGGCTATTAACTCCACCAACAATGTGTTCAAGTGCTTCATTATGTAATCTTTCTGAATTAATAAATTTCATTTTTTTTCCTCCTTAAATTGCTTCTTACCTATTTTATCACTTTTCTTCTCCCACTTAATCTGTTTTCACTTTTGCGAAAATTAATGGGGTGCTTGATTGTTGTTTTATCAACCTCAATTGGCTAAACTAATTCTTTAGGGCATTGTTTCGGGAGGAAAAAATGAAAAATGTGATTGAAGTCAAAAATTTACGAAAAGAGTTTAAGTCATATTCCAGCAGGACAGGTTTAAAAGGGGCGTTTCGGGACTTACTAACAAGAAATTATAAAGTTGTTCCGGCTGTAAATGATATTAATTTTACAGTGAAAAAGGGTGAAATGGTCGGTTATATCGGTGAAAACGGTGCCGGGAAATCAACTACGATTAAAATGCTTACAGGAATTTTAACGCCTTCTTCTGGACAAATCATCGTTAATGGCATGAATCCTCATAAAGAACGGGAACGATTTGTTCAAACCATTGGAGTTGTTTTCGGACAGCGTTCTCAATTATGGTGGGATATTGCTGTTCAAGAATCCTTTCGCCTTTTGAAAAAGGTGTATAAGGTATCAGATGCAGAGTATAACAGCCACATGAATCATGTGATACAAACATTAGATATCGAGCCGCTCTTAGATAAGCCTGTGCGCAAATTATCTCTTGGCCAAAGAATGCGGTGTGAGCTTGCGGCTGCGTTGATTCATAATCCGCCACTATTGTTTTTGGATGAACCGACAATTGGCTTAGATGTACTCGTTAAGTTGAAAATTCGTGATTTTTTAAAAGAAATCAATGAGAAATATCAAACGACAATCCTCTTAACCACCCACGATTTAACCGATATTGAGGCATTATGCGAGCGGGTGATTATGCTCGATGAAGGTAAGGTTATTTATGATGGTGCGCTAAAGAATCTCCAGGAGAAATGGGGCGAAGGAAAAGAACTTCAGTTTCAGTTTCTAGAGAAGGTTGGAATTTCTGCCGTGCAAAATCTCACCAGTGGAATGCCTGTTAAGTGGGACCTTGACGAAAAAAAGCAAATCTTTACCGCCACACTTGATGATAATGATGAACTTATTTCACAAGTAATTGCCAAAGTAGTAGCTGCATTTAAAATTAAAGATATTAAAATAAACGAAACATCTACAGAAGAAATCATTCGAAATATTTATGAAAAGGGTGCAGTATAAGTGGAGAAATACCTTGAAATGATTAGAATCCGCTTTTTAATGATGCTTGCATACCGTACCAATTATTACACAGGAATTCTAATCTATAGCATTAACATTGGGGCCTATTATTTTTTATGGTCGGCGATTTATGGTTCTAAGGAACATATTGTTGGTTTATCTGTCACTCAGATGACCACATATGTAGCGGTCTCCTGGATGGCGCGAGCATTTTACTTCAACAATCTTGATCGTGAAATGGCATTAGAAATTATGGAAGGTAAAGTGGCTATTGAATTAATCAGGCCCTATAATTATCTCGGTATGAAAACGATGCAAGGTCTGGGGGAAGGGATTTTCAGGTTATTCTTTTTTTCTGCACCGGGAATGATCATTGTTTACTTCGTCTTTCCTATTAAATTCACCTGGGATCCAAGTGTCTGGGGATTGTTTGCTCTCTCCATCCTGTTAAGTTTTTTTATTAATACGGAACTGAATTTATTAACTGGGATCACTACTTTCTTCTTATATAATAACTCTGGGCTAATTCGGGCAAAACGTGTCGTTATTGATTTATTTTCAGGGCTGCTACTGCCGATTAGTTTTTTTCCAGGCTGGGCACAGGATGTGATGAAGTTTCTTCCCTTTCAAGGAATCAGTTATTTTCCTAGTATGATTGTTACTAAAGGTTTTTCCCATACCCAGGCACTAGAAGCAATTTCTCAACAATTTGTTTGGGTAATCATATTATTTTTTCCAATCCAAATTCTTTGGATTTTGGCGAAGAAACAACTGATTATTCAAGGGGGGTAAGAGTTGTTTTATATATCTATGTTTTTTCAATATATATCTCAATATTTAAAAACGAGACTTCAATATCGAGCAGATATTTTTGTAGAGTTTTTCTCTGATTTACTATCACAAGCAATAAACCTTATTTTCATATTGGTCGTCTTTGGACATACCAATTTGTTAAATGGCTGGAACAGGGATGAAATCATATTTATCTATGGATTTTTTCTAGTACCTTCCGCAGTCTTTTCTGCCTTCTTTAACATTTGGGATTTTAATGAGCGCTATATCGTAAAGGGAGAACTGGACCGTATCTTAACTAGACCGATACACAGTCTCTTTCAAATAATTCTTGAACGAATTGAATTGGAATCATTGTTAGGGGCATTAACAGGACTTGCTGTCATGTTTTACGCGGGGAGTCGGTTGGGACTGGAAGTCCATTGGTTCGATCCAATCTTGTTTATTGTTTTTGTCCTCGGTGGGGCATTGGTTTATGGTGGAGTTTTCATCATGATCGCCTGCATTAGCTTTTGGGCAGATGCGCGTACATCTCTTATGCCGATGATGTACAATATTAGCAACTATGGCAGGTACCCAGTTAATATCTATAATAAACTAATTCGTTTTGTACTAACATGGGTGATGCCATTTGCCTTTGTTGGCGTTTATCCTGCTGCCTTTTTCCTTGGAAAAAAAGAATGGTTTTGGTATTCGTTTTTAACACCTGTGATGGGAGTTGTTTTTTTCGTACTTTCCGTAATGCTTTGGAATCAAGGGGTAAAAAAATACCGAGGTGCGGGCAATTAACTAGAATTTGATATTTTATTGGTCAAGCGTGCATAGAAATTAAATACCAGATGTTAAAATAGAGGTGGTCTGTGGTGTTTTTTTTCTTGCTTCCAATCGTCATCTTTTGCATCTTTATGAGTTTAAGGACGCTTTTTATACCAAATACCGTAAAAGGTAAATTGGTATCAATTGATAATTTTTTGTATTTAGGTTC
The DNA here is from genome assembly GCF_051842875.1 of Neobacillus sp. C211. Classification (NCBI taxonomy): domain Bacteria; kingdom Bacillati; phylum Bacillota; class Bacilli; order Caryophanales; family Bacillaceae; genus Neobacillus; species Neobacillus sp. C211. Next base: position 21,477 of record NZ_JBPXRO010000050.1, read on the forward strand.
TGTGTATTTGACTGTCATTATTGGTTTTGGTCTTATTTATTTGCTTTTTGAGTTAATCGGAATGTCATTGTTGATAGAGGTAAATAATCAAAACAAAAATATTTTTGAAACAAGCTTTTACTTTAGTGCAATGACCTTATTTTCAGTTGGGAATGGCGATGTCATTCCACATGGAATAGGAAGAATCCTTACCGTTACAGAGGCGTTGATCGGTTATACACTACCTGCTGCATTTGTTGCCCGCGTTGTTTTTGATCGGGAAAAGTAAGTTAGCGATGCAGGATAGTTGTTTTGTCAGCCGGGATTTTGCTACGCTAATGATAAGGAATAATTTACAATGGGAGTGGTAGGGATGACTGTTGAAATCGGAATGCAGGTACCGAATTTTGAGTTAGAAGCCAATAATGGCGAAACAGTAAATCTTTCAAAATTTCGGGGCACAAATGTTGTTATTTATTTTTATCCAAAAGACATGACTCCGGGCTGTACAACCGAAGCATGTGATTTTCGGGATCAAATTCAACAATTTACTGAGGTAAATGCCGTGGTTTTGGGAGTTAGTCCGGATCCGGTTGACCGCCATCAGAAATTTGTAGAGAAATATGGTTTGCCATTCTTGCTACTTGCAGATACGGAACATCTTTTAGCGGAAGCATTTGGAGTTTGGCAGTTAAAGAAAAACTTTGGGAAAGAATACATGGGTATAGAAAGATCTACTTTTATTATTGATAAGGAAGGCAAACTCGTCAAAGAATGGAGAAAGGTCAAAGTTAAAGGTCATGTAGAAGAGGCTTTATCATACATACGAGAACAGTTAAGCTGATCTGCTTTCTGAAGCCTATTTTGCGCAGAAAAGGCATTTGTCCAATGCAAGAAACGTTAGATTGAATATCATTTTATTAGGGCATACCTCCTCAGATAAACTTTGGGTCCATAGTGGCCCCTTTTTTTATGGAAATAAAAAGGAATATGGGATTTATCATGAAATAAGTTCTATGCTTGGGTTTGCGGTGAGTCATTTAATAAAATTTCCAAGGGAAAGAAATAATTGATAATATTTATCATAAAATACAAACAAACATGGAAAAAGGAAATAACATTTCCCGTTAATGAGATAACAATATTGACAAAAGTACAAATTACTTAGTAAAATTAATTATAACAATTACAATCTAAGAATACTTTTTAGAAAGAAGGTGCATGGCGATGAATCAGTTAAAAGAAGCGTTGGATACCTTGAAAGAAACAGGTGTACGGATTACTCCGCAGCGTCATGCGATACTTGAATATTTAATAAACTCGATGTCACATCCTACCGCAGATGATATTTATAAAGCTCTAGAGGGAAAATTCCCTAATATGAGTGTGGCGACAGTTTACAATAATTTACGAGTATTTCGTGAAGTGGGTCTTGTGAAGGAATTAACTTTTGGAGATGCCTCCAGCCGTTTTGATTTTGTAACATCCCATCATTATCATGTGATATGTGAGAAGTGTGGGAAAATTGTTGACTTCCTTTATCCGGGCCTTGATGAAGTGGAGCACTTAGCATCGCATGTGACCGGCTTTAAAGTCGAGAATCATCGTATGGAAATTTACGGTACTTGCCCTGAGTGCGCAAGTAAAGAAGTGCATTAAATAGGATCGCGGCTGATTTTAGAAAAATCAGTCTTTTGTTGTAAATAAAAGAGGAAGAAGTAATCCATGGCAGCTATTCTGCAGATTGGTTTACTTCTTCCTCTTTTTATTTTTAGGATTTTTTATTATAGGACTCATCGAATTCCTTGCCTATTAAATTAGGGTCAAGGGTTAATGGCTCACGACAATACATACACATATCTACTCTACCAAGCATTTTAGTATGCTTACCGCAGCTTGGACATTTTACTTGGATGGATTTTGTAGAAAGCATTCCAATCCAAAAATAAACAATAGTACTGGCAATAATAAAAAGAAGGCCTAAAATCATAAAAATGGTCATAATAAGTGGTGAAGATCGAAAAAAGATACCACCATACATAACAATGAAACCAATGAAAATTAACGATAATGCAAAGGTACGAATTTTATTTATTTTACTCGAATATTTTGCCATGTAACTCCCTCCTAGAGAAAACTATACCATATTTATAAATAGAAAAGAAAAGTCTACGTAGAAGAATGTCGAAATTTGTCTTTGAATAAAGAAGGAGATTTGTTTTCCTTGTCGAACTTATATTGCTACCTGAAAAAAATGGAGGAATGAAGATGGAAGACATCCTTCGGCCTATTTATCAAGAAAGGGCGAGCCAATTAAATACCCTTGGAGTATTAATGGTACAAAAAAAACAAAAGTTAAGCCACATAACAGATTCATTTGATGAAATTCTCTTAGTTCTTGTCAAAGAAGCGGATCAGCCGCTATTCATTAAGCACTATACTTACTACGATAAAAAGGCAGCAATGCATATCATCACAGAAGCGCAGTTGCAAGAGTGGATATTATTAGGATCGAATCGGAAAATATTTGAATGGCTTCATGAGGCAAAAATCATTTTTGATCGAAACGAATACGTAGCCAATTTAAAAACGGAATTGCGAGAATTTCCTTTTAACGGACGCAAAATAAAAATGGGTTTAGAATTTGCTAAATTGATTCGGCGATATGTGGATGGAAAAGCTTTGTTTGAAGGTCATCAGTTTTTAGATGCATACAACTATGTTGTCCATTCGCTGCACCATCTTGCCAGGTTAGCCATATTAGAAAATGGACTCCATCCAGAACTGACTGTTTGGAATCAAGTAAAACAGATTGAACCAGAAATTTTTAAACTATACGAAGAACTTGTCTATAGCGAAGAAACGCTTGAGAAAAGACTTGAGCTGCTGTTCCTTGCCAGCGAGTTCATGATCCATTCGAGAACAAATATTGGGACAGTCCATTTGTTAGATATTCTTAGTCGTAAGGAAATTTGGATGTTTAATGAAATTATGAGTGAAGAAGAGTTGCTCCCATACTCTGTCGATTTGGGTGTACTTCTTGAATATTTAATTGATAAACATTTGATAGAAGTAGTTAATATTGAAACAAAGGGCCAAGGGGTTTTTCATAGAGGTTATCGACTCAATAAAAAATTATCTTAAAAAAACAATAAAACCTATTGACCTTTTCGTTGTTACTTGGTATATTAATAACCGTCGCTGAGAAACAAACTAAATGATGTTTTCGTAAGTGACGGTTTAAAAAAAGTTATTGACACTTTCAAATGCTTTGTGTTATATTAATAAAGTCGCTTACGAGCGAATGAGAAATTGAT
>NZ_JBPXRO010000051.1:0-24732 GCF_051842875.1 Neobacillus sp. C211
AGTCCGCATTGCGGACTTTTTTAATATGGGGGATTAGGAATTTTCTTTGGTGAGTAGCTAATATTCTCGGAAGAATAAATTTTTATGATTAATAAATTTCCTAATGTCCGTGCTCTGATTAATATGGGCTGGTTATAGTTATTCTTAAATTCAAAATCGGGACCATACCAACTTACTGTTGCGTCTCGTCCAGGAGGAATATAGGGAACTTTTCTGGTATGAGAAAAACGCTCCAGAATCTTGATCCCAGCATTGTCAATCGCATTATAGAGAGTAGAGGAGACCTGACAAATACCTCCGCCAATGTCTTCTGAGAACTCCCCCTTCACAATAACAGGAGCCCGTTGGTAACCTTTGGCAGCTGTTCGTTTACCTACCACTTGATTAAAAGAAAATCTTTCACCAGGAAAAACAACATAATTATTTATGGCCTTTGTTGCTAACTGAATATTGTTAGACCTTTTTTTGTTGCGAGAATTAAAAGAAGTGACATAGCGCCCAATTCGCATACTGCGAATTTCACCAAGTAATTCACTATCCACCTTTGGATAAACAGTAAGAATAGGTAATTCTAAATTTTTCCTTTTAGAACCAAAAAAATAGGCATAGAATTGTTCAGTAAAGGCCTGGCGATGGATTCGAGAACCTGTTCGTTCGGGTATAATTACCCCAAACTGATCTAAGCTGGCGTTTTCAGGTGCAACAGAAAATTGTTTATCCAGTTGGTCTAAAAACTGATTTAATTTTTGAGAATTTAATAATGGCAAACCAGTATGAGATAGAGCAAACTCTTCTCGATTCATATTGGCCACGATTTGACCATTCTTTGTAATAGTTAAACTATCGGACGAATTTCCCTGTTGGACCATTAGGAAAAGCCCCAAAATCAAAGTCTTAAACATAACCAGCAACCCTCCTTATAATAATATTAGTCGAACTATGCAAATTCATGTACCCACAAAGAAAGAGTTATCCAAATTTTTTATTTCTACTGAAAAGAATGTAGAAATATAGTATATTTGTAGATGATAACAATGGAATAGAAAAGTGCTAGCAAATTGTTAGCGAATAAATAGGAGTGTTTATCTTGGCTGAAAACGAAAGAATTCAATTAAACGTAAGAATTACGAAGGAAACTTCCTTGCTGCTGGACGAAATTGTTGAGTATTACCAGCAAGGATTGAAGCTGGGTAGAATTTATAAAGGAGATGTACTAACAGATATTATCGAAAAATCGCATGAAGTAATGAATAAACAGAAAAGATCATTTACTAAAAGGTTTTAATAAACCAAGGTCAGGAAATGTCTATTGCAGGATGATGGTATTGGTTTGACTTTTCTTGGCCCACTCTTTTTCTTTTCTAGCTCAGATAATTTTTAAAATTTGTTCTATTAGACTTTCCTGTATACTAAATGTTATAGAATATTTAGAAATTAATTTGAATATTTAATATTTACAGGTATAATTGAAAGTACAACATACCAACTGGTTAGTATGAGGAAGGGAGTGGAAATATTGGATTTTTCATATTCTCAACGAGTGAAAGAGTTACAGGAAAAATTAACGGCCTTTATGGAAGCGAATGTTTATCCCAATGAGCGTATTTACGAGCAGCAACTAAATGAACAAGAAAGCCGTTGGAGTGCGGTGCCGCCGATTATGGAGGAACTGAAGGGAAAAGCAAAGGCGGAAGGGCTCTGGAACTTATTTTTACCAGAAAGTGATTTGGGTGCCGGATTAACTAATCAGGAATATGCTCCTTTATGTGAAATTATGGGAAGGTCTCTTATAGGTCCAGAGGTATTTAACTGTAGTGCGCCTGACACGGGAAACATGGAAGTTATCGTACGCTATGGGACAGAGAAGCATAAAGAACAATGGTTAAGGCCGTTGTTAGCAGGTGAAATTCGTTCTTGCTTTTCGATGACAGAGCCAGCTGTGGCTTCAGCGGATGCGACTAACATCGAAGCTAGGATCGAAAGAGATCGCGATGAGTACGTTATTAATGGTCGGAAATGGTGGTCTTCTGGTGCAGGTGATCCTCGTTGCAAGATTGCGATTGTTATGGGGAAAACAGATCCGTCTGCCAACCGTCATGAACAACAGTCGATGATTCTCGTTCCACTTGATTCCCCAGGTGTGAAAATTGAACGAATGCTCCCTGTATTCGGCTATGATCATGCCCCGCATGGACACGGAGAAATCACCTATGAAAATGTGCGCGTACCGCTAGAAAATATCCTTTGGGGAGAAGGGAGAGGGTTCGCAATTGCGCAAGGGAGATTAGGGCCTGGAAGAATACATCATTGTATGAGATTAATTGGTGCAGCTGAACGAGCGCTTGAGGAATTATGTAAGCGTGTTCAGGAACGGACTGCTTTTGGAAAACTATTAGCACAGCAAGGGGTAATTGGTGAATGGATTGCAGATTCTAGGATCGAAATTGAACAGGCAAGACTCCTTACCTTAAAAGCTGCCTTTATGATGGATACTGTTGGTAATAAAGAAGCAAAAGCAGAGATTGCTATGATTAAAGTAGTCGCCCCGTCAATGGCATTACGTGTCCTTGATCGTGCCATTCAGGCACTGGGTGCTGCAGGAGTTTCAAACGATTTTACACTTGCTGCCCAATGGGCAAACGCAAGAACATTAAGATTAGCAGATGGACCTGATGAAGTCCATCGTGCACAGGTTGCCAAGCTAGAATTGAGAAAATATCAATAGAATTTAGACTTGAAGAAGGGCTGAGAACTATGAGATAACTAGGGAAACAGCAATCAAGGGTTGCCGTCGTTGATATCGATTCCGCAAATACGGTGTTATTAGATTGAGATGAAGTGTCTTTTATTACAGGTACAACCCGACTGTTGACGGTGGCGGATTAGCATTTTAGATGCTCTATAGCAAATGGTAAAAAACCATTAGTGAGTTTATAAGACATTTTGGGAGGAAAATCGATGAGTGGTAAGAAAGCCTGGTTAGCCCATTATCCGGAAACTATCGAAACCAATGTGACGATTCCAAATAAGCCTTTAGGACAAATTCTTCAGGAGACAACGGAAAAATATCCTGATAATAATGCTCTATCCTTTTATGGAAGGAAATTTTCTTATCAGCAATTAAACTCGCTAGTTCATAACTTTACATCTGCTTTGCAGCAAAATCAGGTTCAAAAAGGCGACCGAGTTGCCATTATGCTCCCGAACTGTCCGCAATATGTTATTTCCTATTACGGAATTCTTACGGCTGGGGCGATTGTTACCCAAGTGAATCCAATGTCAGTCGAACGAGAGCTTGAATATATACTGAGGGACTCCGAAGCGAAAACCATTGTAGTTCTCGATGCCCTCTATCCGAGGGTGAAAAGTGTTCAAGCACTTACCAACCTAAAGAATATCATTGTTGTCAGCCTCCAGCCTCCAGGACATGAATTTGCCCCGGACAGAAGCTTTGAAAGCTTCTTATCGGAAAGTAACGGAAGCATTCTCCCGATTGAATTGGACCCTCTGCATGATGTAGCCGTCCTTCAATATACTGGTGGCACAACAGGAAGATCGAAAGGTGCGATGCTGACGCACCGAAATGTTCTAGCAAATGTGACTCAGTGTTACGAGTTCTTTAAAGAAGAAATGGAAATCGGGAACGAGCGTTTTCTAACGGTCATTCCACTCTCCCATGTTTTCGGGATGAGTTCTTGTATGAACCTTTCGATTTTTACAGCCTCTGAATCGATCATGCTTCCTCGATTTGAATTAGAGGAAGTATTAAACACGATCAAGAATGAACAACCTACTGTTTTTCCAGGTGTCCCAACCATGTATGTAGCGATTACAAGCCATCCTCGTGCCGAAGAATACGGGATTAACAGTATTAAAACGTGTAACAGTGGAAGCGCGCCAATGCCAATTGAACTGCTCCGCAGCTTTGAAAAGAAAACAAGTTCTAAAATCTTAGAAGGTTATGGATTATCAGAAGCCTCACCGACCACCCATTGCAACCCGCCATTTTCAGTACGCAAACCTGGCAGCGTTGGGATTGGCGTCCCATCCACTGAATACAAAATAGTGGATTTAGCAACAGGGACTGAAGCAGTGCCTGTTGGTGAACTAGGGGAAGTCATCATTAAGGGACCACAGATTATGAAGGGGTATTGGAATATGCCGGAAGAAACAGCAAATACCCTCCGTGACGGCTGGTTATACACGGGTGATATTGCCAAGGTAGACGAGGATGGTTATCTATACATCGTTGATCGCAAAAAAGATTTAATTATTGCCAGTGGCTTCAATGTCTATCCACGTGATATTGAAGAAGTCCTTTACGAACATCCAGCTGTACAAGAGGCGGTCTGTATTGGAGTTCCCGATCCGTACCGAGGAGAAGATGTGAAAGCCGTCATAGTAATAAAGGCTGACAAAACCGTAACAGAAGAAGAAATAATTCAATATTGTAAGCAAAACTTGGCAGCCTATAAAGTACCGCGCAATGTCGAATTCCGCAATCAACTTCCAAAAACAAATGTTGGAAAAATTCTCCGCCGTTCCATAAGGGACGAAGTGAAAAATAAATAAAAGCTTATAGATGGTTGAAAATGTTTCCGAAAATAGTATAGATAGTAGAAATCCTCGTTTGTGCTTATAGGGGTCTTATAGATTATGATATAATTCTCAATAGACATTTTTACAGAATGCGAGGACATAATGTGAAGGAAAAAATTACAGCTCAAAGCATCCGGCTTTTTGAAAAAAAAGGATTCACCGAAACGTCAATTCAAGACGTTGTGGATTCTCTTGGTGTGACAAAGGGTACATTCTACTATTACTTTTCGAGTAAGGAAGAATTGCTGATGGATATCCACCTCGGATATATAGATGGATTACTTTTTTACCAGGAGCAGATATTAAAAGATGCTTCGAAGTCTTGTAAGGAAAAATTATTTGAGATTGTTAATATGCTTATTACAAGTATTTCCAGTCAAGGAGCGGCTGCAAAAATTTTCTTTAGAGAAATAAATAATTTAAGTTCAGATCATATTGAATTAATTGTTCAAAAAAGAGATCAATTCCGTCTCAATATAGAGGTCCTGATTCGGACAGGAGTAGAAAAAGGTGAGTTCCGGCCCGAGTTAGATGTGCAGATTATTACAATGGGAATTCTTGGCATAACCAATTGGAGCTACCAATGGTTTAACCCAAACGGAAGGGTCTCTGACCGGGAAGTTGCAGAGATTTTTGTCGAAATGATTTTAAAGGGAATCCAAGTTAATTGAAGAAAAAATTGGGAAGAGGGTTTTTGTGGAAATTACCCTTTTTTTTCAAGATGAATACCAACTGGTCAGTATTGTTTGGATTTTCCAAATTGAAAGGTGGAATCTGATGCCACACCGAATGAGTAAAGATACAATCCCTGTCCGAAAAGGGGAGGAATTGAACCTTCCTGTCCTTGAAAAGTTTTTACAAGAAAACATCGAAAAATTGCCAAGTGGTCCGCTTGAAATCTTACAATTTTCAGCAGGGCATTCTAATTTAACCTATCAAATAAAAAAGGGGAGTTGGGAAGCTGTACTAAGATGCCCTCCTCTAGGACCTGTAGCACCGAAGGCTCATGATATGGAAAGGGAATTTAAAATTCTTTCAGAGTTGCATCCATTATTTTCAGTTGCTCCAAAGCCAATTCTTTTTTCTAATAATGAGTCGATCGTTGGCAGTCCCTTTTTCCTAATGGAAAGAAAGAATGGTCTTGTAATTGACACGTTTTTCCCTGTTGGAGTTCCAGTAACTGAAGATCACTGTCGGCACCTTTCGGAGGTAATGGTCAATAAACTTGTAGAATTGCATGCAATCGACTACAGACAGACGGGTCTTGCTGAAATCAGCAAGCCGGACGGGTTTATGGAAAGGCAGGTACATGGCTGGATTGGACGATATGAACGGGCGAAAACGGAGGAAATTGCTGTCGTTGAACAATTAAAACAATGGCTTGTAGAACAGACACCCAAAAAACACGAAGCGACGATCATACATTATGACTATAAATTCAATAATGCCATGTTTACTGAGGATCTAACCGATATGGTTGGCCTGTTTGATTGGGAGATGACCACGGTAGGCGACCCGCTGGCAGACCTTGGGGTGGCCATGGGTTATTGGAATCAACACGATGACTCTGAACTTTTGATTAAGGGGTTAGGTAAGGCGCCGATCACGGCTGTCCATGATGGATTTTTAACAAGGAATGAATGTATCGATCTTTATTCGAAAAAAAGTGGCAGGGATGTTTCTAACTTTAACTTTTATTTAACGTTTGCTTATTTTAAACTTGCTGTCATTGGTCAACAAATTTACTACCGCTATAAAAAAGGGCAAACCACTGATACACGATTTGCCAATTTTAATTATTTTGTAAAAAATTTAATTCTGCATGCAGCGAATGTTGCGGATGAAAGGGTTTAAAAGGGAGCTGGGTAGAAATGACTAAGATTCATCTTCTTATGAAGAAAGAAGAGATCCGAGAAGAGAAAATTGCAGATGGAAATAAAATCGCGGTCGTCTTAGATATACTACTGGCAACAACCACAATTGTTTCAGCCTTAAAGGATGGCGCAAAGGAAGTCATTCCAGTTTTGCATAGCAAGGAAGCAATCGAACTTGCAAATCAGTACCAACAGGATGAATGTATTCTGGCTGGAGAACTAGATGCCAAACCGATTGATGGGTTTGTTTATCCTAGTCCAACCTTAATCAGGGAATCCATTAAAGGAAAAACGTTAATTTTATCCACCACAAACGGCACTGTGGCGTTAAGAAAATCATCTTCGGCGAATAAAGTATACATTGCATCTATGCTCAATAATCCTGCTGTTGCTAGTTCTCTTCAGAAAGTTAGTGAGGATCAAACCATTCTAATTATTTGTTCCGGAAATTCTGGTGAAATGAGTTTTGAAGATTTTTATGGTGCCGGCCACTTATTAGATTGTTTATTGAAAAATAGTGAATATGAATTAACAGATGCAGCGAAAACGGCTTTATATTTCTACCGGGGTCAAGAGGACGCCTACGAGATTCTGCTAGATTCTTATGTTGGAAAAATTCTAGATAAATATAATCAGCATCCTGACTTAATGGTGGCTTCGGCAAAAGGGATAACTTCGATTGTACCTATATTAAAAGATGGAAAAGTCGTAGTCGAAACAATCTACTCTATTTAAAGGGATGCAGAGATCGATGACCTAAACTGAAAGGAAGATGAATATGAGCCAAGGACATTTATTAATTGAAAAACTAGGTCCGGTGTTGTCTTTGACATTAAACCGTCCTGAAAGCCTAAATGCGTTTAGCCCCGAGATGATTTTAGGACTAAAGGATGCGCTTACTAACGCCCAGATGGATGAAGATATACAGGTGATTGTTATATCTGGAGCCGGTCGTTCCTTTAGTGCAGGAGGCGACGTCAAAACAATGGGGCAGGCAGACTCTAATCAAGTTTACGAGCATATCGGCAAGCTCAATGAGCTCATTTTATTGATGAAAGAAACCGAAAAGCCGATTATCGCCACTGTTCACGGTTTTGCCGCTGGGGCAGGGTTTAATTTGGCTCTGGCCTGTGATCTTATAGTAGCAGCGGAAGACAGTAAGTTCGCCCTAAGCTTTTCACAGGTTGGGTTAATATCTGACGGGGGCGGCTCCTATTTACTTCCAAGATTAATAGGTCCGCATTTAGCGAAACAATTCTTTTTTACAGCAGAACCAATCCCTGCAGAGCGTCTTTTTCAACTAGGGGTGATTAATTATTTAGTTCCATTAGAGAAGCTTCAAGAAGAAACTACGAAATTCGCCTTAAAATTGGCACATGGTCCTGGCAAAGCGTTTGGAAAACAAAAGAAATTAATTGATCAATCGTTTACATCCACACTTGAGGAAATCCTCGAGCAGGAGCGGTTGATACAGACGTTAATGGTGCAAACAGCTGACCACAAAGAAGGAATTACCGCTTTTTTGGAAAAAAGAAAACCAGCATTTAAAGGGAAATAGGAGATGAAAGTGATGAAAGCAGTTCGATTAACAGAATTTGGTGGACCAGAAGTATTGAATCTAGTGGATATTGAAAAACCGGTTCCAACCGGTCATGAAGTTCTAATTGAAATAAAAGCGATAGGTGTTAATTACGCGGATACTGCACGGAGGGAAGGAAAATATGTCGTAAAAACGCCGCTGCCTTTCATTCCTGGTGCTGAAATTGCGGGAGTGGTCGCTGCAGTTGGAGATCAAGTCACAAAAGTTAAGCCAGGTACAAGAATTGTCACCTTAATCGAATCAGGGGGCTACGCTGAATATGCGCTAGCAGATGAGCGTTCACTGATTCCGATTCCTGAACAATTAGATTTCCAAAATGCCGTTGCCCTGCCGTTGCAAGGCTTAAGTGCTTATCATATTTTAAAAACAATGGGTCGTTTAGAAAAGGGCGAAAGCGTCCTTGTGCATGCAGCTGCAGGCGGGGTAGGAACAATTGCTGTTCAGTTAGCGAAATTGTTTGGGGCAGGAAAGGTAATTGCTACAGCAAGCTCAACTGAAAAATTGGCGTTAGCACAGGAAATGGGCGCAGACGTACTAATTAACTATACAGAGCCGGACTGGGAACAGCAGGTTCTTGAAGCCACAGGCGGCAAAGGGGTAAATGTTGCACTTGAAATGGTGGGCGGGGATGTTTTTAATAAAACCGTCAAATGTCTCGCCACATTTGGCCGCCTTGTTGTGTTTGGTGCTGCAAGCGGTGAACAAAGCCGCTTCTATCCGTCATCACTGATGGCTAGAAATCAATCAGTTATCGGCTTTTTCTTACCGCAGATTATGAGGAAACCAGAATTACTGCAGCCAAGCTTAGTTGAGTTACTTACATACCTCGGTGCAGGAAAATTAAAGCTGATCATTGGCGGGGTATTCCCATTAGAGGATGCAGCAAAGGTCCATACTCTGCTGCAATCGCGAAAAACACAAGGGAAATTAATTTTAGTGCCGTAATGTTAAATAAATGTATGAAAGAGGTCTTGAAGTGATTCAAGCCTCTTTTTCTGTGGGGATATTAATAAACTATGAACAAACTATTAATTAGTAGAGAACAATTGTTTTTATGGTTGATATGCTTAAAATTTGAGATAAACTAAATAAATAGTACAATTTAGGTTGCATGAGGAGCTGATCTAATTTTGAGAATATTAGTGATTGAAGATAATAAAAGTGTTTGCTCAATGATCGAAATGTTTTTTGCCAAAGAAGGCATTGATGGAGAGTTTGTCAATGATGGCCTTGAGGGATATAACCGCATTAAGGAAGGGACATGGGATGCTCTCATTATTGATTGGATGCTGCCGGGAATGGATGGGGTAACGATCTGCCGTAAAATCCGGCAAGAAAATTTTACTGTTCCAATCATTATGTTAACAGCAAAGGATAGTGAGTCAGATCAAGTGCTCGGACTTGAGATGGGAGCTGATGATTATGTAACCAAGCCATTCAGTCCGCTGACATTGATGGCGAGAATTAAGGCAGTTACACGCCGCTTCCAAACACAGGTGCCAAAAGAAAGTGAGGATTTCCTACAAACCGAACACTTTAAGGTAAGTAAAAATACGAGAGAAGTGATTGTGGACGAAACACCGGTGACAAACTTAACACCGAAGGAGTTTGATTTACTTTACTATATGGTTGAACATCCCCGTCAAGTGTTTTCAAGAGAGCAGCTACTTGAACGGGTTTGGGGTTATCAGTACTACGGTGATGAACGGACAGTCGATGTCCATATCAAACGGCTGAGGAAAAAAGTCGAAACAAGCTCGCAGCCATTCTTCCATACGGTATGGGGGGTAGGGTATAAGTTTGATGAGTCAATCAAAGCGGATGAAGTTTAGATATATTTACCAACAGTTTTTTAGTCATATCAGTATCATTATTGTTGCTTTTTTGGTGTTAAGTCTTTTATTTGCCCATTATGTTGAAAATCTGGTTTATGAGAATAAAGCAAACGAGCTCATTTCTTATGGAAAGTCTATCATGTCAGAGATTGAACAAAGGCCACAATCGACGGAGTCCATCATTAATCGATATAGCTCCGTATTAGCGACCAGAAAAATGAGCTTTAGTATGTTCGATCAATATGGAAAATTATACGCCGTTGGAAAACAGGGTCCAGCCATTGGGGGGTTATCTGACAAGGATTGGGATAAGATTTCAAAAGGACGTACCCTTGTGGTTAATAGCGATTTTAAACGATTCGGTCAAGAAGGTGTTACCTTTGTTGTATTACCGTATCTTGATAACGGGAACTTTATTGGCGGCATTCTATTAACCTCACCGATTAGCGGCTCAAGTGCGATGATTCAACGTGTCAATCAGTTTATTTTGTATACCATTCTTATTGCTCTTATTGTATCCTTTCTAATGAGTTGGTTTTTATCGAGGATTCATGTTAACCGGATTAAGCGACTACGTGAAGCAACCTCCCTTGTCTCTGCTGGGAATTATCAAGTACACGTTTCTTCCTCCAATTTTGATGAAATTGGTGAATTAGCAAACGATTTTAATCATATGGTCGATAAAATTAATACATCGATGGAGGAAATTGAAAGTCTAGAAAATAGACGAAGGCAATTTTTGTCTGATGTTTCCCATGAAATGCGGACGCCTCTTACGACAATTAGTGGTGTAATCGAAGGTTTGAAAAATGACATGATTCCGGAAGAAGATAAAGAGCGTGGAATCAACTTAGTTAGCCAAGAAGCGAAAAGACTCATTCGCCTGGTCAATGAAAACTTGGATTATGACAAAATTCGCTCCAACCAGATTCAGTTATTTAGGGAAGACATTCAGCTCGTAGAGTTACTAGAAATTATTCAGGAACAATTAATGCCTCAAGCAGAGGATAAAAATAATCGGATAGTTATTGACGCGGCACCGGAAGTCATGGTCAATGCAGATTATGACCGTCTGATACAAATATTAATTAATATTACCAAAAATAGCATTCAATTTACCACGAACGGGACCATTTGGCTGCGTGGAAGAACAGAGAAGAACTCAACCATTATCGAAGTGGAAGACACGGGAATTGGTATTGAACCGAATGATATCGAAAACATCTGGCGTCGTTTCTATAAAGCTGATATTTCCAGAACCAGTAACCCCTATGGTGAATTTGGGTTAGGTCTTTCAATCGTAAAGCAATTGGTTCTCCTTCATAATGGAGAAATTAATGTTTTCAGTGAAGAAGGACAAGGAACAAAATTTGTGATTCGACTTCAAAAATAAGAGGGAGTATTAAGAAGCTGCGGGCCGATGCCTGCAGCTTTTTTGCGCAGTTGCGATTATATTTCTTGGATATTTCCAAAAGCCGTTATAGTTTGTTAATAATTTCTTAAGATTTGTCAGTTAAAGTAAAGACAAGTTAGAAAATCCTTAAAGGAGATTGAGTGAGATGGAATTAATAAATGAAAATGAATTCGAAAAAAATCAACCTAATTCATCTGAGATGACTGAAAATACAAAAGCTGAGGAACATTCAATGGATACAATCAATTTCAGCCATACCGAAGAAAATTCGCATGCTGTCGATGCGACCGTAACAGTGGAGACGAAGAATTTTGTCGATCATGAGGAACATGGAGAACCAACCAAAGTCGACCCTACCACAGAAGCGACATTACCTCTAGAAATGGATCAAACGCGTACGACTAGCCATGTGGATCAAAAGTATAAGGAAAAACGGAATGTAAGAGGATTTGCCTCCACACTTGCCGCTGGGGTAATTGGGTCTGTATTGACATTAGCGATTCTGCCACATACAGACTACATAAAAAATCATTTTCCGAAGGTGGAGAGTCAAGGGGCAATAAGTTCTCAACAAGGAACATCTGTCAAACCAGTGGTGGCTCAGCCAACAGCCGCATCTTCTAATTCGATTGCGGATACAGTTGAAAATGTATCAAAAGCCATTGTAGGGATCGTTAATTATCAGCAACAAGAGAATAATTTTGATGGAAACCCTAATTCATCACAAAGTGTGGAAAGCGGATCTGGCTCGGGAGTTATTTTTCAAAAAAATAGTGACATGGCGTATATTGTCACCAATAACCACGTGGTTGAAGGGGCTTCGAAACTTGAAGTATCCTTGTTTGACGGTGAAAAGGCGACCGCTGAAGTTGTTGGCACAGATGCCTTAACGGATCTTGCGGTCTTAAAAATTGACGCTAAATACGTGACGGCAACTGCTGATTTTGGTAATTCATCCACACTCCGCCCTGGCGACCAGGTTTATGCGATTGGAAACCCGCTCGGACTCGATCTCTCAAGGACAGTCACGCAAGGAATTGTCAGTGCAACGAACCGAAGCATTGCTATCACAACATCAGCAGGAAATTGGGACACCAATGTCATTCAAACAGATGCAGCGATCAATCCAGGGAACAGTGGTGGTGCGTTAATTAACCCACAAGGGAAAGTGATTGGGATCAATAGTTTGAAAATTTCTGAGAGTGGTGTCGAAGGATTAGGCTTTGCGATTCCTAGTAATGACCTCATTCCAATTGTGAATCAATTAATTAAAAGCGGTAAAATTGACCGACCATATCTTGGGGTAGGACTTGCAGATCTTGATCAAGTGCCACAAATGTACTGGCAAAACATGCCGAATAACACAACAAAAGGTGTTATGCTGACAAACATTGAGCCTAATTCAGCAGCTGCAAAAGCTGGGCTGCAAATAAAGGATATTATTGTCTCTATGAATGGAACGGAGATTACCAGTTCTTCAGATTTAAGAAAATATTTATATACAAAAGTTAGCAAAGGCGCTGAAATAAAATTTGGTGTTTACCGCGACGGAAAACAAATGACGATAATTGTAAAACTGTCGGAATAAGGGGAGGGAGTAGCTAGAAAAATGTCCTTATTAAAGTAAAAATTCTGGTTCCCGATGAAAAAACTGCTAATGAGGTCAAACAAAAGCTCAACGATGGCGGGGATTTTGCGGAGTTAGCCAAAGATAATTCCACCGATGAGAGCACGAAGGATTCAGGCGGTGACCTTGGATATTTTTCCAAAGGGACAATGGTCTCTGAATTTGAAGATGTGGCCTTTGGACTGGCAGTGGACCAAGTAAGTAAGCCAGTAAAGACAAAATATGGGTATCATATTATTAAAGTGGAGGCTAAAAAGAAGGCAAAAGAAGCAAATTATAATGATAGTAAGGAAGAAATTAAAGAAACTTTAGTTGATCAGAAAATCGATTCTGAGTACACAACCTGGCTAGAGAACAAGAAGAAGAGCTATGATATTGAAAATACACTAGAAGAAGTTTAACCCTACGATCAAGAGGTGAATAGCAAGATGAATCGAGTCGGGAAATATGCAGCAAACGATACAGTGGATGATCTTGAGTTGATGAATATGGTCTTTGAACTCCCTGAAAAGGATAAAATGATTATGTGGTCTGAAGGCTATATTGATCTTGTGATTGAGAAATTACCTGAATATGCCCGAGATGTTTTGGAGAATCGAAAGGAAAAGTGGGAAGATACTAAAGCATATTACCAAAAGAAGATTGAAGATATTATTAACCAGGAAGAGTTTAAATTGAAACAAAAGGGCGAACGGAAGGAGTTCGCCCTTTTCGTCATGGAGCGATATCCAGAATATCAATCGTTACTTTTTTTAGTTTATGATGGGAATCTAAAGGAGGATGATTTTAGAAAGTTTGTCTACCGAAAAAGGCTCGGTTCACGTAAAAAGTACCTTCATTAAGCGGGTTGGCGAGATAAAGTGACAAGTTGGCGGAATGATCGTCAGGTTGTTTGACCAAGTAATAAAACAACCCTGTGGTTTCCGCTAATTCTTGTTATTCGTAAAATCTATATCACCAACCCACTTTTAGGAATATGATATTAAGCAACAAAATTGGGGGTGACGTGATGGCAGTTGTGAAGGCAAGTTCATCGGATATTGATCTTATGGCGCGATTACTTAGAGCCGAAGCTGAAGGTGAAGGCACTCAAGGTATGCTCCTTGTTGGAAACGTAGGAATTAATAGACTTCGTGCAAACTGTTCTGATTTTAAAGGACTTCGAACAATACCACAAATGGTTTATCAACCACATGCATTTGAAGCAACGACAAAAGGATATTTTTATCAACGAGCTAGGACTGCAGAAAAGCGTTTGGCACAAAAAGTCATTAATGGTGAAAGGTATTGGCCGGCAAAATTCAGTCTATGGTATTTTAAGCCACCCGGAGATTGTCCGCAAACTTGGTATAATCAACCTTTTGTAGCTAGGTTTAAACTGCATTGTTTTTATCAACCGACTGCAGCAGAGTGTGAAAGTGTTTATAATACCTTTGCATAACAATGGAGCCGTCTATTTGCGGCTTCTTTTTATATTGGTGGCAAGCTATTGCTTTTCGGAAGGGTCATTTTTCCTTATAATAAGAGATGTTTCTTAATTAAAGGGTGGGTTCGTATGGATATTAATTTTTCTTTAAAGCAAGTGTTGCTCCTTCTAATCATTACTTTGACAGGGGTGGTTTGGTCAGTTATCTTTCATCACCCACTTGTGGCAGGTTTTTTTCCAGGCTACCTCATGCTTGTTTGGTTAGCAAAGAAAAAAGAGATATCGATAAAACAAATTCTACATATTAGTATTTTGGGTGTTAATAAAACGAAAATTGTCATCTTAATTCTTTTCTTGGTTAGTTTCTTGCTGCCATCTTGGTACTTATCTGGAACCATTCAGCAAATGGTGAAAATCGCCTTGCATTTTATCATACCAAATCATTTCTTTGTCTTATCCTTTCTAAGCGCCATGGTATTCTCGATGCTACTTGGAACGACTGTTGGGACATTGAGTGCGATTGGCATACCTATTATTGGGACGGCAATCGTTCTTCACCTTCCTGTTGAAATGGTGGCTGGCGCATTGGTTTCAGGAGCGTTTGTAGGCGATCGGACCTCGCCGTTTTCAAGTGCCCATCAACTTTTGTCACATACGGTTGAATTGCCGGTGAAAAGACAATGGAATGCGATGCTTGTCACCACGCTTTTGGCTATTATTTTATGCTTTTGCTTTTATGGAATGGCTGACTATCTGATCTCTGAGACAACTGCTTCAAATTCCCAACCACTAAGTTTGCATGAAATTTCAGTGATTAAATTAATCCCGCCAATCATCTTAATCGTATTTGTTCTTTTACAGTTTAGTATCATTTATGCTTTCTTAACTAGTATTCTATCAGCTTCGGTGATTGCATTATTCGGTGGAATTTCATATACAAAACTCGTTTTTTCTTTGTGGGGTGGCATCGATGGGTTTGGGGGAGGATTCCTTCATATGTACGAATTGCTCCTATTTTTAGCCTTGGCAGGGGCATATAATGGCCTTTTAGAAGAAATGAATGTCATTCAGCCTTATTTAGATAAATGGTTACAATCATCTCGATCTCTGACTGGTGACACCCTTAAAACGCTTTTGGCGACATTTTTGATCACTTTAATAGCAGCAAATCAAACCCTGCCCATTATTCTAACAGGGAGATCCTTCCTTCCTCATTGGTCTAGTAACTATGGAAAAGCAGAGCTAGCTAGAGTGATGGGGGATTCGACGATGCTATTTCCGGGGATAGTTCCGTGGAGTGTTCTCGCCATCATGTGCAGCACGATCGTTGGTATACCGATCATGGATTATCTGCCATTTGCTCTATTTTTATGGATTTTACCCATTTTAACGATATTAGTTTCCTTAGTAAAACAAGCCCGAAAATCCAAACCAAATCGAACAGCGATTGCTTAAAAAACGGAGTCCTTTGCGTCTCCGTTTTTTCGGTTTTTTGGGGCTAAAGAAAATCCCTTTGAATGAAGTACCACTATCTTTCATATTAGTGGTAGTAAAGAACTTGGACAAGGGATGATCACATGCTGAAAAAATTGGCTATAATCGGATTTGGGAGCACCATGATTGGGATTGGCATTAACGGGTTTATTCTTCCTTTGCATTTAATTAATGGAGGATTTTTAGGTATTAGCCTGTTGTTAAAATATATTTGGGGTTTTAAAACCGGAATCACGTTTATCTTTCTAAATATCCCCGTTTATATGTTCGCCTTTAAATCTGACCCCATTTATTTTATCAATGGTGTAATAGGAGCGCTCTGTACCGGTCTTATGATTGAATTGTTCATGCCATTAAATGGAATATTTCATTTGCCTATCATCAGCAGTGTAATTGTAGGAGCTGTGATTATTGGGAGTGGGGTTGGGGTAATGCTTAGAAATCATATTAGTCCAGGCGGTATGGACCTGCTAGCACTAATCATTGCCAAATGGTCAAAAGTGAATGTTGGCGTCATTATGTTTGCAATGGATGCCGTTATCATTATTACCGGCCTCTTTCTCCTGCAGGATGTGAAACTTTTTTATTCGCTGGTCATCGTAGCGATTGTTGGGCTACTAGCAAGTCTGATGACCACTAATTACATTAAGCAGAACTAAATAAAGTAAATATTACATAACGATGGAACAATTGGTAAATCTAAAAAGGCTAGGTAAATAAGGAGATTTTTTATGAAACCCATCAGTGATCATCTCAAGGAAAATTTAAAGGTTTTATTTGTTGGCTTTAATCCAAGCATTCGATCTAGTGAACTCGGGCATCATTATGCTAATCCCAACAATCGTTTTTGGAGGATCTTGTATGAAGCGGGGTTAACGCCGAGGAAATATGACGCAACTGAAGATGCGAAACTTTTAGATTTAGGATATGGCTTTACAAATATCGTTCAAAGGCCGACAAAGGCAGCGGATGAAATTACGAAAGAGGAGTACGTGAAGGGAAGAGAAATCTTAAAGAAAAAGGTCGAACAGTTAATGCCGCAGGTAGTTTGCTTTGTTGGAAAGGGAGTTTACCAGCAATACAGTGGCTTAAAAGTGATTCAGTGGGGGAAGCAACCCAACGGATTTGTACCTGGAGTAGTTGATTTCGTTGCTCCTTCTTCCAGTGGTCTGGTTCGAATGAAGATGGAGGAAATTGTTGACATCTATAAAGCGCTTGTCCCAATCCTAACAGAATAAAAACATCGAAGGTTTAAACTGCTGCCTTCGATGTTTTATTTTTTTCACGACTCAAATTTTTTCTGATAGTGTGACAAAGCCAAAAGAGGGAAAATGTAGCGATAACTGTGATAGTGAATGTAAAAACCACCGGCCATCCCTTGACCTTTTGGATAATTAGTGGTCCAATCTTGTTTTTCAAGTGACGTTAATAAATAGGAAATCCCCTTTCGAATCTGTGTGGTTGGTTTTTCTGAAGTGGTTAGCAGGGTATCGAGTGCCCAAGCTGTGTGCGTTAAGGTACTTGCTCGTAATGGCACATATGCTTTTTCGCTATCACTATGGCATGACTCCCCCCAGCCGCCATCCTCATTTTGAATCCCTTGAATCCAATTCACAGCCTTTTGGATTGCTGTATGACTAGTAGGGACCCCTGCGGATAACAAACCAGTTACTGCTCCCCAAGTTCCGTATAAATAACAAATCCCCCATCTTCCATACCAAGAACCATCCTTCAGTTGATTTTTCAAAAGCCAGTTAACTCCTTTATTGATCGCTTTGTGGTCTCTTGATAAATTCGTGTAATTCCCCAAAAATTCTATGGTTCGCCCTGTGATGTCTGCACAGGAAGGATCTGTTAGTAAAAATTCGCCTTTTTCAATTGGGAGGAACTCGAATAACTTTGTATTGATGTTCTTTTCAAACGCTGCCCAGCCACCATCGTCATTTTGCATGGATAAAAGCCAACCCAGACCTCGGTCCCAGGCATGTCTTTCATGCGGAACAATTCTTGAAATAGAGCGGAGCGAGGCAGTTGTATCATCGACATCCGGATTCATCGTATTTACATCGGAAAACCCCCAGCCGCCGGGCATTGTCTTTGGATTATGAATCACCCAATCCCCGAATTTATGATGCTGATGGTCTAACAGGTAACGATTGGCCTTCATGACCATTGGATCGTCTGCTAAAACACCAGCTGACTGGAGGGCATAACCAATCAAAGAGGTATTCCAGACATTCGCTGTGGTGTACTGCATATGGGGGCTTCCGTTGATTTCACATTTCATCGCAATCAATCCTTTCACGGCCTTTGATATCACCGGATCCGTTTTCTTATATCCTAGGGAGAGTAGGGCAAAAATCATTAAAAAGGTACTACTGAAGTAACTGTAAAAGGTGCCATCTGGTTCAAGGTGGTCCAACATATACTTTTTGGCCCGTTCTATCGCTAGCTGATGGAGCTGCTCGGGTAGACCCATTAATCTTTTAACTCCATCCTCGATAAATGACAACAAGGAACGATATTCATTGGATCGAAACCAAGGTTTTTCCTGATTGCGGTGTAGATGTAGTTCTGAAAGATTAGGGCTTTTCATTGTCTTTATAAAAAACTTTTTGTCGGCGAGAAGAATAATCGGAGTAAGATTGGCTCTGCCAAAGACAGAAAAGGAATAGAAATTAATCGGAAAGTAGTGTGGCAAGAGTATGAATTCAACCGGAAGAGGAGAAAAATCGGGCCAAATATATTGACCGGTTAAAGAAAGCATCACTTTAGTAAAGATACTAACTTCCTCTAAGCCGTCTTTGGAGATAATAAATCTTTTCGCAGCACGCAATCGTTTGTCATCCTTCTTAACATACCCTGAATATAATAAGGCGTAATAAGCTTCCACGGTCGCGCTGAGGTTCCCTTCGCCTTCATCATAATAAAGCTTCCATGCTCCATTTTCACCTTGTTTACTAAAGATCCTCGAAACCAAGCCTTGAATTAATTCTTCATCATTTAATTCCAATGTCCGCAATAAAATGATCATATAGGCATCTGTTGACTGTCCTGTTTCAAAGGGGTAATTCCAAGATCCATCGGGAGATTGGTCTTTCCGAAGCTTCTTAATAATCCAATCGATGCCTTTTTTTGTATTACTCATAAGTAAGTACTCATTCCTCTCCCAGAAAATTATTCTCATTCATACATATTCCATTGGTGGAAGGAGAATACGCAAAGGAGGTAATGTGCCATATTTTTTAAGAGGAATCGCGAGAAGTCACCACTGGAATATATAAGGGAAGAATTAAAAATGAAGGGCAAACAATCAAGTTTGCCGCCAAAAATAACGAGAGGGGAAGCGAGCCTTTTAGAACAAATAAAGACTGAGACAAAGGAGCATAACTTAAATAATGTCACTAGAACGAAGGCATACCTTGACTTTTATCTTCACTTCCCTGAAATCCATTGGGCTTTTCTCGGGCATATGGTCTCCCGGAACGGTGGCTGGAATATGACCGACCTGAAAGGAGAATTTCTCACCCGTTTACTCTCGAAAAAAGAAAGAGAAACTTTTTTTGCTTTTTTAGAGCGTGGGAATTGGCTCATTTTCCAAGACGTCTATCCACAATTTTTGTTATATAGGGAAAGCTTAAAGCAACATAAACCGTTATTTCATTTAAGTTCTTATCTAAATATTTCTACTTTTATGGAAACGATTTGGAATCGCTTTTGGCTTCATCAAGAAACCTATATTCTTGCCATTGCATTGATAATAAATGAACAGAGTTATTTGGAAAAAAGGGTGATTCAGAATCCACTTTATCAAAAAGGAGTGTTAAATAAATTTGAATTTATTCTCCAGGACTTGCTTTCTTTTAACCATATCCTCTTTCCTTATGGAAAAAGAAACCTTGCTGGGCAAACACTTCATCAGTTTGAGTCATTAAATGAACGAATTTTACTTGGAAAAAGATTATATGATGTCCTTTTTAAAAACCAGGAGCGTTTAAAACTAGTCTTGGAATGGGCTAAAACCCATCCTCATACAGGCTCCAGAAAGGATTACTGGCCGCAAATTTTTAATAACATCAACGAGGGAATACCCGGCTTTGCCTATCAAACCCGCTTAAAGGCCTGTCAGCTCCGGCCGCGAGCAAGGAAAATTTATAGTCCAGCCCTTGAATATGCTTGGAAGAATATAAGTCAAACGGAGGCTGAAAAAGGGGACTGGTTTGAAGATGATCGTGTTGTGGATTATTTAATGGATGACAATGAAAAAATTGACGGGGAGATTAAAAATGAATACTGTAAAACACTTGAACGACTCGAGCTCGCTGCCATCGCCAAAAAAGCCATATCGATTTTGGACTAACCCATCCCTCGCAGCCGTATTTTTGGCTTCCTTGCTCGCTACGTATTTAGATCTTTTTTTCGTTGGAAAACACATATATCGGTTCCCCGTGAGGCCGTTGCCCACTATTTTCTCCATCAATATTGTATTTACACTCGTGGTGCTGCCAGTGTTTGTATTCGTCTTTCTGCGAATGATGAACCAGGTGAACAAATGGGGGAAAGTGGGCCTTATCTTATTTATTAGTCTTTTGATGCCCATTCTAGAAAAATTAACGGAAGTGTTCGGCTGGTTTGACCACACTGAGAACTGGTCACATCTCTACACGTTCTTTGGTTACCTGTTATTTTTAACGATTCTTTATTCTTTCTACACTTGGATGGCTATACGAAAAGGCTAACATACAAAAAGCCGAGACTTTCGTCTCGGCTTTCGTGATGCAACAATTGAATTGTTACACCTTGCCCCTTCCGTCCGTACAGTGGTTAAGTGTCCCGCAACAAGCGAATGTTCGGAAGGGGTACTATTATATTACCACAACCATAGGAGAAATATAACTGAAAGGAAGAAATTTGGTGTTTCAAACTTTCATTTCTTTTTTGAAAAGTGTATGATAAAAATGATTTTTACATAAAGGAGTGTTTTCAATGGCGAAAAAAGGTCATTTTTTGATGGAAAACGGAGAAAAAATTGAATTTGATTTATATCCAGAAGCAGCACCAGGGACAGTTGAGAATTTTGAATCATTGGTTAACAAAGGATTTTACAATGGATTAACTTTCCACCGAGTTATTCCAGGGTTTGTAAGTCAAGGAGGCTGTCCTGAAGGTCGTGGAACTGGTGGACCTGGGTACACAATTAAATGTGAAACAGAAGGGAATCCTCACAAACATGTACCTGGTGCATTATCCATGGCACATGCAGGCAAAAACACTGGAGGAAGCCAATTCTTTATCGTTCATGAATCACAGCCGCATCTAAACGGTGTTCATACCGTGTTTGGACAAGTGACTTCTGGGCTTGAAACTGCAAAATCCATGCGCAATGGTGATAAAATGGTAGAAGTAAAGGTATATGATCAAGAATAGATAACTCAGGAGGGCTCTTGCAGCTCTCTTTTTTTTGTCTAATTTATAATCACTTAGGGCAAATTAACCTCTAAAATCAAAGTTGGGGGTCATTTATGAAAAAATTTATTTATATGCTTATTCCATTCATGGTATTTACATTTCAACAACCGACATCGGCCGAAAAAAATGAACCCAAAGAATTAAGGGCTGCGATTATCATTGATGATTTCGGCGGTGGAACAGGTGGAGTGCGTGACTTCCTTGAAGGAGAAATTCCGATTACTGCTGCAGTCATGCCGTTTGCAGAACACTCGACAGAACATGCGGAATGGGCCCATAAATATGGCATCGAAGTAATGATTCATTTATCCATGGAACCGAAAAGAGGAAAAAGATCTTGGCTTGGGCCAAGGCCAATTACGAATGACCTTTCACCAGCCGATGTAAGACAAATTGTAGAGGACGCGATAAAAGATGTTCCATATGCTGTAGGCATCAATAACCATATGGGCTCACTTGCGGTTGAAAATAAAGAAATAGTTCGTGCAATTGTTGAGGTTGCTAAGGAAAGAAGATTATTTATTATCGATAGTGCCACTAGTCCAAATACGAAATTTCCCGAAATAGCCAAAGAGCTGGGTGTACCCATCCTAAAAAGAGATGTATTTCTAGACGACATATCCTCTTCAGCACATGTTCGAAAACAAATGATTAGACTAGCGAAGGTTACTGAAATAAAAGGTACAGGTATTGCTATTGGGCATGTAGGTATAACCGGAAAAGTATGTTCGATTGGTGTCTTTCAGGCGGTGGACGAATTTAATAAACGAAATATAAAAATAGTCCCTGTTTCCAAGCTGTTTTCCGGCAAATTACCTGAAAAGTATTTTATACCATATAAAAAAGGCAGCTGAGTGAAGTGACCCCTCATAAGTTGGACTAATAATCCATCTTATGGGGGGTCATATTTCTTTCCCAAATCCTCCTTAACTGATAAAATGTCTCCTATCAAACATTAATAAATAACCAGTTAGCAAGGGAGAGAAGGAAAAGTTAACATGAAACTAGTATCTTGGAATGTTAATGGCCTTAGGGCGTGCGTTAAAAAAGGTTTTTTGGATTATTTTGATGAAGTGGATGCAGACATTTTTTGTGTGCAGGAAACCAAACTGCAAGAAGGGCAAATTAGTCTTGAGTTGGCTGGATATCACCAATACTGGAATTATGCAATCAAGAAAGGCTACTCCGGTACAGCAGTGTTTACTAAGAAGAAACCGCTTTCTGTTCGATATGGGGTAGGAACGGATGAGACTGAAGGGGAAGGACGAATTCTTACATTAGAGTTTGACGACTTTTTCTTAGTTAATGTCTATACCCCTAATTCACAAAGAGATTTAGCGAGAATCAACTATCGTTTGGACTGGGAGGATCGGATCCTACTGCATTTGAAGGAATTAGATAAACTGAAACCCGTCGTCTTATGTGGGGATTTGAATGTCGCTCATCAGGAAATTGACTTGCGAAATCCAAAATCCAATAATGGGAATTCCGGGTTTACGGAAGAAGAACGTGGGAAAATGACCTCTTTACTTGCTGAAGGCTTTGTTGACAGCTATCGTCATTTTAATCCGGAGCAGGAAGGTGCTTATACCTGGTGGTCCTACATGGCAAAAGTCAGGGAAAAAAATATTGGCTGGCGGATTGATTACTTTATTGTTTCCGATAGATTGCGGGAACGACTCAAGAATGTGGATATTCATTGCAATGTGATGGGGAGTGACCACTGCCCAGTAATTCTTGAAATGGATTGATAAATTCAATTAGTTTTTCTTATTGTAAAACATAAAATACCTGTCATTTTCTTTATGAAGTAACTGCTTTATAGTTATTAAATAGAAGTCACGGAGGGAGAAATGACATGGATATCAAAAAGGATGTACAACAACAGTTTGGAAAAAGTGCAGATTCCTATGTTAGTAGTGCTATCCACAAAGATGGCAATGACTTACAAAAGCTTTTGGAAATTGCGACGGTAACCGGAGAAGAAGAGTTATTAGATGTTGCCACAGGCGGCGGTCATACTGCAAATGCATTTGCATCTTGTGTAAAAAAAGTAACGGCTTTAGATTTGACACCTGAAATGTTAGTTGCAGCTCAAAAATATATCTTAGGTAATGGGCATCAAAATGTCGAGTTTAAAGTTGGGGATGCAGAAATTCTTCCATTTCCAGATGGAGTATTTGATATTGTAACTTGCCGGATTGCTCCACATCATTTCCCGGATGTAAATAAGTTTGTGGAAGAAGTCCACCGCGTCCTCAAGCCATCAGGTCAGTTTTTACTTGATGATAATGTCGTTCCAGAGGAAGAGGACTATGATCTATTTTATAATACCATCGAAAAATGGCGGGATTACAGTCATTTCCGGGCTTGGAAGAAAAGTGAATGGCTCCGGATGCTTGAAATTTCCGGTTTTGAAATTTTTGAATGGCACCGCTTTGAAAAAACCTTTCATTACGAACCTTGGTGTAATCGCATGAATTTACCTGAAGATGAAAAAGATAAATTAACTCAATTCATCCTTAATGCATCCCCGAAAGTAAAAGAGAAATTTAAAATTACCATAAGGGATAATCAAATTATCTCCTTCGTCGGGGAAGCCGTCATATTAAGGGCAATTAAAAGGTGAAAAAACCCTTTGCATTCAAAGAGGATTTCTCTTTTTGCAAAGGGTTTTCGAATTAAACATCGTTAAGTGCGGTTCCAATCACATCAAATTCAGGCAATTTCTCATCCAAAACCGATTGATTTTGCTCTTGTTCCACAGGAGTAATCAATCCACTTTCATCGTCTTTTTTCATACTCAATTTATAGTCATCTCCTTTATTATAAGAACGGAATACTAAAGTATATTTTTTCCTATTAATTCTTATCTAAACCTATTTAATAATCTTTTCTGGCTTTCCCATTACAAAGTGCTATATAATTTATGGCTATGTTAAAGCTCATTGTTGATTTTGGCACATGTTGATTGGAGTGAAGCGCCTGAAGCGGAAATCAACAGCCAAGTTTAACACAGCCAATTTATAAAAAATCGAAAAGAAATGGTTGACGAATTAGTGATGGGGTAGTATGATATTCATTGTCGCTGCTAAGGAATAACTAGTTTAAGAGATGTAAGAAGTTATTTCGAATGAAGTTGACATTAAAAAAGTGTTATGCTAGAATAATAAGAGTCGCTAATCACTTGATTGGTTGACAAACAAGAATAATAGATTTGTTCTTTGAAAACTAAACAAACAAAATCGTGCAAACAAACAAAAAACTTTTAGTTTCAATTAAGAAACTAAGCCAACGTAACAAAATGAGCTAATCAACTTTCTTGGAGAGTTTGATCCTGGCTCAGGACGAACGCTGGCGGCGTGCCTAATACATGCAAGTCGAGCGAACTTGC